>DASPMF010000047.1:0-26740 GCA_035627155.1 Burkholderiales bacterium | reverse complement strand
CCAGGGCTTCTGCCGCGCGGGCGATGATGCTGACGGCCTTTTCCGCGGGCAGCAGGTTACCCGCCTTGGAGAACGGGACCAGGTCGCCGCCCTTAAGCAGCTCCATCGCGATGTAGCAAAGGTCGTGCTCCTCGCCGGCGTCGTAGATGGTGACGATGTTCGGGTGGGAAAGGCGCCCGGCCGTTTCCGCCTCCCGGAAGAATCGCTCCTTCACTTCGGCGAGCTCCTCCGCCTCGAACTCCTGCGACAGCGCCATCGTCTTGATGGCCACCACCCGACCGATCTTCGGATCCTTGCCAAGGTAGACGACGCCCATCGCGCCCTTGCCGAGCTCCTTCTCCACCTGGTAGCGGCCCAGCATGGGCTTCTCGACCGCCCCCGCGCCGAGGATGCTGGCGTTCGTCTTGCCGCCACCCGATCCGCCGAGGATGACGGTCTCGGAGAGCTGCTTGGCGCGCGAGAGCTTCTGTTCCAGGTCGCGGAACTTCGGGTTGAACCCGTGCATGTACCGGAACACCGACTCCGCCTTGTTGAACTGGCGCTTTCGCTCGAAGTCGAGGGCGAGGTTGTACAGGTTGTCGAGCAGCGCGTCCGAGAGCGGCACCTGACGGAACTTGTCCCACGCGAGATCGAGCTGCCCCTGGCCCTGGTACGCGAGGCCGAGCATGCGGTTCGACTCGGCGGAGCTTTCGTCCGACTTGAGCTTGCCTCGCTCCGTGGCGATGAAGCGCTTGGAGATGAGCGCGGCATGCCCGACGAGCAAAAGCGTCGCGGGCAGCATGAGCTGCATCCAAATGCCGGCCGAGCTCATGAGCCCCACGTGCACCGCAAGGAAGGCGACAAAGACGCCGGCTGATACGGCAAGCGCCGGACCGGCCTTGAGGCGCGGCAGGAGCGCAATGAGGTACACCGCCACGAGCAGCACGATCAGCAGCTCCACACCATAAGCCCAGGATGGCGCGGTGAAGAAATGCTCTTGGAGGATGGACGACACGGAATGCGCAAGGGTGAGCGCCGGCGACATCGCCGGCGAGATCGGCGTCACCTGCGCCGTCCCCACGCCCGCCGCGGTGGCGCCGATGATCACGATCTTGTCGGCGTACTTGGAAGCCGGGATCTTGCCGGTGTAGACGTCATAGAAGGAGTCCACCGGAAAGGCCGGCAGGCCGCCACGGTCCTTGTAGTAGTACGTGAACATCTTCAGCTCGGGATTCGTGCCGATCCGCAGGTTGCCGATGGACACGTTCTCGACCTGGATCTTCACGTCCGCCGGCCCGAGGTTGAGGCTGCGGGCGGCGAGCATCAGCGACAGCGAAGGGAAATGGTGGTCGTAGTGGCGCAGCACGAGCGGCTCGGTCCGCACGCCGCCGTCGATGTCCGGGCTCGCCGTGAGGTGGCCGAAGGCAGCGGCGTTGCGGGCCAGCGGCTCGATCGGCAACTGGATCTGCGCGGTGGGAAGCGCGCCGAACTCGCCTTTCGCGTCGATCGCGTGCTTGAGGATGTAGTCGGGCAGCGCACCGTCCGGCCGGCCGCGCGGCACTTCGATGGAGAGGTACACCGGCAAGACGACGTTGCCGGCCTTCGCGTAGCTTTCCGCGAGCTTGCGATCCGTGTTGAGCGCCTGCTCCGCTTCCTTCAGCACGCTGATCATCGGCGCCAGCTGCGGGTTCGGCTCCGCCTGTCCTTCGGCGGGCCTGCTCGCGAGGTCGAGCAGCTTGGTGACGTACACGTATCCGGGGTCGATCTGCGGCTCGCTGAAGAACACGGTGTTGCCGATGACCTTGACCCTCGCCGCGGCGAGGAGGTCGGTCATCTTTGCATGCACGTCGCGCGACCATGGCCAGCGCCCGATGTTCGCGATGCTCACGTCGTCGATGGCTATCACCGCGACCTTGTCCGAGGGCGCGCGCGAGGTCGCCTGCACGCCGAGGTCGTAGGCCTTCTGCTCGAGGTTGACGATCAGGTTGCTCGCCTGGTGAAAGACGAGCACGATCGCGACGACGGCCAGACCGAAGAACCAGTCGGTCTTCCAGAACCCGGATTTCATGCTCGTCCCCCTTTGTTGCGCCGCGCAGCCGAGCGAGCCGTGGACGCAAAAACTCCCCTAAAACAGCAGCCTAAGCCGCATTTTTGCAGGGAAATATAAGCCGGGTCAAATATTTACGGACGCGCGCCGGCCTGCCGGGCAGGCAGGAATTACAAACCCTGTTGTTCCTTAGGAGCCTAGGACCGTACCGGGCTGGATGCCGAGTTCCGCGGCCGACACCTTCTTGCCATCGCCGAGTTTGCCTTTGCCGGCATGAATGCGTCCGCCCTGGGCAGTGATCACGAGGCGGCCGTCCTTCACCTCAATCACCTCGCCGATCTTGCCCTTGACAGCGCCGAAGGTGCGGACGAGCTCCTTGCGGCTGTCGAAAAGCTGCAGCTTGACACCGTTGAGCATCGTCCACGCCCCCGGCGCCGGGTCGGCCCCGCGGATGAGGTTGTGGATGGACTCAACGTGATTGGCCCAGTGGATCTTCGCCTCGGCCTCACGGAACCATCCCTCGTACGAAGCCTGCGATTCGTCCTGCACCACTTCCTTGTGCTTCCCCGCGACCACGAGGTCGGCGGCTTCGAGCATGGCCTGCACGCCCATGGGAAACAGCCGGTCGAAATACACGGTGCCGAGGGTGTCGTTCTCGGCGATAGGCGTGCGCTTCTGCAGGATCACCGCGCCCTCGTCGAGGCCGTCGGTGGGGCGGAAGATGGTCAGGCCGGTTTCCTTTTCACCGCGCGAGATTGGCCAGTTGATCGACGACGGGCCGCGATACTTCGGCAGCAGCGACGGGTGGTACTGGATCGTGCCGTGTTTCGGAATCATCACGAACTCCTGCGGCGCGAACTGCAGGACGAACGCCATGATGCCGATGTCCGCCCCCGCCGCTTTCATCGCTTCGGCGGCTTCGGGCGCCTTGAGCGACTTGAACTGGTGGACCTTGAGCCCCTTCTGCTGCGCCGCCACGCGCAGTGCATCCGGCCGCCCACCTTCTTTCTCAGGCGCGCAGAACACGGCCGCCACCTGGTCACCCCGGGCCAGGAACGCCTCGAGGACCGCCTTGCCGAAGTCCTGCTGTCCGATGATCGCGATTTTCATGCGGCTTTCTTGGGGGGTACCGAAAAGGCCCCCGCGGTTTTCAGGGTGTTGATCCTCGAATCGTCATAGCCCAGGACTTCCTTCAGCACCTCCTGGGTGTGCTCGCCGAGCGTCGGCGAGCGCTTGATGACCGCAGGTGAGGCCGAAAGCTTGATCGGCATGCCGACGTTGAACCACTTGCCGCGCTGCGGGTGGTCCAGCTCGACCCACATGTCGCGCCCGCGCACGTGCTCGTCGTTCGCCAGGTCCTGCGTGCTCATGATCGGCCCGCACGGCACGTCGAGCGGGTTGAGGATCGCCATCAGCTCGCGCTTCGTGTACTTCTCCGCGAACTTGTTGATCAGCGTCCACATGAGCTGCTGGTTCTTGCGCCGCTCCGCGATCGTGGCGAAGCGTTCGTCGGTCGCGAGGTCCGGAATGCCGAGGTCCGGGCCGATGCGCTTCGCGAGCGGCACCCAGACCGCCTCCTGCACGACGATGTACAGCCAGTCGTTCGCGCCGTGCGGCTTGCAATGGATCGCATTGCCGAGCTGCCCGCCGCCCGAGTCGTTGCCGGCCCGCGGGACTTCCCCCATTCCCTTGTAGGTGGGGACGGAATACTCCGGCAGGTCGCCGCGGGTGAGGCGCTGGTGGTCGCGGAACTTGACGCGGCAGAGGTTCATGACCCCGTCCATCATCGCGACCTCGACATACTGGCCCTGTCCAGTGCGCTCCGCCTGGCGCAGCGCGGCAAGGAGGCCGATGGCGAGGTGCAGGCCGGTGCCCGAGTCGCCGATCTGCGCGCCCGTGACGAAGGGTGGCCCGTCCGGCACGCCGGTGGTGCTCATCGCGCCGCCCATCGCCTGGGCGACGTTCTCGTAAGCCTTGAACTCGGCGTACGGCCCCGTGGAGCCGAAGCCCTTGATCGAGCCCATCACGATCTTCGGGTTGATCTCGTGGATCTTCTCCCAGGTGAATCCGAAGCGGTCGAGCACCCCCGGACCGAAGTTCTCCATGATGATGTCGCACTTCTTCAGCAGGTCGACGAAGACCTGCTTCCCCTCGGCCGACTTCATGTTCACGGTGATCGACCGCTTGTTGCAGTTGAGCATCGTGAAATAGAGGGAGTCGGCGTTGGGAACGTCGCGCAACTGGCCGCGCGTCGCGTCGCCCTGGGGATTCTCGAACTTGATGACGTCGGCCCCCATCCACGCGAGCAGCTGGCTGCAGGTCGGCCCGGCCTGCACGTGCGTCATGTCCAGAATGCGGACCCCTTTCAGCGCTTCCATGGTTTCCCTATTTCTTTTTTGCGGTCGGGTTCAGGCTGGTGATGCGGCCGCTCTCCGTTCCCGCGGTTTCGTCAATGACTGCGTTGATCAGCGTCGGCTTCCTCGACCGGATCGCCTCCTCCATGGCCTTCCTCAGCTCGGCCGGCGTGGTCGCGTTCGCGCCCACCCCGCCGAAGGCCTCTATCAGCCTGTCGTAGCGCGCGTTCTTCACGAACACCGTCGGTGCCGGGTCGCGGCCGGTAGGGTCGGTATCGGTGCCCTTGTAGACGCCGTTGTTGTTCAGGACCACGATGCAAACCGGCAGGTTGTAGCGGCAGATGGTCTCGACTTCCATGCCGGAGAAGCCGAACGCGCTGTCGCCCTCGATCGCGATGACCTGCTGCTTGGTCTCGACCGCGGCGGCGACGCAGTACCCCATGCCGATGCCCATGATGCCCCAGGTGCCGACGTCGATCCGCTTCCTCGGCTTGTACATGTCGACGATGCTGCGCGTAAAGTCGAGCGCGTTGGCCCCTTCGTTCACGAACATCGCATCCGGGTTCGCCTTCACGATGTCGCGCACGACGGCGAGCGCGCTGTGGAAATTCATCGGCGACGGGTTCTTCGCCAGCGTCTCGGCCATCTTGGCGACGTTGCCCTTCTTCTTCTCCGTCACGGCGTCGAGCCACTCGGCCGGCGGCTTCGTCCAACCCGGGTTGATTTCATCGAGGAGCGCCGCGACGCAGGAACCGATATCTCCCACCAGCGGCGCATCGATGCGCACGTTGCTGTCGGCTTCCTGCGGCGAGATGTCGATCTGGATGAACTTCTGGCTGCCCCAGTCCTTCAGGCCCTTGCCGCCCCAGGTCTTGCCCTTGCCGTGGGAGAGCAGCCAGTTGAGGCGCGCGCCGATCAGCATCACGACGTCGGCGCCGGGCAGCACGAACGAGCGGGCGGCGGAGGCGCACTGCTCATGGGTGTCGGGCAGCAGGCCCTTCGCCATCGACATCGGCAGGTACGGGATGCCGGTCTTCTCGATCAGCGCCTTGATGTCCGCGTCGGCCTGCGCATAGGCGGCGCCTTTGCCCAGGATGATGAGCGGCTTGCGGGCCGACTTGAGAAGCTCCACCGCGCGCTTCACCGCGTCGGGGGCCGGAATCTGCTTCGGGGCCGGATCGACGACCTTGATGAGCGTCTTCTTGGCGACCTGCGCATCGATGCTCTGCGCGAACAGCTTCGCCGGCAGGTCGAGGTAGACGCCGCCCGGTCGGCCCGACACGGCGGCGCGGATCGCGCGCGCGATGCCCACGCCGATGTCCTCGGCGTGCAGCACGCGATAGGCGGCCTTGGCGACCGGCTTGGCGACCGCCAGCTGGTCCATTTCCTCGTAGTCCCCCTGCTGCAGGTCGACGATCTCGCGCTCGCTCGAGCCGCTGATCAGGATCATCGGGAAGCAGTTCACCGTCGCGTGCGCGAGCGCGTTCAGACCGTTGAGGAAGCCCGGCGCCGAAACCGTGAGGCAGATGCCCGGCTTCTGGGTCAGGAAGCCGGCGATCGACGCGGCGTAGCCGGCGTTCTGCTCGTGGCGGAACGAGAGCACGCGCAGGCCGGCGGCCTGGGCGCGCCGGGTCAGGTCGGTGATGGGAATGCCCGGCAATCCGTAGATCGTGTCGAGGCCGTTCAGCTTGAGCGCATCGATGACGATCTGGAAGCCGTCGGTAAGTTGAGTTTGCGCGTCGCTGGCGACTTGCGGTTCGACGGTGCCCATGGGTTCACGCTCCTGCCGTTGCGGCTCTACCTTGCTTGGGGGGACGCTATGGTAGGAAACGGGCTCCTGGAGGGGCCTTGACTGAGGTCAAGGGTCTAGAATTCGGCCCGGCAAGTTCATGACGACGCTCATCTCTCACCCGCAGCGCAACAGCATCCGTTTGCAGCTGCGGCAGAACCACATCCTGCAGGGCATGAGCGCCGCCCAGTGGTCCGAGCTCGAGCCGCAGCTCGTGATTGGCGAGTACCGCAAGGGCGACCCCCTCGTGCGCCAGGGCGACGAGGAAATGGAGCAGTTCTTCATCCTGGAGGGAATGCTGAAGCGCGTGGTCTCCAACCCCGAGGGCCGCGAGATGATCCTGCGCTTCGCGGCGGACGGCGAGATGGACACTTCCTACGCGGCTTGGCGGTTGCGCACGCCGGTTCCCTACTCCATCGCCGCGGTGACCAAGGTGCGCACCGCCGAGCTGCCGATGCCCCTTTGGGCCGACTTCCTCGAGCGGCACTCCGAGGTCAAGGAGCGCTTCGAGTACGAGGTGATGAAGCTCATGTCCGAGGTGATGGCGCACACCATCACGCTGCACCTGCTCGACGCGCCCGGGCGCCTGCTGCGTTTCCAGCGCAAGCATCCGGAGCTCGCCGGGCGCATCCCGAAGAAGGAGCTGGCGGCGTACCTCAACCTCACGCCCGAAACGCTCTCGCGCCTCAAGCAGAAACTGGGCTAGCCGCCGCCTTTACGCCCGCCCGCGCACCTTGCGGATTCCCCACGCGATCAGGGGCCAGAGCAGGAGCAGGATCGAGAGCGTCGTCAGACCGCCGACGAGCTTGTTGGCGAAGAAGATGCCCATCTCGCCCTGCGACACGAGCATCGCCTGGCGGAACGACGATTCCGCCCGGTCGCCGAGCACGATCGCGAGCACGAGGGGCGCGAGCGGATAGTTGAGCTTCTTGAAGACGTACCCCACGACGCCGAAAGTCACCATCATCCAGACGTCGAAGATCGCGTTGTGGACCGTGAAGGCGCCGATGGCGCAGATCACGATGATGATCGGCGCGATGACGGAGAACGGAATGCGCAGGATCGCCGCGAACAGCGGCACGCAGGTCAGCACCACGATCAGCCCGGCCACGTTGCCGAGGTACATGCTGGCGATCAGGCCCCACACGAAGTCCTTCTGCTCGACGAAGAGCAGCGGCCCAGGCTGCAGGCCCCAGATGAGCAGGCCGCCGAGCAGCACCGCGGCGGTCGGCGAGCCCGGAACGCCGAGGGTGAGCATCGGCAGCAGCGCGGAAGTGCCGGCGGCGTGCGCCGCGGTCTCCGGCGCGACCACGCCCTCCACCTGGCCGGTACCGAACTTCTCGCCCCGCGGCGAGAAGCGGCGCGCTACGCCGTACGCCATGAACGACGCCGGCGTGGCCCCGCCCGGCACGATGCCCATGAAGCAGCCGACGATCGAGGAGCGCACCGAGGTGAGCCAGTAGCGCGGCAGCTCCTTCCAGGTCTCCACGACGACGCGCAGGTTGAGCTTCGCCCGCTCCCCGCGGAAGGCGAGGCCCTCTTCCAGCGTGAGCAGGATCTCGCCGATGCCGAACAGGCCGATGACCGCGATGAGGAAGTCGAAGCCGGCCAGCATGTGGGTCGAGCCGAAGGTGAGGCGCAGCGCGCCCGTCACCGGGTCGGTGCCGACGGCGGCGAGGGCGAAGCCCAGCATCATGGCGGCGAGCGTCTTGAACGGCGGCTCCTTGCTCATGCCGATGAAGGCGCAGAACGTGAGCAGGTAGACCGAGAAGAACTCCGGCGCGCCGAACTCGAGCGCGAAGGAGGCGACGATCGGCGAAAGGAAGGTGATCAGGATGACCGCCACCAGCGCGCCGACGAAGGACGAGGTGAAGGCGGCGGCGAGCGCGTTGCCCGCGCGGCCCTGCTGCGCGAGCGGGTAGCCGTCGAAGGTAGTCGCCACCGACCAGGGCTCCCCGGGAATGTTGAACAGGATCGACGTGATGGCGCCGCCGAACAGGGCGCCCCAGTAGATGCAGGAGAGCAGGATGATGGCGGAGGTAGTGCCGCCCTCGGCCTGCGCCATGGTGAAGGTGAGCGGCAGCAGGATGGCGACTCCGTTCGCCCCGCCCAGGCCGGGCAGCACGCCGATGATCACGCCCAGGACGACGCCGAGGAACATCAGCGCCAGGTTCTTCCAGGTGAGGGCGACCGCGAAGCCGCCGAGCAGCGAGTTGATCTCTTCCATGGCTAGAGCAGCCCCAGCGCCGCCTCAAGCGGCCCCTTGGGCAAGGGCACCTTGAACCACACCTCGAAGATCAGAAAGAACACGACGCTCGTGGCGACGCTCACGGCAACCACCTTCCACCACACGTATTTGCCCAGCCAGCGCATGAAGAATCCGATGAAGATGGTGGAGGCGACGTAGATGCCGATCCAGCCGATCGTGGCGACGTAGATTCCCGCCGGTACGAGCACCTTGAGCACCAGGAGGAGCTGGCCGACTTCCACGAACGTGCCGTCCTTGAAGGTCGGGCGCAGCGCGAAAATCAGGTTGGCCAGCGACGAGACGAACATGATCAGGGCGATGTAGAACGGGAAGTACCCCGCCTGCGGCCCGTCGAAACCCCACTGGGCGCCGAGGCGGCGGCTGTCCCACATCACGAGTGCGGCGAGCGCCATGAACAGGACCGCCACGACGATCTCGGCGCTCTTGTGGCGAAGCGCCGCCCTGCCCGCCTCGTTCCCCTGAGGGCTTTCCGCCATTCCCCGCTCCCTGGCAAGAGACAGGGGCCTGAGCGGCCCCCGTCCGGTTCAGTTCAGGCTCTTACTGGCCGTGGATGAACTTCGCGGCCTTCATCAGAGCCACATGGCGCGCCTCTTCCTTCGCCACCCAGTCGGCGAACTGCTTGCCTTCGAGCGACGTGGTGTTGAATGCGCCGTTCTGCATGAACTGCTTCCACTCCGGCGTCGCCTGGACCTTGCGCAGGAGCTGCACGTAGTAGTTCACCTGCGCCTCGGAGACGCCACCGGACATGAAGATCCCGCGCAGCATCAGGTAGTCCACCGGCAGCCCCTGCTCCTTGCAGGTCGGGATGTCGGACCAGGACATCGTCGAGGTGACCTTGTCCTTGAGCGGCATGCGCTGCGGGTCGAACACGCAGAGCGGCTTCAGCTTGCCGCCGCGCCAGTGCGCCACCGCCTCGATCGGGTTGTTCACCGACGAGTCCACGTGCTTGCCCACGAGCTGCACCGCCACGTCGCCGCCGCCCTTGAACGGAATGTAGGTGAACTTCGCGCCCGTCGCCTGCTCGATCGCCGCGGTGATGATCTGGTCTTCCTGGCGCGAGCCCGTGCCGGCCATCTTGAACTTGCCGGGGCCGGCCTTCTTCGCCGCGTCGACGTAGTCCTTGGCGGTCTTGTAGGGAGACTCGGCGTTGTTCCAGAGGACAAACTGGTCGAGCGCCATCATCTTCACCGGCGTGAGGTCACGCCAATTGAACGGCACGCCGGTCGCGAGCGGCGTCGTGAAGAGGTTGGAAAGGGTGATGATGATCTTGTGCGGCTCGCCCTTGGCGTTTTTCACGTCGAGGAACCCCTCGGCGCCGGCGCCGCCCGACTTGTTGACCACCACCATCGACTGCTTCATCAGGCCGTGTTTAGCGACGATGCCCTGGATGGCGCGCGCCATCTGGTCCGCGCCGCCGCCGGTGCCTGCCGGGACGATGAACTCGACGGTTTTCGTTGGTTCCCAGCCCTGCGCTACGGCGAAGGGCGTGGCGAGTGCGAACGCCGCGCTGATCGCTCCTACGACGATTGACTTCTTCATTGGGTCACTCCTCCTTAAGACGCTGTGATTGTCATGACGGCGCGCGCAAACGTGCCTTGATGGTCGTCAAGAATTCACGCGCGTTCCGCATAGGAGGCGTTTGCTGCGCCGCCGCAGCGGGCCGACACCGAAGAGTAACGCGTCAGCCGCCCTTCCGGTAGACGAGAACCGGCACCTTTCCTTCGGCGAGCACCTTCTGGGTCTCGCTGCCGAGGAGCGCGCCGCGCAGGCCGCGCCGTCCGTGCGATGCCATGAAGACGAGGTCGCAGCCGCGCTTGCGGGCGGTGGCGAGGATCGTATCGGCCGGGAAATCGCTTGTGACCGTCACCGCTTCGCAGCGCACGCCTGCGGTGCGAGCCGCCTTTTCGATGGCGCCGAGGTACGACTCGGCGGCCTTCGCGGTCATCTTCTTGTGCTCCTGCGGCGTGACATATCCGACCGGCAGCATCGCCTTGTAGACGATCGGCGTGGCGGGCGGCGCGGCAAAGAGCGCGGTCACGCGCGCACCGAGCGCCTTGGCGAGCCGCACGCCTGCGAGCGCCGCGTCGGCGGAGAGCTTGGAACCGTCGGTCGGGATGAGGATGTGCTTGAACATTGGTCGCTCCTTATTTCGCGTAGGGCAGGACCCAGAACAGCATGCCCAAGGCATAGCACACGAGCGAGCACACCAGGGTGAACGGGATGCTCCACGCCAGGAATTCCCGCAGGGACACCTTGCGCTTTTCCTCCTTCTCCGCGAGCGAGAGCGCGACGTAGAGCGCCGGCGCGCCGGCGACGGTGAGGTTGCTGCCCAGCGTGCCGGACCACAGCAGCATCCAGTAGAGCGGCCAGGGCTCGATGCCGGCCGTGCCGAGGTCACGGATCGTGTAGAGGAAGGTGAGGATGTAGGCGTCGTGCTCGACCAGGCCGACGATCGGGACCGTCACCCAGTAGAGGACGGTCGCGCCGAGCGCGTAGCTCTCGCGGAAGAGCGGTTTCATCTGTTCCGCGAGCATGTCGAGGATGTGCGATTTCTCCAGGCCGCCGACCAGCGCGAAGAGAGCGATGTAGAAGAAGATGGCCCGCCAGTCGAGCTCCTGCACCATCTCCTCGAAGCTCGACGCCTTCACCCGGTCGCCGAGCATCGCGAGCACCAGCACCAGCGAGATCGCCCCCGTCAGGGCGATGAAGCCGAGCTTCACGCCGATGTACTCGCGCAGCGACATGGCGATCACCGTGCCGATGAACCACAGCACGACGATGGTGGCAAAGAGCGGGTTGGGGATGCGTGCGTCGATGCCGAGCTCGCTGATGTTCGCCACGCGCTTCGCGCCGCGGAAACCGTAGGCGTACATCGCCGCGAGGGTGATCACGAAGGTGACTATCAGGATCGGAAACGACGACGGGCGGCCGAACTGCCAGATGAAGTCGCCGAACTCCGCCCCGGCCACGCTATGGAGCATTTGCGGCGGCAGGTCGCCGATGATGAGCGCGGTGCCCATGAAGTTGGCCCCAAAGCCGATCATCAGGATCATCGGCGCCGCCGGGATGCCCATCGCCCGCGCGAGCGGCAGCGCGACCGGCGCCATCATGAGGATGGTGACCACGTTGTCCACGAACATCGAAATGACGCCGGCGAGGAAGGTCAGGATCATCACCAGCAGGCCGGGCCGTCCGCCGGAGAGCTTGAGCGCCTGCACCGAGAGCCAGCTCGGCACCCCCGTCTTGCCGAAGTAGCCTGCGATCAGCCAGATGCTCACCAGGATCGCCATCACGTTCCAGTCCACGTACTTGAAGGCGTCCTCGTCGGTCATGACGCCGGCCCAGATCATCACCGCCACGCCGATCATGGCGGCAAGCGTGCTGTCGATGACGTTGGTGACGACGGCGAGGATCGTGGCCGCGAAGATGATCAGCGTGACCCACTGCATGGTTTCCATCTTGTTCTCCCCCAGTGCCAGCGTAAACGTCTTTGCCCTTCGGCAAAGGTCTCGCCTGCAAGTCGCGGCTTGCCGGCAGGACCGGGGAAGATCGAACGCTTCCCGAGATGACGGCCCTGTCGCAGCGGCAGACACAAGCAGCCTGCCGCCTGAGCTACTCCCCTTTGAACCCGCTCGCGCGGGCGACGGTTTTTAGCATGCGCGCGCGGGACGGGTCAATCAACGCGCAACAATTGGCGCGGTACACTTCGCGCTCCCCGCCCTCGCGACTTGACCGAAATCAAGTGGAACTGCTGACCGACCCGCAAGCCTGGATTGCCTTCTTCACGCTGACGGCGCTCGAGCTGGTGCTCGGCATCGACAACATCATCTTCATCTCGATCCTCGTCGACCGGCTGCCGCAGGAGCGGCGCGAGTTCGCCCGGCGCCTGGGCCTCGGCCTGGCGATGTTCATGCGGATCGCCCTGCTCCTGACCCTTGCGTGGCTGGTCGGGCTGACGGCGCCGCTCTTCTCGGTCTTCGGCGAGGAGATCTCCGGGCGAGACCTGATCCTGATCGCCGGGGGCCTCTTCCTCATCTGGAAGGCGACCGGCGAGATCCACGGCCTGGTTCAGGGCGAGGAGCACGGCGAGGAGCGCAAGATGGCGCATACCTTCGCCGGCGTGCTCGCCCAGATCGCCGTGATCGACCTCGTCTTTTCGCTGGACTCGATCATCACCGCGGTCGGTATGGTCGACGAGATCGAGGTCATGATCGCCGCCGTGGTCGCCTCGGTGCTGCTCATGATGGTGGCCGCCGGGCCGATCGGGCGCTTCGTGTCGCGCCATCCGACGGTGAAGACGCTGGCTCTCAGCTTCCTCATCATGGTCGGCATGGCGCTCGTCGCGGACGGGTTAGACTTCCACGTGCCGAAGGGCTACATCTACTTCGCCATGGCGTTCTCGGTCGGAGTGGAGATGCTGAACCTGCGCATGCGCCGCAACACGGCGCTCAAGCCGGGCGCGATCGAGAAGCTCGAGAAGAACTAGAGGGGAGAAGCATGAAATACGGTCTGTACGGGGGCGCGGTCCTCGTTGGCGTCCTGTGCGCGTTCCTCGGCGTGCCCATCGACTTCATCCTGTTCGCGCTGACGCTGGTCGGCGTCGCGCTCTTCCACGAGCGCGTCCTGCAGGTGGCGCTGATCGGCCTCGCGGTGATCGTGGCGTACCAGCTGATCTTCACCGGGTTCAAGGCCGGTCCCGGCATCGCCGGGTTCGGCGCGCACATGGCGCACGAGTCCATCATTCTTTTCAACCTGCTCGGCCTGCTCCTGGGCTTCGCCCTCCTCTCCAACCACTTCGAGAGAAGCAGCGTGCCGGAGGTCCTGCCGCGCATCCTGCCGGGCGGCTGGGCGGGCGGGCTGGCCCTGCTCGCGATCGTGTTCGTCATGTCCTCGTTCCTGGACAACATCGCCGCGGCGCTCATCGGCGGCACCATGGCCCGGGCGGTCTTCCGCGGCAAGGTCCACATCGGCTACCTGGCCGCCGTCGTCGCGGCCTCCAACGCCGGTGGGGCGGGAAGCGTGGTCGGGGACACCACGACGACCATGATGTGGATCGACGGCATCAGCCCGATCGTCGTGCTGGACGCGTACGTCGCGGCCGTGGTCGCGCTTCTCGTCAGCGGCTTCGTCGCCGCGCGGCAGCAGCACGCCTACGCGCCGATCGTCAAGGACGCGGGCGCCGTGCACCACGTGGACTGGGCCCGCATCGGCATCGTGGCCTTCATCCTCGTCTCGGCGATCCTGGCAAACGTGGTGTGCAACCTGCGGTTCCCGGCGGTGCTCGACAAGTTCCCGGTCATCGGCGCGGCGGTGTGGGTGGCGATCCTGGTTTCCGCGCCGCTCCGGCAGCCGGACTGGAAGCTGCTGCCCGACGCGTTCAAGGGCTCGGTCTTCCTGCTCGCGCTCGTCACCTGCG
This sequence comes from Burkholderiales bacterium, assembly GCA_035627155.1. GTDB lineage: Bacteria > Pseudomonadota > Gammaproteobacteria > Burkholderiales > SG8-39 > SCGC-AG-212-J23. Next base: position 12,886 of record DASPMF010000047.1, on the reverse strand, counting down.
CATCCCTGATGCCGGTGGAAAAGCTGCCCCCGGCGTCCTGGCAAAGCGCCTTCTCGCTCGGCTTCATCTCCTCGGTGTTCGACAACATCCCGCTCACCGCGCTGGCCCTCAAGCAGGGGGGCTATGACTGGGGGATGCTCGCGTACTGCGTAGGCTACGGCGGCTCGATGATCTGGTTCGGCTCCTCGGCCGGAGTCGCGATCTCCAACATGTATCCCGAGGCGAAGTCAGTCGGCCGCTGGGTGCGCCATGGCTGGCACGTGGCCCTGGCGTATGTCATCGGCTTTGCGGTCATGCTCGCGCTGGTGGGCTGGCACCCGACCGACAAGCGCGGCAAGGCGCTCTACGGCGAGGTGCCGCCGGTGGCCGAAGAGGTGTTCCCGTTGGGAGCGTAGCGCTCGCGGCGGTCGCCGCTTTCGCCGCGACCAACCTCGACGACCTGCTGCTCCTCGTCGCCTGGTTCGCCGCCGGGGCGAGGACGCGCGCCGTGGTCGCCGGCCAGTACCTCGGCATCGCGGCCCTTTTCATGCTGAGCATGGTGGCCGCGGTCCTGGCCTGGTCGGTTCCGCCGGAGCTCCTGGCCTGGCTTGGACTCCTGCCGGTGCTCTACGGGATCAGCATGCTCGTGCACCCGGACTCCGGAACGGGATCCAGCCCGGTGCCGCCGGCTACCGGAACCCTGGCGATCGCGTCCGTGACGATCGCGAACGGCAGCGACAACCTCGGCACCTACATTCCGCTCTTCGCGAACAGCTCGGCAGGCGAGCTCGGCGGCATGGCGACGGTCTTCGCCGTCATGACGGCACTGTGGTGCCTCCTGGCCCGCTGGCTCGCGCGCCATCCGCGCGCCGGCGCGACCGTCCGGCAATTCGGGCCGAAGGCCGTCCCGTGGGTGCTGGTCGGGATCGGCCTATGGATCCTGCTGCGCTAGGCTAGAAGAGCCCGACCACCTTGCCGTCGATGAGGTCGATCTTGGCGGCCGAGGGCACCTTCGGCAGCCCTGGCATGGTCATGATGTCGCCGCAGATCATGACGACGAACTCCGCGCCGGCCGCCAGGCGCACTTCCCGGATGTTGACCACGTGGTTGGTGGGCGCGCCGCGCAGGGCGGCATCGGTGGAGAAGGAAGACTGCGTCTTCGCGACGCACACGGGGTAGTGCCCGTAGCCGTCGTCCTGCAGCTTCTTGATCTGGCCGCGCACCTTCGCGTCCGCCGTGACCTCCGAGGCGCGGTAGACCTTCTTCGCGATCTTCGAGATCTTCTCCCAGAGCGGGTCGGCGTCCTCGTACACGAAGGTCGGCTTGGAGGGCTTGTCGCAGAGCTCCACGACCTTCCGCGCCAGGTCCGCCGCCCCCTTGCCGCCTTCCGCCCAGTGGTTCGCGAGCACGACCTCGACGCCGAGCGCCTTCATGCGCTTCGTCACCAGGTCGATCTCGGCCGGGGTGTCGAAGGTGAACTTGTTGATCGAGACGACGCACGGGATGCCGTAGACCTTGGAGACGTTCTCGACGTGGCGCTCGAGGTTCACGAGGCCCTTCTCCAGCGCGGCGACGTTCTCCTTGCTCACCTCCTTGACCTCCACGCCGCCGTGGTACTTCAGCGCGCGCATGGTGGCCACGATCACCGCCGCGCTCGGGCGCAGGCCGGTCTTGCGGCACTTGATGTCGAGGAACTTCTCGGCGCCCAGGTCGGCGCCGAAGCCGGCCTCGGTCACGACGTAGTCGGCCAGCTTGAGGGCGCTCTGCGTCGCGAGCACCGAGTTGCAGCCGTGGGCGATGTTGGCGAACGGCCCGCCGTGCACGAACGCCGGGTTGTTCTCCAGGGTCTGCACGAGGTTGGGCGCCAGCGCGTCCTTGAGCAGCACCGTCATGGCGCCGTGGCCGCCGAGGTCGCTCGCCCTCACCGGCTTCTGGTCGCGCGTGTAGCCGATGACGATGTTGCCGAGGCGCTTCTTAAGGTCCTCCAGCGAGGTGGACAGGCAGAAGATCGCCATAACCTCGGACGCCACCACGATGTCGAAGCCGTCCTGGCGCGGGTAGCCGTTGGCCGTGCCGCCCAGCGCGATGGTGATGTCGCGCAGCGAGCGGTCGTTCATGTCCAGCACGCGCTTCCAGGTGATGCGCCGGATGTCGATGCCAAGATCGTTGCCGTGGTTGATGTGGTTGTCGATCAGCGCGGCGAGCAGGTTGTTGGCGAGCTGGATGGCGCCGAAGTCGCCGGTGAAGTGGAGGTTGATGTCCTCCATCGGGACGATCTGGGCGTAGCCGCCCCCGGCCGCGCCGCCCTTCACGCCGAATACCGGGCCGAGCGAGGGCTCACGGAGGCAGATCATCGCCTTCTTGCCGATATGGTTCAGCGCGTCGCCCAGGCCGACGGTGGTGGTGGTCTTGCCCTCCCCTGCGGGGGTGGGGCTGATGGCCGTGACGAGGACGAGCTTGCCGTCCTTCTTCGCCTTCAGCGTCTCCAGGTACTTGAGCGAGATCTTGGCCTTGTAGTGGCCGTACGGCTCGAGGTGCTCCTCCGGGATGCCGAGCTTCTCGCGCGCGACCGCCGCGATGCGCTGCATCTTCGCTGCCTGTGCGATTTCGATGTCGGAGGGCATGGATTCTCTTCCCCTGAAAGATTTTCGAGGGAAGGAACTTAATGGAGATGCGAGAGCCGGGGCCTTGACCCCCGTCAAGACCCGCTACAGACCTTCTACTGGTAGCGCGCCCGGACCGAGTCGGCGCTGCGCAGGGACTCGTCCAGGTCCCGCGCGCCGGCCTGCGCGGCGACTTCCATGGCCGCCGCGCGCTCGTTCGCGTTGTCCAGCAGACCCGCCAGGGTCACCCGCCCGTTCTTCGCCGTGACCTGGATGCGCAAGCCGCGCGTCTTCGCGTCGAGGCGCAGCGCCGCCTTGATCCGCCAGGCGAGCGCGAGGTCCTGCAGCCGCTGCCGCGAAGCCTCCGTTTCCGCGAACTCGGCCGAACGCACCAGGCCGAGCACGCGGTCGATGCATTCCTTGACGCTCACCCGCTCCGTGTTGAGCACCACGTCGTAGTGCTCGGCGTCGGTCCATTGCACGTCGAAGTTGCGCCGCATGATCGCGGTGTGCGCTTCGTCGTTCTGCTGGATCTCCTCGGCGACCTTCTCGGCATCCTGGGTGCCGACGCGATCCATCATGCGGTTCTTGCGCAGCTCGCGCGGAGCGCAGATCCGCACGCAGACGGCGTGCGGCACCTCGCGCAGCAGGTGCGTCGCGCCCCAGCCGCGGATCACGGCGCCCTGGTCCTGGGCCGCCATGTTGACGATCTCGTCCGCGGTGAAGATCGAAAGGCTGGTCTTGTCGGCGGTCAGCCGCTCCAGGATGTTGGCGCTGCCGTCGAGCAACCGGATCACATGGCTCTTGCGCACGCGCATCCGGTCGGCCAGGTGGTCGGCGACCTCGTGGTAGTAGAGCGGCACGCCGAGCGCTTCGCTCAATCCGCTCGCGACGTCCTTGCCGAGCGAACCCATCTCCCGGGTAATTGCCACGAGCGTCATGTTTCCCCCTGCCTCCTCCAGACAGTGCGATAACTATATACCGGGCCGCAGCGCAGTGGCTGTCAACGCGGTCAGGGTTCCCGGAAGCTCGTCGATCCGGAGCGCAGGACCGGATAAGTGAAGTAAGTGATCAGCTTGCGGGTGCCGACCTTGATGTCGGCGGAGACGGTGGTGCCCGGGGTGAGGCGGAAATTCGGGGGCGTGTCCACGAGCTCGACTTTCTCCAGGCTGACGCGGGCGCGGAACACCGGCCCGGGCTGCCCGTTGAGCGTCTTTTCGAAGGTGTCCTCGGAGATGAGCCGCAGGCGCCCTTCCATCATCCCGTGCTTCACGAACGGCAGCGCGTCCAGCTTGACCGCCACCTTGTCGCCGATCTGGAGCTGGGCCACGTCGCGCGGCGCGATGTCCACCTCGACCTCGAGCGGCACATCCCCCGGCACGAGCTCGAACAGCGCCTCCCCGGAACGCACGACGGTGCCGGGGGTGCGGGTCTTCACCGACAGGATGACGCCGTCGGCGGGCGCCGTGATCTCGATCAGGCGGTTGGCGCGGTCGGCCTTCTTGAACGATTCCGACAGGCGCGCCTGCTCGCGCAGCGCCCCGACGAGCTCCTGGCTGGCGCGGGCCTTCCAGTCGCCGACGAACGCCTCGCGTTGCGCGCGCCGGTTGCGAAGCTGCGCCTCGAGCGACTCGGCGGCGCTGCGCACGCCGGCGAGCTCGCGCTCCGCCTGCAGGTGGCCGCGCATCGCCTCGAGGTGCGCGAGCCGGTACGGACCGTCGCGCAGGTAGGCGTCCCGCTCGCGCTTCGCCAGGTCTTCCCGCATCGCGGCGATGTCGCGCAGCACGGCCACCTGGCGCTCGAGCGCGAGCGCCTCTTGCCGCTTCGCGCGCGCCTGCTCGCCGAGGTTGCGGATCTCCTCGTCATGGGAAGTGAGCGTGGCCTGCAGCTGCGCCATGCGCGCGCCGTACAGCTGGCGCTGCAGGCCGTCCTCCGCCGGGTCCGGCGAGAAGCTCTTCACGCCCGCTTGGCGGCCGAGCTCGGCTTCCAGGCGCCGGACCTGCGCCTCGGTGGACACGAGCTGCGACCGGGTCGCAGCCAGGTCGGCCTGCGACAGCGTCGGATCGAGGGTCGCGAGGACCTGCCCGCGTCGGACCGATTCCCCCACCCGCACGTGCACTTGGCGCACGATCCCGGAGTCGAAGGGCAGGATCGCGACGTTGGGGACCGAAGCGGTGATGCGCCCGGTCCCGCTCACAGTGGTATCGGTGAATGCGAAGGCGCTCCAGATGATGGCGGCCACGACGAAGGCGGCGACCGAATAGCCCGCCCAGCGCAGGAAAGGCGGCGGCCGGCCCTGCTCGATCTGGACGAAGTCCGGTTCGAACGCCGCAACCTCGCGGGCGGAGGCGCCTCGCCCTCCGGCCTCGGGCGCGTCGGACTTGAAGGCGGAGATGAGGCGCGCCTGCGCCTCGGGCACCATGCCGGCGAGCCGGCGCATGGTGAGCATGGCGAACTCGCTGTCGGCGCGCAGCAGGGCCGCGAACGCCACGCGGTCGATGACTTCGAGGACCACGTCGGTGCGCGCGAGCGCGGTCGCCGCGCGCGGGTTGGTCGTGATCAGGGACATCTCGCCGAACATGTCGCCGGCGCGAAGCGTGCGCAGGAGCACCGGCTGCGCCCCGGCGCCCTTCAGGATGTCCACTTCCCCTTCGCGCACGACGTAGGCCACCTCGCCGCCGGCGCCCTCGGCGAAGATCACGTCGCCCTGGTCGAAGCGCTGGAGCGTCGCGCCTTCGCCCTCCCCGCTCATGCCGCCGCCTCGATGCGGCGCACGCCCGCCTGCGCGACGCCGGTCTGGGAGTCCCACAGGGTGCGATAGAGCTCGCAGCGCCGCATCAGCTCGGCGTGCGGCGCGAAATCCACCACGCGCCCTTCGTCCAGGACGAGCACCGAGTCCATCGCCACCAGGTTGGAGAGCCGGTGCGAAACATTGAGCACCGTGCGCCCCGCGGCAATGCGCGGGAAGTTGGCGCGCACGATCGCCTCGCTTTCCGGATCGAGCGCGCTCGTCGCCTCGTCGAGGACCAGGATGCGCGGGCGCGCGACGAGGGCCCGCGCGAGCGCGAGGCGCTGGCGCTGCCCGCCGGAGAGGTTGGCGCCGTCCTCCTCGATCACGGTGTCGTAGCTCTGCGGCATCTTCTCGATGAACTCGGAGGCGCCCGCCAGCTGCGCCGCCTCGATGACCTCCTCGAGGCTCGCCGCCGGGCGCGCCACCGCGATGTTCTCGCGCACCGTGCCCTTGAAGAGGAAGCTGCGCTGCAGCACGACGCCGACCTGCGAGCGCAGGTACATGAGGTCGTACTCGCGCACGTCGTGCTCGTCGATGCGCACCACGCCCTGCGTCGGGCTGTGCAGGCCCTGCACCAGGCGGACCAGCGTGCTCTTCCCGGAGCCCGAGCGGCCCACCACCCCGATCGAAGCGCCGGCCGGTATGCGAAGCTCGACGCTCTCCAGGACGTTGGCCCCGTCGGGGGCGTAGCGGAACGAGAGCTGGTCGAGGTGGATGGCGCCCGAGATCGGCGTCGTGATGCCGCCGCGGCGCGTCCGCTCCATCCTGCGGTTGAGCAGCCCGGAGAGCATGCGCACCGAGAGCGTGGTCTGCTGGTACTTGTTGATCAGCGTCACCAGCTGCACGAGCGGGCCGGTAACGCGCATCGCCAGCATGTTGAAGGCGATCAGGCCGCCGACGGTCAGCTTGCCCTCGAAGAGGAGCAGCGTCCCGGCCCACACCACCACCACCGACATGAGCTTCATCAGGAAGCCGCTCAGCTCGGTGGTCAGGGTCTGCACCCGGCCGACGTCGAACTGCAGGCGCACCGCCTGCGCGGACTTCTCGAGCCACTTGCGCTGCTGGTAGGGCTCCAGGGCGAGCGTCTTGACGGTCTCCATGCCATGGATCGTCTCGACCAGCAGCGCCTGCTTGTCCGCCTCCACCTGGTAGAGCTTCTGCAGGTCGCCCTTGTACAGGCGCACGCCGACCAGGGTATTGGCGCCGATGAGGAGGGCGAAAAGCAGCACGATGCCGGTGAGCGGAAGGCTGAAGAACGCGAGCACCGGCACGATGAGCACCAGCGAGGTGAGCTCGATCAGGGTGAGCAGCAGGCTGCCGGTGAAGAACTCACGGATGTGCGAGGTCTGCTGCATGTGCTTCACCAGCACGCCGGCCGGGCTCTGCTGGAAGAAGGCGAGCGGCAGCGCGAGCAGCCGCCGGTAGGAGAATCCCGCCGCGCGCACGTCGAGCTTCCCGGTAGCGTAGAGGAGCAGCAGGCTCCTCACGTAGCCGAGCACCGAGTTGAACACGATCGCCATCACCACGCCGGCGAACAGCACGTGCAGCGTGTCCTCGCTGCGGAACGTGACGATCTTGTCCAGCACGATCATGGTGAAAAGCGGCGGCACGAAGGCGAGCACGTGCAGGATCGTGGCGATGGCCCCGACCTGGCCGAACATGCCGCGCATGCGGCCGATCTCGTCGAGGAACCAGCCGAAGCCGAAGCGCTCCTCGGCTTCCGATTGCGAGCCGGCCTTGACCAGCACGGCGCGGCCCGCCCAGCTCGCCTCGAAGCGGGCGCGCTCGACCTCGAGCAGCTCGATGTCCGCCGCGAGCGGGTCGAGCACGATGGCGCGCTCGCCCTTCTCGCGGTCGGACTTGACGCCGACCAGGACGACCGAAAAGCCGTTGCGCAGGCGGGCGATCATGGGAAAGACCTGGCCCGCCTTCGCCAGGTCGTCCCACGCGAGCGCAAGGGAGCGCGCCTCGAGGCCCGCTTCGCGCGCCACCTTGACGACGAATTCCTCCGCGATCTCGGGCTCCGAGATCGCGTGCTCGCGCTTCAGCCGTTCGACGTTCAGGTCAACGTCGTGCTGCCGCGCGACCAGCACGAGGCACTGCAGGGCGGTGTCCACCCCGGGCCCGCGCGCCGGCTCAGAAGTTCGGCGACTTGGCGCCCTTCGCCGGAGCCGCCTTGCCGCTCGCGGCGCCGGCGGCGCCCTTCCTCTGCAGCAGCCCCTTGTCCTGGAGCTGCTTCACCACCTGCTCGAGCGCGGTGTAGGCCTGCACGAACGCCTCCGGGGAAAGGAGCACCCGGTGCGAGAGCTCGCGCGGCGGACGTCCGTCCTTGCCGCGCGTGCCCGCCGCGTAGTGGAAAAAATCGACCCGGACGATGCCGGACGTGATGGAGACTTCCTCGACGCCGTCGCAATAGCGCTGATCCATGTTTCGTTCCCCCGAAGTGAGTGAGCGTTGTTAGTTCTTGGCAGCCGGGTTCTGCGCCGCGGCCGATTGCGCCGCCTGGCGCGCCTGGGCGACGAACTGGCTCAGGAAGTCGACCATCTGCAGGAACTGCGGCGCGGAAAGCACCAGCCGGCACACCGATTCCCTGCGCTGCATCGCCGGCGTGCTGTCGATTCCGACGGTGTACAGGTTCATCTTCACCATCGGCCCGGTGACCTGGACGCCGTGGATGCCGTCGACGTAGAACTCGGGCTCGCCCTCGGCCCGCCCGACGAGCTCGACCTTGCGGCCATTGCCGATGTCGGCCTGCTGAATGGTTCTCGCTGCCATGATTCCCCCTAACGAAAAAGGTTCGACGACCGCCCGTTGCGGACGGCATGCGTTGCTTGTTCTTGTTGGTGAAGCGAGCCGGATTCTAGACGAAAAAAAACGCCGCCGGACCTGCATCCGGCGGCGCCTGATTCTTAAGGAAGTGTCAGGAGCTCTGCGTCGGCGCCTGGTTCGAGGCGCTCGCATCGTCCTGCAGCGCCTGCTCGCTGGCGTTTGTAAAAAGCTCCGTGTGCACGCCGGCCTGCTGCTGTTGCGCCTGCCCGGCCGCGGCGTCGGACTGGTCCAGCGCCTGGTCGAGGAGCTGCGCGAGCTGGTCGGTGCGGTCGGGCAGCGCCGCGGACTCGAACTCCCCCGCCTCGCTCCCCGCGCCGGACAGGATGGCGTCGAGGTCGAAATCGAGGAAGCTGCCGTCGCCGCTCACCAGCTGCAGGATCGCATCAGCGCCTTCTTCCAGGCCCTGCACGACCAGCGAGCCGAGCGACAGGCCGCCGTCCAGGAACGTCAGGCTCCAGGAGCCGTCGGCGTTGCACGCGGCGGAGATGTCCTCCGCCGAGAAGCTGCAGTCCGGCAGCATCGGGCCCGCGGCCACGCGCACCACGTCGCCGTCGCCGAGGCCGTCGATCAGCGTCGCGCCGTCGCCGACGTGCCAGACGTAGGTGTCCGCGCCGGCGCCGCCCGAGAGGGCGCTCGCGCCGAAGCCAGCGTACAGCGTGTCGCTGCCTTCGCCGCCGCTCAGCATGTGCGCGCCGCTGAAGGTGGAGAGGCCCGCGATCGCGTCCGCCAACCCGCCGCTGACATCGCCTGCGACGTCGCTGAACCACTTGCCGAGGTCGCCGAAGGCTTCCTCGAGCTGGAGCGAGATCGCGTCGCCCGTGCCGGAGCTGAAGAGGTCGAACAGCCCCCAGCCCGTCGACATCAGGGTGTCGCCGCCCTCGCCGCCGGTGGCCGCGCCCGCCGCACCGCCGAGCACCACGACGTCGTCGCCCGCGCCGCCCGCGACGATGCTCGCGCCGCCTAGGGCGACCACAGCGTCGTTGCCTTCGCCCGCGGTGACCACCGATCCCTTCCCGAGCGTGAGCCCGAGGTCGTCGCCCGCACCGAGCGATGCGGTCGTGTAGGCGCCGGTCGCGAGGACCAGGTCCGCGCCTGCGCCTGCGGCCAGCACGTTGTACTGCCCGAGGGCCACAAGCAGGTCGTCGCCCGCGCCGGTCGCGATGATGTTCTGTGCGCCGGCCGCCACCACGACGTCATCGCCGCTGCCGAGCACGACCACGTTGGTGTTTCCGCCGACCAGCACCGTGTTGTCCCCGTAGGCGGTTTCGTCGAGGGTGGCGCGCACCGTCTCGGCCGCGTCGAGCAGTGCGCCGACTTTCCCGCCCTCGACGGTCGACGCGACCATGCTGTCGATCGCCTGGGTGAGCTGGCTGCCGACCGATCCGGCGTCGTCGCCCAGCAGGGACGAGGCGCCGCTCGCGTCGACCTCGTCCTGCGCGAACGCCCCGGCCGCCACGGAGGCCGCCGCGGCGGCCCCGTCGGCGAACACGCCGAGCGCGTCGTAGGCGGCCGCGAGCTTGGCGACCGCGTCGTCGACGTACGCCGTCACCTCGGGGCTGCCGAGCGCCTCGTCGCCGACCAGCGCGCCGAGGGTGTGCGCGACGTCGCCGCCGAGCACGATATTGGTGTTGCCGCCGATCACCATCAGGTTGTCGCCGCCGCCGGCATGGATCAGGTTCATCGCGCCGAAGGCCACGATCACGTCGTTGCCGCTGCCGGAGAGCACGCGGTTCTTCTCGCCGCCCACCAGCAGCAGGTTGTCGCCGCCGCCCGCGATCACGTTGTTGGTCTGGCCGAGCACCGCCATCGTGTCGTCGCCCTCGCCGCTCACCACCGTGTTCGACTGGCCGCCGGCGAGGACGAAGTTGTTGCCGTCCCCGGCGAGGATCGTGTTGGTCTGGCCGAAGCTCGCGATGATGTCGTCGCCGTCGCCGGCGGTGACCGAGTTCTCCTGCCCGCCGACCAGGGCTAGGTTGTTGCCCTCGCCGAGCGACACGGAGTTTTTCTGCCCGAGCGCGAAGACCACGTCGTCGCCCGCGCCGGTGGAAACCTTCGACTCCTTGCCGAAGGCGAGCACCATGTCGGCGCCCGCGCCGGTGTTCACCATGTTGGCCTGACCGCCGGCGATCACGATGTCATCCCCGGCGTCGGTGAACACCTTGTTGTCCTTGCCGGCCACCATCGCGATGTCGTCGCCCGCCCCGGTGTAGGCGATGTTCTGCTTGCCTGCGGCGATGAGCAGGTCGCGGCCTTCCATGCCGCCGACGAAGTTCTTCTCGCCGCCAGCGATCATCACGTTGTCGCCGCTTCCGCCCCAGACGACGTTCTGCTTCCCGCCGACCATCATCAGGTCGCCGTCGCCCTCGAGGAAGTTGAACTCGGTGTTAATGCCGGCATCCGGCGTCTGCGGCAGCGTCGGCAGGTCCGGCGCAGACAGGTCGGGCAGGCTCGGCCACGACGCGTCGAGCGAGGGCCAGTCGAAATTGAGGTCGAGGCTCGGCAGGCTGAACGAGAGGTTCGGCAGGCTGAGCGAGAGGTCCGGCAGCGAGATCCCGGGCAGCGACAGGTTCGGCAGCGACAGGTTCGGCAGCTGCACGTTCGGCAGCGAGAACGAGGGCATGCTGAAGTTCGGCAGCGAGAGGCTCGGCAGGCTCGGCAGGTTGAGCTCCGGCAGATCGAAGTTCGGCAGGCCGAAGCTCGGCAGCGAGAACGACGGCAGCGCGAAATCCGGCAACGCGAAACCGAAGTCCGGCAGCGAGAAGTCCGGCATGTCGAGGCTCGGCAGCGAAAAGTCGAACTCCGGCAGCGAGAAGTCCGGCAGCGACAGGTCGAAGTCCGGCACCGAGAGGTCGAAGTCGAGGTCCGGGAAGTCGAGCGACGGGACCTGCAGGTCCGGCAGCGAGAAGCCCGGCAGCGACAGCGACGGGATGCCGATCGACGGCAGCGTGATCTGCGGCAGCTGGATCGACGGGATCGTGAAGTCGGGCAGGTCCACCGACGGCAGCGACACGTCCGGCAGGGTGAACGAAGGCAGCGACAGCGACGGGATGGTGAGCGAAGGCAGGCTCAGGTCGGGGAAGTCGAAGCCGTTGAAGCTGAGATCGAGGTCCGGCCCATCGCCGAGCGCGAGGTTCTTCTGTCCGCCCACCAGCATGATGTCGGCGCCCGCGCCGCCAAGCGCCGCGTTCTTCTGGCCCGCGACGAGCAGCATGTCGTCGCCCGAGCCGGCAACCGCGAGGTTCGACTTGCCTGCGGCGATGAGCACATCGTCGCCCGCGCCGGTCAGCAGGATGTTGGTCTGGCCGAGCGCCGCGGCGATGTCGTCGCCCTCGCCGGTCAGCACGACGTTCAGCTTGCCGGCGGCGATGGCCACGTCGTCGCCCGCGCCGGTGAAGAGCACGTTGTTCTGCCCCGCCGCTGCGACGATGTCGTCCCCGGCGCCGGTCATGGCGACGTTGGTCTTGCCCGCCATGGTGACGATGTCCGCGCCGCCGCCGGTCAGGACGACATTGTTCTGGCCCGCCGCGGTGACGATGTTGTCGCCGTCGCCGCCGCTCACGATGTTGTTCTTGCCGATGGCCGTGATGACGTCGTTGCCGGCGCCCGAGAGCACGACGTTGTTCTGGCCGCCCGCCGTGATGACATTGTTGCCGCCGCCGTCGAGCACCAGGTTGTTGCGGCCGAGCGCCGTGACGATGTCCGCGCCGCCGCCGGAGAAGACGATGTTGTTGTTCCCCGCGGCGGTGACGACGTCGTTGCCTTCGCCGGAGACGAGCACGTTGGTGTTGCCCGCCGCCGTCATGATGTCCGCGCCGGAGCCGGCCACCATCACGTTGGTCTGGCCGAGCGCCGTCATCACATTCGCGCCGTTGCCGCCGAGCATGATGTTGCTGTTGCCCGCCGCGGTCATGACGTCGTTGCCGGAGCCGGCCTGCATGACGTTGATGTTGCCGGCGGCGGTCATGATGTTGCGGCCGTCGCCGCCAATCATCACGTTCGAGCCGCCGATCGAGGTCATGATGTCGTTGCCGCTGCCCGCCATCATCAGGTTGGTCGAGCCGATCGCCGTGACCACGTTGTCGCCATCACCGGCGATCATCAGGTTGAAGATGCCGATGCCGGTCATGATGTCGTTGCCGGCGCCGGCGCCCATCAGGTTGTAGTTGCCCAGCGCAGCCATGATGTTGTTGCCGCCGCCGCCGAGCATGATGTTGGTGTGGCCGATCGCGGCCATCTTGTCGGCGCCCGAGCCGGCGAACATCAGGTTCGCCGCGCCGGCCGCCGCCATGATGTTCCCGCCGTTGCCGGCGAACATCGCGTTGCCGAGGCCCGCCCCGACCATGATGTTCTGGCCGTTGCCGGCCGCCATCAGGTTCGCGCCGCCCAGGCCCACCATCACGTTGTTGCCGTGCGTCGCGCCGATGGCGTTGAGGCCGCCCGCGCCGGCGAGCGTATTGTTGCCGTCGCCGCCGAGCAGCACGTTCGCGCCGCCCAGGGCGATGACCGTGTCGTTCCCCGCCTCCGAGCGGATCACGTTCGCGCCGCCCAGCGCGTTGATCCAGTCGTTCCCGGCGCCCGACTGCACCACGTTCACGCCGCCCACGACGTTGATGGTGTCGTTGCCGCTGCCGGAGGTGACGCTCTGGCCACCCGCGAGGCCGGTCACGGTGTTGTTTCCGTCGCC
>DASPMF010000046.1:0-9281 GCA_035627155.1 Burkholderiales bacterium | reverse complement strand
AGCGAGCCTTCGTGGCTGCCCCAGGAAGCGGCGATGCGGTATTCCAGCGGCAGCCGGCTGTTCGAGTTGCTGGCGACGTTCTGCACCGAGAAGTCGTTGGTGACGAAGGCGTACACCAGGCAGCCGAAGGCGAACGCGGTGAGCAGGGCCTGCGACTGCGCCGCCGGGCGGGCGAACGCCATCACGTTCGCGTCGGCGCGGTGCGCGCCCGCGAGGCCGACGCCCGCCTGGAAGAGCGCCAGCGCAAGCGCCAGCGCGAGGGCGAACTGTCCGAGCTCGGGAATCATTTCTGCAGGGTCTTTTGCATCTTCTGCGCCGTCTCGTGCGCCTTCTTCACCGCCTCGGCGGCCTCGGGCGGCATGTAGTTCTCGTCGTGCTTGGCGAGCACCTCGCGCGCCTGGAAGACGCCGTCGGAACCGAGCTGCCCCTGCGCGACCACGCCCTTGCCTTCGCGGAAGAGGTCCGGCAGCGGCCCGCGGTAGGTCACCGGGACGGTCTTCGCCGTGTCGGTGATCACGAACTGCACCGTGACGCCGTCGCCCTGGCGGCGGACGCTGCCCTTCTCGACCATGCCGCCGATGCGGAAGGTGCGGCCCTGCGGGGCCTCCCGCGCGGCGACCTGCGTCGGCGTGAAGAAGAACACCAGATTTTCCTGGAAGGCGGTGAGGACGAGCGCCGCGACCAGGCCGAGGGCGGCGAGGCCGACGCCGATCAGGGCCATGCGCTTATGCCTGGGTTTCATCGCGCTTGCTTCTGATTCTTAGAGAGACGATTTCTATTGAAAAGGCCAGGAAGGCTACCCCGTACGATCCCCAGACGTACCACCCGTACCCTCCCATGGACAGGAATTCAGCCATTGCGTTCCCGCTCGCGGATGATGCAGCGCACCCGCACCAGCGATGCGCCGATGGCGTAGGCCCAGCAGGCGAAGGTCATGACCAGCATTCCCGCCAGCATCACCGGCGCCATGCTCGAGCCCTTGACGTTGACGGAAGCGCCCTGGTGCAGGGTGTTCCACCACTGCACCGAGTAGTAGATGATCGGGATGTTGACCACGCCCACGAGCGCGAGCACCGCGCCGGCCCGGTCGGCCCGGCGCGGGTCGTCGATGGACGCCTGCAGCGCCATGAAGCCGAAGTAGAGGAAGAGCAGGATCAGCTCCGAGGTGAGGCGCGCGTCCCACACCCAATAGGTGCCCCACGTGGGCTTGCCCCAGAGCGCCCCGCTCCACAGCGCGATGAACGTGAAGAGCGCCCCGGTGGGCGCGAGCGCCTGCGCCATCATCCCGGAGAGGCGCGTGTTGAAGGCGAGCCCCATCGCCGCCCAGAACGCCATCACCACGTAGATGAGCATGGACATCCACGCCGCGGGGACGTGGATGTAGATGATGCGGTACGCCTCGCCCTGCTGCGCATCGGTCGGGGCGACGCCGAAGCCTATGTAGAGCCCGGCCGCTGCCAGCACCCCCGCCACCAGGAACGCGGCGCGCGCGATTTTCCCGGCGAGCGGGTAGAACGTCTGCGGCGATGCATACCAGAACCACTTCATTCGAGAGAAATCCTCAGGGCCGCGGCAACCGCGAGCGGCGCGAGCACGGCGGCGCCGACCAGCATCGCGGCGAGGAGCAGGAGCTGCCCCGCGCCGCCGAGTCCGGCGGACACCATCTCCACGCTTCCCGCGCCGATGATCAGCACCGGCACGTAGAGCGGCAGCACGAGCAGCGCGAGCAGCACGCCGCCGCCGCGCAGCCCCAGCGTCAGCGCCGCGCCCACCGCGCCGACCAGGCTCAGCACCGGCGTGCCGAGCAGCAATGATAAGGCAAGCACCCCGTAGAGCACCGAGTCGATGTCGTACTGCAGGGCGATGAGCGGGGCGATGAGGACGAGCGGCAGGCCGGCCACCAGCCAGTGCGCGAGCACCTTGGCGGCGACCACGAGGCCGAGCGGCGCGGCGCCGAGCAGGATCTGCTCGAGCGTGCCGTCCTGATGGTCGTTCTCGAACAGCCGACGCAGCGAGAGCATCGACGAGAGCAGCGCGGACACCCAGATCACGCCGGGGGCGATGTGGCGCAGGACGTTGGGCTCGGCGCCGATGCCCAGGGGAAAGAGGCTCGTCACCACGACGAAAAAGAGGAGCGCCGTGCCCACGTCGCTCTTCCTCCGGAAGGCGAGCAACAGGTCGCGCGCCACCACGCAGCGGATCGCGTCAAGCATCCAGGCTCACCGTGCGGGTCGGGACGAGACGCGCTTCCTGGTGGGTCGTGAATACGACCATCCCGCCGCGCGTGGCGTGGGCCGCCACCAGCGACTCCACGAGCGCGGCGGCGTCGACGTCGAGCGCGGCGAGCGGCTCGTCGAGAAGCCACAGCGGCACGCCGGCGCTGAGGACGAGGCGCGCCAGCGCGGCGCGGCGCCGCTGGCCCTGCGACATCCTGCCCACCGCGCGCGCCTTCGGGACCCCGAACTGCTCGAGCGCCGAAGCGGCATCCGCGCCCGGCAGCCCGGCCAGGCGGCACGCGATGGCGAGGTTCTCCTCGGCGGTGAGCTCGTCCTTCACCGCCGGCGCATGGCCGAGGTAGACGAGCCGCCGGCTGTACTCCTCGCGCAGCGTGGCGATGCGCGTGCCGTCCCAGCGCACGTCGCCCGCCGTCGGCGCAAGCAGGCCGCACAGGATGCGCAGCAGGCTCGTCTTGCCGCGGCCGTTCTCCCCGGCGATGCGCACCACGTCGCCGGGCTTCAGGGCGAGCGAGAGCGCGCGGAAGAGGATGCGCCCGCCGCGGGCGCATTCGAGGTCTACGGCTTCGAGCATCCTAGTTGAGGTCGAGCGAATGGCGCTTGAGCGCCGAGAGAGGCACGTACTTGAGGACGTTCTCGTGCGTGGACTCGAGCACCACGCGCGGCGCGCGGCCGGCCTCCCAGGCCTCGATCCAGCGCAGCACATGCAGGCACCAGCGGTCGCCGGGCTGCAGGCCGCGGAAGCGCATCTCCGGCCGCGGCGTGACGAGGTCGTTGCCCTTCTCCACGCTGAACTCGAGGAACGCCTCGGTCACCTGCACGCACACCAGGTGCGCGACGCCGTCCTGGTCGTGCGTCGCGCACCAGCCGTCGCGGAAGTAGCCGGTGAGCGGTGCGTAGCTGCAGGCGCGCAGCTCCTCGCCGAGGACGTTCCTCTCAGACATGGCTCTCGATGTAGCGCTTGAGCAGCGCCGCGTCCGGCTCGATCACCTCGAAACGCTGCGGCTTCTTCTCCAGGCCCACCATTTCCGCAGGGCGCGCGGGCTCCTGTCCGAGCGCCTTGCGGATCGTCGCGGCGAACTTCACCGGCAGCGCGGTCTCGAGGCAGACGAGCGGCACGCCGGGCTCGCGGTGCTCGAGGCCGACCTTCACGCCGTCGGCGGTATGCGGATCGATCATCAGGCCGTGCTTCTCGAAGACGGACTGGAGGGTGGAAAGCCGGTCGGAGTGCGTGCTCCTGCCCGAGACGAAGCCGGTGTCGGCGATGCGGCGGTAATAGGCCGAATTCGCGAGATCGAACGCGCCCTCGCCGTCCACCCGACGCCAGAGCTCCTTCACGCGCACGCCGTCGCGGTCGACGAGGTCGAACACGTAGCGCTCGAAGTTGGACGCCTTGGAAATGTCCATCGACGGGCTGGTCGTCTCCTTCGCAACGCGCCTGGTGCTGTACTTGCCCGTCTTGAAGAACCGGTCGAGCACGTCGTTCTCGTTGCTGGCGAGGATCAGTTTCCGGATCGGCAGGCCCATCTGCCGCGCGACGTGCCCGGCGTAGATGTTGCCGAAGTTGCCCGACGGCACGGCGAACGAGACCTTCTCCGAGTCGCTCTTCGTCGCGGCGAAATAGCCCTTGAAGTAGTAGACCACCTGCGCGGCGACGCGCGCCCAGTTGATCGAGT
The DNA here is from genome assembly GCA_035627155.1 of Burkholderiales bacterium. Lineage (GTDB taxonomy): Bacteria > Pseudomonadota > Gammaproteobacteria > Burkholderiales > SG8-39 > SCGC-AG-212-J23. The sequence continues at coordinate 5,371 of DASPMF010000046.1, read as the reverse complement.
TCACCGCGCCGATGCGGTACTTCGCCTTGAACGCCGCGTCCGCGTTGACCGCCTTCACCAGGTCCTGGCAGTCGTCGAACACGCCCTTCACCGCGAGGTTGTGGATGTTCGGGTCCTGCAGCGAGAACATCTGCGCGCGCTGGAATTCGCTCATCCGGCCGTGCGGCGAGAGCATGAAGACCTGGATGCCGTTCTTCCCGCGCAGCGCGTACTCGGCCGCGGATCCGGTGTCCCCGGAGGTTGCGCCGAGGATGTTGAGCTTCTCGCCTTTCCGGTTCAGTTCCGATTCGAAGAGGTTGCCGAGGAGCTGCAGCGCGATGTCCTTGAACGCGAGCGTCGGACCGTGCGAAAGCCCGAGGAGATGCAGCCCCGGCTCCAGCGTCTTCAGCGGCGTGATGTCCGCGTCGCCGAAGATCCTCGCCGTATACGTCCTGTCGACCAGCGCCTTCAGGCCGGGGACGTCGTCGATGAAGGCGGAAAGGATCCGGAACGCGAGGTCCGGGTATGGAAGCGGCCGGAGGGCGGCCAGGTCCATCTTCGGATACGTCTCGGGGACGTAGAGCCCGCCGTCCGGCGCCAGGCCCTCGAGGAGGATCTCGGAGAAGCGTCGCGCGGGCGCGTGGCCCCGGGTAGAGACGTAGTTCACGAAGGGAGGTAACCCGCCACTACAACAGCTGCTCGAGCCGGATGCGGGTGACCTTGCCGACCACGGTGGCGAGGTTCTCGATCTTGCGCATCGCGCGGTCCACGTTCTTCTCCAGCGCGAGGTGGGTGAGCATGACGATGTCCACGCGCTTCTCGCCCTCGCCCGGCTCCTTCTGCACCATGGCGTCGATCGAGATGCGCGACTCGGCCAGGATGCGGGTGATGTCGGCGAGCACGCCCGGCTGGTCCTTCACCCGCATGCGCAGGTAGTAGCAGGTCTGCACGTCGCCGATGCCGAGGATCGGCACCGCCGAGAGCTGGTCGGGCTGGAAGGCGAGGTGCGGCACGCGGTGGTGCGGGTCCGCGGTGATGAGGCGCGTCACGTCGACGAGGTCGGCCACCACGGCGCTCGCGGTGGGCTGGCTGCCGGCGCCGGCGCCGTAGTAGAGCGTCGGCCCGACGGCGTCGCCCTTGATGAGGACGGCGTTCATCACCCCCTCGACGTTGGCGATCAGGCGCCGCGCCGGGATCAGGGTGGGATGCACGCGCAGCTCGATGCCGGCGTCGGCCTTCTTCGTGATGCCGAGCAGCTTGATCCGGTACCCGAGCTCCTCGGCGTAGCGGATGTCCTGCTGGGTGAGCCTGGAGACCCCTTCGGTATAGGCCTTCCGGAACTGCATCGGGATGCCGAAGGCGAGCGCGGAGAGAATCGTGAGCTTGTGAGCGGCGTCGATGCCCTCGATGTCGAAGGTGGGGTCGGCCTCCGCGTATCCCTTGCGCTGGGCGTCCTCGAGCACCGCCTCGAAGGCGAGCCCCTTGTCGCGCATCTCGGAAAGGATGAAGTTGGAGGTGCCGTTGATGATGCCTGCGATCCACTCGATGCGGTTGGCGGCGAGCCCTTCGCGCAGCGCCTTGATGATCGGGATGCCGCCGGCGACCGAGGCCTCGAACGCCACCATCACGCCCTTCTTCTGCGCGGCGGCGAAGATCTCGTTGCCGTGCGTGGCGAGGAGCGCCTTGTTCGCGGTGACGACGTGCTTGCCGTTGGCGATCGCGTCGAGGACGAGCTGCTTCGCGACCGTATAGCCGCCGATCAGCTCGACGACGATCTCGATGCTCTCCTCCCTCGTGAGGGCGAAGGCGTCGCTCAGCACGCGCGCCTTCGTGCCGACCAGCTTCTTCGCCTTCTTCGCGTCCTTGTCGGCGACGTGCGTGATGCGGATCGCGCGTCCCGCCCGGCGGCGGATCTCGTCGGCGTTGCGGTTGAGGACTTCCCAGGTCCCGCCGCCGACCGTGCCGATGCCCAGCAGCCCGACGTTAATGGGCTTCATTTCTTCGCAGGCGCAGCTCGAGGTGCTTCTTCACGGCCGGCCATTCGTCGGCGAGGACGCTGTACATGACCGTGTCGCGGATCGAGCCGTCGCGCCTCGGCTGGTGGTGGCGGATCACGCCGTCCTTCTTCGCGCCCAGCGCCTCGATGGCGCGCTGCGAGCGGAAGTTGAAGTTGTCGGTGCGCAGGCCGACCACCTTGCACTTCAGCCTCTCGAACCCGTAGGTGAACAGAAGCAGCTTGCAGGCGGTATTGACGTGCGTGCGCTGGCAGCGGGCCGCGTACCAGGTGTAGCCGATCTCGACCCGGTCCGAGGCCGGCAGGATGTCGTGGTAGCGCGTGCTGCCGACGATCGCCCCGCTCTTCAGGTCGCGCACCGCCCACGGGAGCATGTCGCCCCGCTCCTGCCCTTTCAGGGCGTCTTCGATGTACTTGCCCGTGTTCTCGGGCTCGGGGACGGACGTGAAGAAAAGCTCCCACAGCCGGCCGTCCTGCGCGGCTTCCTTCAGCCCCGCCTCGTGCTCCCGCGAAAGCGGCTCAAGCCGGACGCCGTGACCCTCGAGCCGTGACGGCTGGACGCTGATCACGCGGCGCCACGGAGCTTGGGGGCTTCCCGCAGCTCGCCGCCGGACACGCCGTCCCGCTTGAACATGTCGCGCACGCCGCGCGCCGCCTGGCGCAGGCGGTGCTCGTTCTCGATGAGCGCGATGCGCACGTGGTCGTCGCCGTAGTCGCCGAAGCCGATGCCCGGGGAGACGGCGATCTTCGCTTCCTTGAGGAGGTGCTTGGCAAACTCGATCGAGCCCATCTTCGCGTAGGAGTCGGGGATCTTCGCCCAGATGTACATCGACGCCCTGGGGTTGTCGACCATCCAGCCCGCATCGTGCAGGCCTTTCACCATGACGTTTCTTCTCTTCTCATAGGTTGCTCTTATTTGAGAAACGCATTCCTGCGGGCCCTCGAGGGCGACGATCGAGGCGACCTGGATCGGCGCGAAGGTGCCGTAGTCGTGGTAGCTCTTGATGCGCGCAAGGGCGTTGACGAGGTCCTTGTTGCCCACCATGAACCCGACGCGCCAGCCGGCCATGTTGTAGCTCTTCGACATGGTGAAGAACTCGACCGCGACGTCGCGCGCGCCCGGCACCTGCATGATGGAGGGCGCCTTGTAGTCGTCGAAGGTGATGTCCGCGTAGGCGAGGTCGTGCACGACGAGGATGTCGTGCTGCTTCGCGAGGGCGACGATCTTCTCGAAGAACGGGAGATCCACGCACTGCGCGGTCGGGTTCGACGGAAAGCCGATCACCAGCATCTTCGGCTTTGGCGTGAGCTCGCGGATCGCGCGCTGCAGCTCCTCGAAGAAATCCACGCCCGGCGTCATGCGCACCGAGCGGATGTCGGCGCCGGCGATGATGGCGCCGTAGATGTGGATCGGGTAGGACGGGTTGGGCACGAGCACCGTGTCGCCGCGCTCGAGGCAGGCGAGCATCAGGTGCGCGAGGCCTTCCTTCGAGCCGATGGTGACGATCGCCTCGCTGTCCATGTCGAGCTCGACGCCGTAGCGGCGGGCATACCACGTGCAGATCGCCTTCCTCAGGCGCGGAATGCCTTTGGAAACGGAATACCCATGCGTGTCGACCCGCTGCGACGCTTCCACCAGCTTCTCGACGATGTGCTTCGGCGTCGGCCCGTCGGGATTCCCCATCGAGAGATCGATGATGTCCTCGCCGCGGCGTCGCGCCGCCATCTTCAACTCGTTGGTGATGTTGAAGACGTACGGCGGGAGCCTCTTAATCCTTGAAAACTCACGCATTATAGAATTCTAGCGTGAAACTCCACGCCTCCGGCCCCGCAACCTACAACACGATCACCGCATACGGCGACGACTATGTCCGCGTAAACAATCAGCGCTACGAGTCGAGCCTGATTGTGATGGCGGAAAGCATTTCCGCCTGGTCCGCCGCGAGCTTTTCGGAACTGAAGGAAGAGCACTTCGAAAAGCTGAAGGAGCTCTCGCCGGAGATCGTGCTGCTCGGCACCGGGCCGACGCAGCGCTTCCCGCATCCGCGCCTCACCGCGGCGCTCGCGAAGGCAGGCATCGGCGTCGAGGTGATGGACCTCAAGGCGGCCTGCCGCACGTACAACATCCTTGCCGCCGAGGAGCGCAAGGTGGCCGCAGCGCTGCTCCTGCGGTAAAAGAGCGCGCATGAGCGCACTCCTTCCCGGCTTCACCGAAAGAAAGATCAGGACCTCCGGAGCGACGATCCATCTCGAATGGGGCGGCGAAGGCCCGCCGGTGCTCCTGCTGCATGGCTACCCGGAGTCGCGCGTGATGTGGCACAAGGTCGCGCCGCAGCTCGCGCGCGACTACACCGTCGTCTGCGCCGATCTGCGCGGCTACGGCGACTCGTCGAAGCCCAAGGGGCAGCCCGACCACTCGAACTACTCCAAGCGCGCGATGGCGCAGGACATGGTCGAGGTCATGGACGCGCTGGGGCACAGGGCTTTCCACGTCGTCGGCCACGACCGCGGCGCGCGCGTCGCGCACCGCATGGCGCGCGACCACGGCGCCCGCGTGAAGACGCTGACGGTGCTGGACATCTCGCCGACGCTGAAGATGTACCAGAGCACGAACATCCAGTTCGCAAAAGCCTACTGGCACTGGTTCTTCCTCATCCAGGAGAGCCCGCTGCCGGAGCGCATGCTGAAGGGCCAGGTCCCCTGGTACATCTTCATGCGCCTGGGGCGCGGCAAGAGCGGGCTCAAGTATTTCGACAAGCGCGCCATTGCCGAGTACGCGCGCGCCTTCTCCGACTCGCGCACCATCCACGCCACCTGCGAGGACTACCGCGCCGCCGCCACCATCGACCTCGTCCACGACCGCAAGGACCTGAAGAAGAAGATCCGGATGCCGGTCCTGGCGCTCTGGGGGCGCCAGGGCGTCATCGCGGCGCTGTTCGACTGCCTAGCCGACTGGCGCGAAGTCGCCGAGGACGTGCGCGGCCGCGCGCTCCAGTGCGGCCACTTCATCCCGGAGGAAAAGCCTAGGGAGCTCCTGGCGGAGCTGCGTCGCTTCCTGCAGCAGGCAGGGTCAACGTAAAGCGCGCGCCCTTGCCGGGCTCGGACTCGGCGACCAGGTCGCCGCCGTGCGCTTCGGCGATGCGCTTGGCGAGGTACAGCCCCAGGCCGAGTCCGCCTTCGCGCACGCGCCCGCTCACGAACCGCTCGAAGACGTGCGGGAGGATTTCCTCCGGGATGCCGGGGCCTTCGTCGACGACCTGGACCGTGGCCCGGGCGACGCCGTTGGCCTGCACCTCCTTCGCCACCGAAACCGTGATCGGCACGCTGGCGGGCGATTTCTGCAGGGCGTTGGCGACGAGGTTCTCCAGCGACTGGCGC
>DASPMF010000045.1:0-5760 GCA_035627155.1 Burkholderiales bacterium | reverse complement strand
AGAAGGTGGCGAGCTCCGGCATGGCGCCGGAGCGCTGCGGCCCGGTCATCCCGAGCGCCTTGACGCCGCCGCCGGCGATGCGCGGCTTCGCGCTCGTCGGGCTGGCGAAGGTGGTGTCGAGCTGGCCGTTCTGCACGTCGGTGAGCGCGGGGACGTCGCCCTTGTACGGCACGTGCTCGAGCCGCAGCCCGTGGTCGCGCGCGAGGATCAGGCCGGCCAGGTGGCCCCAGGAACCGATGCCCCAGGAGCCGAAGGTGACAGTGCGGCTCTGCGCCTTTGCCCAGTCGATGAACCCCTTCACGTCGCTGTACGGCGCGGAGGCCGGCGCCACGAAGAGCACCGCGCCGAACGAAAGCTGCGTGATCGGCAGCAGGTCTTTGTCCGGGTCGTACGGCGTCTTCGATTCCCGGAAGCGGTTGTTCACCGCGGTGGACATCGTCGTGATCATGAAGGTGTAGCCGTCCGGCGCGGCACGCACCAGCTGCTGCGTGCCCGAGATCGTGTTCGCCCCGGCGATCGGCTCGACGATCACGTTCTGCCCGAGGCGCTTGCCGAGCGGCTCGGCGAGCAGGCGCGAGTAGATGTCGATCGCGCCGCCGGCGTTGAACGGCGTGATCAGCCGGACCGGCTTGGATGGATAGTCGGCCTGCGCCTGGGCGGCCAGAGCGAACATGGAAAGCAGCGCGACGGCGAGAATCTTCAAGGCAGTCTCCTCAGAAACAGGGTGATGCTTCCTCCTGCTGCGTGGCGCCTAATGTATGCGTACCGTACCCGGGCCGCCAGCAGGTTTTCGTGCATCCGTCCCAGCCAGCCGGAAGCCGCGACGCCCGGGCTCCAGGCCGCCTCGCTTTCGCGCGCCGCCGGACCGCTGACCGTCAGGGCGACGAACGCCCCGGCGGGCGGGCCGCCCGGTCCGCCTTCCTCGACGACGACATTGGATGCGTTCAGGGTGAGCTCGGAGAGCTCGAGCGTCTCGTAGCGCAGCGAAGCGGCGATCATCTCGCCGAGGAGCGGAATCAGCCCGCGGTCGTCCGTGTCGGCCTCCCAGAGCTCCGGCGGCCGCTCCACGCGCAGGTAGGAATGGGCACGGAGGAGCGCGTCCAGCTTCACTCGGGCCGGATCTCCCACAGGGCCTGCACGTCGGGGTCGGCGGCGATGTGCTCGGGGAAGATGTAGTCCTGCGCGTCGCGGTGGAAGCGGATGCCGACCTCGCGGAAGCAGCGCTCCACGAATTCGGAGCAGACATAGGTGTCGTCGTCCTCGTGCCGGCCCAGGCCGATGGTGATGCGGGCGAGGATCTCGAGCATCTCCTCCTTGTCGTACTTGCGGTTCAGCTCGTCCGCGGCGCGCCCGAGCATCGCATCAAGGCGCGCCGCGTCGAGCGGGTCGCCGTGCCGGCCGACGAAGAGCCGGCCGTCGTACGCGGCGCCGGAGTTCTCGTAGTCGCGCACGTAGTGGCTGAGCGGCACGACCCGCACGCCGTCGTCCTCGACGCTCTCGAACACGAGCACGCGGCCGTTCCAGCAGAAGAGCAGGCCGACATGGCTGAACATCGAGTCGGAGAAGTGCTCGATGATCCGGCTGATCGCGTAGTTGCCGGAGCAGAAGAGGAGATCGCCGGTGCGCAGCTCCGCGCGGATGTCCTCGTAGCGGCTCAGGCCGAGCCCTTCGAACTTGGCGGTCCCCATGCCATTCCCTCCCCGGGAAAGGCTATCTCACAAAGGCGCCGTCCTGGTAGTCCCGCAGCGTCTGCTGGATTTCCTCGACCGTGTTCATGACGAACGGGCCGTACTGGACCACCGGCTCGCCGATCGGCTTGCCGGCAAGGAGGAGGAAGCGCGCCGCGTCCCCGCCGGCCTGGAGCTCCACGTCGCCTTGCTGCGAAAGCACGCCCGCGCTCTGCCGGCGCACCGGCTTGCCGCCGACCGAGAGCTCGCCCTCGTACGGATAGACGAACACGTTGTGACCATCGGGGATGGCATGGCGGAAGGTCCCGCCGGCCGGAAGGTGCACGTCGAGGTACGTGACGTCGGTGCTGCCGGCGGGCACGCTGGACGCCCTGGCGCCGAAAGCGCCGCCGATGACGCGCACCTTGCCGCCGCCCTCGAGCGCCACCTCGGGGATGTCTTCGGGCTGCAGGTCCTTGTATCCCGCGGGCTTCATCTTTTCCTTCCCGGGCAGGTTGATCCACAGCTGGAAGCCGCGCATGCGGCCCTCGGTCTGCTGCGGCATCTCGGAATGGACGATGCCGCGCCCGGCGGTCATCCACTGCACGCCGCCTGCCTTGAGGTCGCCGCGGTTTCCGAGGTGGTCCTCGTGCAGCATGTGGCCGTCGAGGATGTAGGTCACCGTCTCGAAGCCGCGGTGCGGATGGTCCGGGAATCCGGCGAGGTAGTCCTCCGGGTTGTCGGAGAAGAACTCGTCCAGCATCAGGAAGGGGTCCAGGCGCACGTGCTGCGCCTGGCCGAGGCTGCGGCGCAGCTTCACGCCGGCGCCGTCGGAGGCGGGGATGGACGGAATGACGGCTCGCAGGGTCCGGGAGGGCATGCGCTATATATGCCGCCGCCCGCGCGGAAGGCAACCCTTCAGAACTTCCGGTCTTTCTCGCTCGCCGGGGTGCAGCTGCCTTCCCACACCGACGAGCCGACCAGCACGCCGGAGGATTCGCGCGCGAGCTCGGCGCGCAGGGTGAAGCGCCCGGTCTGCCTCGAAACCTGCAGCGCCGAGACCCGAAGCACGTTGCCGGCGACCGGCATCCTGGGCTGCGGCTCGAAGGCCTTGAGGGCGTTCTCGTCGAGCTCCATCTGCACCGTGACGTTCAGCGGCTCGACGTCGGACTTGATCGGCGTGACGAGCCCGGGCCCGTAGGCGAGCGAGAACTCGATCGTCTGCTTCGGCCACTGCATGCCGGGGGACTGCGTAAGCGTGCCGGTGCAAAGGAGCGCGCCGCTCGACGGCTGGCTCCAGCCGGGGGCCGCCGCAAGCCACAGCACAAGGAGAAGACAGGCGCGGGCCATGCGGCGCCGAGCATAGGCGCCGGCGCGTTACACCTTGGCGGCGGCGGGCTGGTCCACTCGCGCAAACGCGACCGGCAGCGCGAGTAGGAGGACCAGGACCGCGACCAGCACCTAAACGCCGTGGCGCTTGATGTAGCCGCGGAACGCCCCGCGCGGGTAGCGCTGGACGAGCTCATAGGCCGCGTGGATCGTCTGGAGGAACTGGATGTTCATCGCGCGCGCCGGGCCTTGGTGATGATTTCCTCGCGTACATCGGTGATCTCGCGTGCCCGGGAAGCGCCGCCGCCGTCGCAGCCGCCGGATCGGGGGCAGTGCATGCTGCGCGGGCAGATGATGCGGGCGGGCTTCGCCAGCGCCTCCTCGATCCACGCGATGTTCAGCACCTTGGCCGCCGCCCGGATGGCCTCGAAGGCGCGCTCCGGGATCTTCGCCTCGCCGTGGTGCAGGCGGCACGCATGGGCGATGGTCTCGACCATCAGTTCCGCGTCTACGCCGTGGGAGCGCAGCGCCGGCGCGAGGTCGAGCCCGACGGAGAGCACGTGCGGGTTCCCGGCCATGTCGTCGGTGCGGCGGGAGTGGCAGCAGTAGAGGAACGCCTGGTTGCCGTCCAGGAGCACCGAGATCTGCGAGCCGCGGTCGGCCCCGCGGCTCTCGTTGAGCATGCGGAACACCGCCCAGTGCGGGCACGGGTCGGAGACCTGCGCCATGTTGCCCCAGGGGAGCGGGATGCCGTTGCCGCGGTAGACCGCACGCAGGTAGCCCGGCGGGTAGGCGTCGAAGAAGTGCCAGTAGGGATACGGGGAAACTTTCGTCATGCGCCGCATCACCACGGCGGGCGTGAGCTCGATCTTCTCGCCGGCCTCCACGCGGTACGCCTCGCGCGCCAGGAAGCGGCGGAACGGGGCCTTGGGCGCGAGGAGCGCGCCGGCGAAGAAACTGCACTCGAAGTCGCGCCAGGCGTGGAGCACGTCCTGCGGGCTGAGGCCCGGCGTGAGGTGCCCGCCCTCCGGGCTGCCGCCCATCTCGCCGCCCGTGGCGTGCGGGGACTTGAGCCCGTCGCCTTCGTGCAGGACCTTGTGGCCGAGGTGCGAGGCGAGGTCGAACTTGAGGCGCGCCGGATCGGACAGGAGCTCACGGTTGAGGTACACCGTGCGCGGCGGCTCGTAGAAGGAGCGCACCATGCTGCGCAGCTCGCGGTCCTTGTCCCGGGCGAGCACCGGCTTGCGGTCGAACCACTTGAGCGTCAGGCCGTGGCGCTTGCACAGCCCCATGAGGTCGTCCACCGAGAGCGGGAAGCGCCGCTCGCCGATCGCCTCGGCGGCGCGCTCCAGGTCGGGGAAGTCGTTCCTCGACATCTCCTGGTGCGAGCGGATGAGCAGGTGCGCGAACTGCCGTCCCGTCGTCCCGGTCTGCGCGAGGAGCTCGGGGATCGCCGCCTGGAGGAGGTCCTTCGAGAAGAGGAACGCCGGCTCGAGCGGCACCGCCGCCGGCGCGCCGCCGCGCCGCTCGGGCTCCGGCGCGTCCACCTCGGGGTTGCCGTCGAGGAACCAGCGCGGCTCGCGCTGGAACACCCTGGAAAGAAGGAGCAGCACGTCTTCCGACGGCACGCGCTTGCCGCTCTCGATCATGCTCAGGTACGACACCGACGGCGCGTTGCGCGAGTCCATCTGGATGCAGCGCGCCGAAAGCTCCTCGAGCGTGAGGCCGTTGCGCTTGCGCAGCGCGCGCAGCTTGGTCCCGAGGAAGTGGCTCTTGCGGGTGTGGAGTTGCGGCGTCATGGCTCGTTCGAACTATATCGATGTGAAATTAACAGTGTGAAATTTCTACAGTGAAATTTGGCACTCCTGGGCACGCATAATGCACCGCAGCAGCGTGGATGAACAGGCCCAAACCAAGGAGAGCCTCATGAAGCGCAACATCTTGATCCTGGGAGCGTCGTACGGCTCCCTGCTGTCGACCAAGCTGCTGATGGCCGGGCATTGCGTCACGCTGGTGTGCACCCGGAGCACCGCCGACCTCATCAACCGCGAGGGCACCAAGGTCCGCTTCCCGCTGAAGGGACGCCCCGGCCTCGTCGAGGTGCGCTCCGGCGCCCTGCTGGGAACGCTCGACGCCAAGACCCCTGAAACGGTGGAGCTGCCTTCCTTCGACCTCGTGGTCCTCGCCATGCAGGAGGCGCAGTACGCGTCGCGCGGCGTGCGCGAGCTGATGGGCCGAATCGCGCGTTCGCGCAAGCCGTGCCTCGCGATCATGAACATGCCGCCGCTCGCCTACCTGAAGCGAATCCCCGCGCTGAAGGGCGTGGACCTGCGGCACTGCTACGCCGATGCGGGCGTGTGGGAGGGCTTCCAGCCCGGCCTCGTGACCCTGGCGAGCCCGGATCCGCAGGCGTTCCGCCCGGCCGACGAGCCGAAGAACGTGCTCCAGGTGGGGCTGCCGACCAACTTCAAGGCGGCGCGCTTCGAGTCCGAGGCGCACACGGCGCTCCTGCGCAAGCTCGAGGCCGACATCGAAGCCGCGCGCTTCGACGGCCTTGAGATTCCCGTCAAGCTCAAGGTGCACGACTCCCTTTTCGTCCCGATGGCGAAGTGGCCGATGCTCATCGCCGGCAACTACCGCTGCATCCGCCCGAGCGAGATGATCCCGATCCGCGACGCCGTGCACGGCGACGTGGAACGCTCGCGCAACATCTACGAATGGGTGGCGGGCCTTTGCATGCGCCTGGGCGCCGAGCGCGAAGACC
>DASPMF010000044.1:0-3309 GCA_035627155.1 Burkholderiales bacterium | reverse complement strand
TGGGCGACGGCGGCTTCCAGAGCGGCCTGAGGCACGGTGGCGAAGACCGCCGCCCGGAGATCGCTGTCGGTGACGGTGCCGTCGAGCACCAAGGCGCAGACCTGACTCAAGGTGAGGGCGGCGGCGTCGAGGTCGCGCAGGCTGCGCAAGCGCGCCTCCCGACCCTTTCGGATCGCGTCGGCGAACATCCGGGTGACGATCAGGTCGAACAGGTCGAGCACATCGTCGTGGGCGCTGGCCTCCAGCGCCCGGATGAAGGCCAGCAGGGTAGCGGCACGACGCTCATCCGGCAACCGGGCGACCGCCTGGGCCTTAGCGGCGCCGGCGAACCGCGCCAAAGCCAGAACACGGGTCTTCGGCAACCGGTCGGTACGCGGCAGACCGGCCGCGAGCTGCCGCACCCCGTCGAGGCGCTGGATCGCGCGCGCCAATTCCGCCGCGCTCTGCAAGGTCGGCCCGGACCGGAGCCGGTCCATCGGGCTTTGGCGCCCTCCTGCCGGCACCACCAGCAAAGCGTCAAGCCGCTCCTTCTGCTCGGGCGCGATCCGGGCCGCCAACAAGCGCCACAAGCGGCTGTTGGCGCGGGCGCGCACCCGGGCGATGCTCCGTTCGAGGACACTCGCTCCCGGCAGCAGCACCTTGTGCGTGACCAGCCAGGATGTCGCCCGGTCGAACAAGGCGCTCGGCCGGTCCGTTCCCGTCCAGCACAGGGCGTAAAGCCAGCGCAGGAGACGCCATTGTGCGGAGGGAACGGTGAACTCGCGATAACCGTAGGCTTGGCGGATTTCAGCGGCATGCTGCCACCGCGCGGTCCCTTCGCGATAACGCGCGAGGCATCCCGGATCGGCGATCCCGATCCGTTGCGCCAGGGTGGTGGCCACCGCTATCGGCACCTCGGTCGGATCGACGAGGAAGGTGCCGAGAAAGCGCACCGTGCCGAGTTGTACGGCGAAACCCAAGCGCATGTGGTCCCATCGACGGCGGCGGATCATCGTGAGATCGGCGTCATCGAGATGAAAGTAGCGATCAAGCTGCTCCTGGGTCGGGACGCCGTTGAAACGGCCATATCGCCGTTCCTGCTCCGCCGTCAGAAAGCTGACCGGCATGCGACGGTCACCGGGCCGAGCCCGGACCGGTCCAGCCGGCACGGGCGAGGGTCTCGATCAGCGTGCTCCGGGCGATACCAAAGGTCCGGCAGACCGCCGCCTTGCTGGCCCCTCCGTTGAGCGCGGCAATGACCGCTTCCAGCTTTTCAGGATCAATAGCCGGGGGACGACCACCATATCGGCCGCGCCGACGCGCTGATGCAAGTCCCGCTTGTATTCGTTCGCGAGTCAAGGCCCGCTCATATTGGGCAAGCGCCCCGAAGATATGGAACAGAAGCTCCCCATGCGGTGTGTTCGTATCCATGCCCTCCGTCAGCGACCGGAATGCAACGCCAACGTCGTGCAGGCTGGCGACGATGTCCAGCAGATGCGGCAGCGAGCGACCCAGGCGATCGAGCTTCCATACCACCAGCGTGTCGCCGGGCTTCAGGAAGTCGAGGCACGCCTTGAGGCCGGGGCGACCGTCGCGCGCCCCCGACGCCTTGTCCTCGAACAGATGGCGGGGGTCGACGCCGGCGGCGATCAGGGCATCGCGCTGCAAGGCCGTGCTTTGCCGGTCGCTGTCGGACGAGACCCGCATGTAGCCGACCAGCATGTATGGAAAACCTCGAAAGAGTGGTTTCCGCACAGCCTACCATTCCGACACGGTTTGTCGCACAAAAAAGTGCGACCGCCGATTGCCTTTGCTGCGGCTTGGAAGAGCTTGTCGGAAAACACCTGTTTTCCAACGGCTACGCTAGCGGTTGCCCCCTGGATCGGATTTCCTGCTCCATTGCTACTCAGCCTCCTACTCTTGGACGATCAGATCGCGCACGGATTGGAGAGCTTCCGCCCAAGCTTCGCGGACTATCGCGACGACGCGCGCGTCGCCGCCGCTCCCTTGCCTTCCCCGAAACCATTCGCTGTTACGGGCGTTGATCCGATCCCGATATCCCCGGCCGCGTTCGCTTTCGCAACCCTGCCAAAAAACGGAATCCAGCCGCAATTCATCCGCGTAAATGCTTTGGCCGACGAGTTGCGCCTTGCGCACCAACCGGTCGAAACTGTCGTCCGCCACTCGCACGCATTGGCGTATGAGGTCGAAAGCGTCCGTCATTTCCTCGTCGTCCAAAAGATTCTTGGCGATTTCCCTTAGGCCGTTCAATTTGGGCTCGATCATCTGGGTCGCGATGCGGCGCGCGCCGTGGCTAAGCTGGTGCGGATAGTTGAGGTTGGGCCATTCGCCCGTCCGCGTCACGGATGCCGAGATCGTCCGGGGATGCGCTTTGGCGACCGCAGCGATCAGGCTATCTTGGACATGGTGCGCCGACGTCGCCGCAACTTCGACGTTGTGCGTCAACCAAACTTCGAGCCGGTGGGCTGCGGCCCGCATGATTTCGCGGGATTGTTCCCGTTCGTAATTGGCGAGGAGCGCTCGGGCTCCGTCGATGATTTCGCGCACGGTATTGCGGTGGTGTTCCCGTACGGCCTCGATGCGCGCTTGGATAAACGACCGGAGCTTATCCGGGGAGTCTTCGGCGGAATTGAAGAATTCGATCGGCAGATGGCTCAACCCGAGAGGGTGCAGTTTCAATTGGACTTCTTCCTCCTTCACCAAGCACCCTTCGTCCGCCGTTTCCACCAAGTAGCCGTTGTCTTTGACTTTCAGTGCGTCGCCCGGACGCGGCAGGACCAAGATTCCGACATGGCTGTCGAGTGTCCGCACGCCGCCTTCTTTGGCGCGCGCCAGAAGTTGCCTTATCTGCGTGGAAGGGGCTTCGTTGAAAAGCGTGCATAGCACCACGACCGTGTGCGGATCGTCGAAATGCTGTTCGAGATCGGCCCGCTCGGCGACATCGTCGATGCCTTGCGTGTCGATCAAGGTGACGGACAACGCCTCCTCCCCGAGAATGGTGTTCGGCACCACCATTTCGATGCGCTTCGGCAAAGTGAATTCCGGATGGCGGCCGTTATTCACGAATTCGAACGTTTCTTGGAGCCATTCCAATTGCGGACGGCCCACGTTGTCCGCGTACCATACGACCCGCTTGTCGCGCTTGTGCAATTCCATGCGCGCGAGAAGTTCCACGCAAAGCGCCTTCGGGTCGGGAAACTCTTCGGCGAGCTTTTTCCCGTCGTCCGAAGCGGGAATGACGGTCCCGTCGGGTTTCTTTTCAGCCCGCCGTTTCCGCAGGCCGGCCATATTGCGGATCGCGCGTTCGAC
>DASPMF010000043.1:0-5756 GCA_035627155.1 Burkholderiales bacterium | reverse complement strand
AGCGCGTCGAGGCCGTCCGCGTAGTCCTGCTGCGCGAAGGGCAGCGACATGAAGTCGCGCTCGTCGGGCCTCGCAAGCACGTTGAGCAGCAGAGCCGCATCCTCGACGGTGCGCGTCATCGGCCCGGCGACGCGTCCCATGTACGGCGGGTAGACCGGAATGCGTCCGAGCGAAGGCTTGAGGGCGAAGATGCCGCAATGCGTCGCCGGAAGGCGCACCGAGCCGCCGATATCGGTGCCGATGTGCAGCGGCGCATAGCCGGCGGCCGCCGCGGCCCCGGCGCCCGAGCTCGAGCCGGAGGTGTTGCGGTCGAGCCGCCACGGATTGCGCGTGACGCCGTGCATGCTGGAAAGCCCCGAGGAGAGCATCCCGTAGTCCGGCATCGTCGTCTTGCCGAGCATCGCGCACCCGGCTTCGCGGGCGCGCGCGGCCGCCGGCGCGTCCGCCGCCTGCGGCGGCGCATCCTCGTTCGCGCGCGTGCCGATCGGCGCCGGGTCGCCGCGCGTGTAGACGTTCTCCTTGACGGTGACCGGCACGCCGTCCAGGGGCGAGAGCGGCCGGCCGGCGCGCCAGCGCGCCTCGGACGCCTGCGCCTGCGCGAGGGCGCCGCCCGCGTCGACGCGGTACATCGCGTTGAGTGAAGGCTCCCAGGCCTCGATTCGCGCGAGGCACGCCTTTGCAATTTCTACAGGGGAGAGCTCGCCGCTCGCGTAGCGGCGCGAGAGCTCCGCCGCGCCGAGATCATGCAGGGCCGTCATGCGGGGAACTATATACTTCGCGCGCGCCATGCCGCGGATCGTCCTCTCGCTGCTGTTCATCCTCGCCTTTTCGAGCGCTGCTTCGGACGTCTCGGCGCGCCAGCCGCTCACGCTGGTGCATGCGCTGGAGGGCGTGCCGCGCTGGGAGCTCGAGCAGCTCGCCGGGCGCTTCAACAAGTCGCAGGCCGAATTCCGCCTGGTGACGCTCTACCGCGCGCTGCCGGACCATGCGCGGGCCGACCTGGCGCTGGTCGCCGACGCGATGACCGCGGACCTCCTCGCGCGCAGGGCGGTGCAACCGCTCTGGCAGATCCTTGCGCAGGCCGGCGCGCGCACCGACACCCGCTTCATTCCGGCGGTGGCGAGCAGCTTCGCCGACGAAAAGGGCCGGCTGCTCGCGCTGCCGCTCACGCCCTCGACGCCGCTCCTGTATTACAACCGCGATGCGTTCCGCAAGGCGAAGCTCGACCCGCGCCAGGCGCCGCGCACGTGGTACGAGATGCCGGCCTGGATGGAAAAGCTCGCCGAAGCCGGCTCCGCGTGCCCGCTCACCACGACGTTCCCGGCGTGGATCCTGCTCGAGAACATGGCGGCGTGGCACAACCAGGCCATCGCCACGCACGACAACGGCATGGACGGCGAGGACGCGCGCCTGGCCTTCAACGGCCACCTCATGGTGCGCTGGATCGGCATGCTGGCGTCGTGGCAGAAGTCCGGCTACTTCAGCTACTCCGGCCGCACCGACGAGGCCGAGGCGCGCTTCGCTTCCGGCGAATGCGCGATGCTCACTTCGTCCTCGGCGAGCTACGCAGCGCTGCGCGTGCGAAGCCGCTTCGAGCTCGGCGCCGCGCACCTGCCGTTCTACGACGACCTGCCGGGCGCGCCGCAGAACACGCTCGCCGGCGGCTCGGCGCTTTGGGCGCTCGCCGGCGCGCCGAAGGACAGCGCCCGCGGCATCGCGAAGTTCGCGGCCTGGCTGCTGCGCGCCGACGTGCAGGCCGAATGGCACCAGCGCACCGGCTATGCGCCGCTCACGCTCGCCGCCTACGAGCTCACGCGCCGCAAGGGCTTCTACCAGGCGCACCCGGCGCAGGACATCGCGCTCGGGCAGCTCCTCGCGCGCGCGCCGACCGTCAACAGCCGCGGCGTGCGCCTTGCCGGGCTGCCCTTCATCCGCAGCATCGTCAACGAGGAGCTCGAGTCGGTGTGGAACGGCAAGAAGACGCCGATCGACGCGCTCAACCAGGCGGTGCTGCGCGGCAACGCCCTGCTCTACCCGGGACAGGACTAGCGCCATGTGGCCGTACCCGAAAATCGTGGCGCACCGGGGCGGCGGCGCGCTCGCGCCGGAGAACACCCTCGGCGCCATCCGTACCGGCGCCGCGCTCGGCTTCAAGGCGGTCGAGTTCGACGTCATGCTCGCCGCCGACGGCGTGCCGGTGCTGATCCACGACGAGACCACGGAACGCACGACCGGCGTGAAAGGCCGCGTCGCGCAGATGCGCGCGGCGCAGCTGGAGGGCCTCGACGCCGGCAACGGCGAAGGCGTCCCGCGCTTCGAGAAGGCCGCCGAGCTCTGCCGCAAGCTCGGCGTCTGGGCGAACGTGGAGATCAAGCCCGCCGCGGGCCACGAGCGGCGGACCGGCGAGGCCGTGGCGCGCATGGCGATGGAGCTCTGGCGCGGCAGCGAGCTGCCGCCGGTGCTCTCCTCGTTTTCCCTCGCGGCCCTCCTCGCCGCGCAGGAGGCGGCGCCCGCGCTGCCGCGCGGCTACCTCGTGGACGAGGTGCCGCCGGACTGGGAAAGCAAGCTGAAGCGCCTGGGCTGCGTCAGCCTGCACTGCAACCACAAGAAGCTGGAGGCGGAACGGATCGCGCCGATCCGCGCCGCCGGCTACGCGATCGCCTGCTACACCGTCAACGACCCGGCGTGGGCGCGCAGGCTGCTGGACCTCGGCGTGGACTGCATCATCACCGACGCCCTGAGGGAGATCGGCCCGGCCTTCAGCCCTTGAGGCAGGAGCTCATGAACCTCTTGCGCTCGTCGCCCTTGAGGCCCTTGTCGCCGGCCTCTCGGTTGCACTGGCGCATGCGCTCCTGCTGCTTCTTCTGCGCCGCGCTGGGCGCTTTCTTCTCGGCCTTCTTCTCCTGGGCAAGGACGGGGGTGGCGAGCAGGGAAAGCGTGCAGAGCACTGCGAGGATCGCTTTCATCGTGGGTATCCTGGGGTCGGCAAAGACAGCAACTTCTCGATCGCGGCGACCAGCTTCGGATCGTCCGGCCTGACCCGCGTATCGAAGCTCTGCACCTGGCGGCCGTTGCGGTCGACCAGGTACTTGTGGAAGTTCCAACCCGGCGGCTGGCCCGACGCCTTCGCCAGGTCGGCGAAGAACGGATTGGATTTCAGGCTTCCTTTGGAGAAGACCGGAAAGTCGATCGCGTACTGGTTCACGCAGAAGGCGGCGATCTCCTGGTTCGTGCCCGGCTCCTGGCCGCCGAAGTCGTTGGAAGGAAACCCGAGCACCACGAGGCCCTTCGTCCGATACTTGCGGTAGAGCGCCTCGAGTCCTTCGTACTGCGGCGTGTAGCCGCACTGACTCGCCGTGTTCACCACCAGCAGCACCTTGCCGTGGTAGGCGCAGAGCGACTGCGGCTTCTCGTCGACCGTCTGCACCTGGCGGTCGAGCAGGGCGGGGCAGGCGGCCATGGCGCTTCCGCAGGAAAGGAAGAGGAGGAGACTAGAAAGGAAGCGTTGCATGCGGCTTGAGCGGCTGCAGCGCGGCGCGGAATTCGTCCTTGATCCGCTCCAGCGCCGCCGGCGTGTCGGCTTCGAAGCGCAGCACGATGACCGGGGTGGTGTTCGAGGCGCGCGCGAGCCCGAAGCCGTCCTTGTACTCGGCGCGCACGCCGTCGATCGTCAGCACGCGCTCGGCGCGCGGGAACGGCGCGCCGGCCTGCAGCTTCGCCACCAGCGCGTGCGGCTCGCCTTCCTCGAGCGACCAGTGCAGCTCCGGCGTGGACGGGGCGTTGGGCAGCGATTTCAGCACTTCATTGGGATTCGACGCGCGCGAAAGGACTTCGAGGAGGCGGGCGCCGCCGTAGAGCGCGTCGTCGAAGCCGTACCAGCGCTCCTTGAAGAAGGTGTGGCCCGACATCTCGCCTGCGAGCAGCGCGCCGGTCTCCTTCAGCTTCGCCTTGATGAGCGAGTGCCCGGTCTTCCAGATCGTCGGCCGGCCGCCGTGGCGCTCGATCCAGGGCGCGAGCAGGCGCGTGCTCTTCACGTCGTAGATGATCTCGGCGCCGGGATTGCGCGAGAGCACGTCCTTCGCGAGCAGCATGAGCTGGCGGTCGGCGAAGATGATCTCGCCGTCCTTGGTCACCAGCCCGAGGCGGTCGCCGTCGCCGTCGAAGGCGATGCCGAGCTCCGAGGGGCCGCTTCGCACGGTGTCGATCAGCTCCTTCAGGTTCTTCGGCACCGAAGGGTCCGGATGGTGGTTCGGGAAGGTCCCGTCCACCTCGCAGTAGAGCTCCTCGACCTCGCAGCCCAGCGCGCGGAAAAGGCGCGACGCGACCAGCCCGGCCACGCCGTTGCCGCAGTCGATCGCGATGCGCATCGGCCGCGCGAGCTTCACGTCGGAGGTGATGCGGCCGACGTAGGCGTCGATCACCTCCGCGCTCCTGCGCTTGCCCTGCCCACTCAGGAAGCTTTCCGACTCGATGCGCTTGCGGACTTCCTGGATCTCGTCGCCGTAGAGCGTGTCGCCGCCGATCACGACCTTCAGGCCGTTGTAGTCCGGCGGGTTGTGGCTGCCGGTGACCGAGACGCAGCTCGCGCAGTTGAGGTGGAACGCCGCGAAGTAGGTCACCGGCGTGGGCGCCATGCCGATGTCGATGACGTCGGCGCCCGCCGCGACCATGCCGTCCATCAGGGCGTTGGAGAGCTCCGGCCCGGAAAGGCGCCCGTCGCGGCCGACCGCGAACGTGGGCGCCTTTCTTTCCCTCGCCAAGCTGCCGAGCGCGCGGCCGACGGCGCGCGCGATCTGCGGCATGAGCGTGCGGCCGACCACGCCGCGGATGTCGTAGGTACGGAAGATCTCTGCGGGGACTTTCAAGGGCGGAGGAATCCGAGGACGCGTTGTGGGAGCCAGCCGTGGCGGCCGGGGAAGGGACCCGTCGTGAAGCCGACGTGGCCACCGGTTGCGGGAAATTCTAGCAATACGTCCGGCGACGCATTGCGCGCCGCGGCGAGCAGCGCATCCTCCGGAAGGAAGGGATCGTTGCGCGCGTTGAGTAACAACGTCGGCACGCGGATGCCGCCGAGGTAGGGGCCGCTCGCCGCGCTCGTCCAGTAGTGGTCCACGTCGCGGAAGCCGTGCCACGGCGCCGTGACGAGGTTGTCGAACTCGCGGAAGGTGCGCGCCTTGCGCACCAGCCCCGCATCGCAGAGGTCGGGGAACACCTCCAGCTTGGCGAGCGTCTTCGGCTTGAGTGTCGAGAGGAACATGCGTGTGTAGAGGAGGCGGTTCACGCCGCGGTCGAGCGCCGCGCCGGCGGCCGGCAGGTCGATCGGCGCGGACACCGCCGCCGCGCGCCGCACGAGCCGCGCCGCGCCGGCGCCGCGCTCGCCCAGCCACTTGAGCAGTGCATTGCCCCCAAGGGATACCCCAATGCAGAAGACTTGTCTTGCTGGCGAGGCCAGGCGCTCCAGGATCCACTGCACCTCTTCCGTATCGCCGGAGTGATACGCGCGCGGCGTGCGGTTGGGCTCGCCGGAGCAGCCGCGCCAGTGCGGGATGGCGAGCCGCACGCCGAGGGCGTCGCAGGCCGCGGCGAGCTTGCGCGCGTAGTGGCTGTCGGAGCCACCTTCCAGGCCGTGGAAGAGCACGATCCAGCGCTGCGCGGCCGGATCGCCCGCGAAGTCCACGTCGATGAAGTCGCCGTCCGGCGTGTCCCAGCGCTCGCGCGCGAGCGGCACGCGCGGCGGCGGTCGCAGCGCGGGGTAG
>DASPMF010000042.1:0-14937 GCA_035627155.1 Burkholderiales bacterium | reverse complement strand
AGGCAGGCGAAGTAGAGCGGCAGCGCCGTGGCGAGGATCGCCTTGTTGGAGAGCTTGTCCGAGATGCGTCCCCACGAGAAGAGCGTGAGCGCGTTCGCGACCTGGCTCGTGGCCCACATCGCCGTCACGATGCCCATGCCGTATTCCTGCTGCCTGAGCAGGTACACGGTGAGGAACGGCGCGGCGAGGTTGGAGGCGAAGTTCCACGACGCCATGAAGATGATGAGGCGGCGGAAGTTCAGATCCGAGAGCGGCGCCACGAGGAGATGCAGGATCGGCACCGGCGGGCCGGTGCGCGCCATCACCGGCTCCGGCACCAGGGTGAGCGCGCGAAGGCCGATGAAGCCGGCGACGCCTGCGGCGGCGAAGGAGACCGAGTAGGCGTGCAGCTTGTCGCCCCACTGCCAGTGCTCGATCATGTTGCCCGCCGCCACGCCGCCGAGCGACGCGAGCACCGTGGACCAGAAAAGGCGCTGCGCATAGAGCGCGCCCAGGTCCTGGCCGGCGAGGAGCTGGTGGAACCAGGAGTTGATGGAGCACGCCGCGAAGGAGCCGAAGAGGGTGATGGCGACCTGCGCGGCGACCAGCAGCGTGAGCCGCGACTGCCCTTCGTCGAGCCACGGCAGCACCGCAAGGCCGAGGATCAGGATGCGCGCCGCGGCCACCACGACGGCGGCTATGCGGCGCCGCTGCCGCAGCCGCTCGATGAGCACGATGGCCGGAAGCTGCCCGAGCTGCGCGAGGAAGGGGATCGCGCCGATGAGCCCGATCACGAAAGCGTTCGCGCCGAGCTCCAGCGCGAACCCGACCAGGATCACCCCGCCATAGAGCGCGCCGACGAGGCTTGCCCACGCGGCGTCCTGCACCATGTAGCGCTTGCCGCGCGCGAGGTCGTCGGCGGAGACGTCCGCATCCGGGCCGAGCGGCGGAAGGCGAAGGAAAGGCGGCATGCGGCGGGAGGTTTCGACCCCCTCCCGCCCGCAAAATTCAAGCCTTCGAGGCCACCAGGATCTTGCCGCGCGCCTCCACCACCACCTCGCCGCGCTGGTTGCGCGCCGCGCCCTCGAGCACGCAGATGCCGCCGCGGTGCTTCGGCTTGTCCTGCTTCTCGGCGATCGTCCACTCTGTAGCGAGCGTGTCGCCCGGCTTCACCGGCGCGACGAACTTGCAGTGGTGTTCGAGGTAGGCGATCGCCGTGCCCGAGAAGTACATGCCGACCGGTGCGGTGACCAGGGCTGCGCTGAACGGACCATGCAGGATGCGCCCGCCGAAGCGCGACTTCTTCGCAAATTCCTCGTCCACGTGCAGCGGATTGAAGTCGCCGAAGAGGCCCGCGGCGAGCACGAGGTGCGCCTCCGTCACCGTGACCCGCGCGCCGATCCGCTCGCCCACCGCCACTTCGTCGTACCACTTGCCCTGGAACAAGATGCGTTTCCTTTCTACGAGGATAATTTCAGGTGAACCGCAGGATGAAGGTGACGATCTCGGGGAACGCGGTGAGGAGAGCGACGGTCGCCACGTCGGCGAGGAGGAAGGGCCAGATGCCGCGGAAGATGTCGCCGAGCGGGATGTCGGGGCGCACGCCGTTCACCACGAAGGCGCACAGGCCGACCGGCGGGGTGAGCAGGCCGATGCCGCAGAGCTTCACCACGATGATCCCGAACCAGATCGGGTCGTAGCCGAGGTTGTCGATCACCGGGAACACGATCGGCAGCGTGAGCAGCATCATGCCGATCGCGTCCATGAAGCAGCCGAGCACGAGGTAGATGGCGTAGATGCACAGCAGCACCGCGAGCGGGTGCACCTTGAGCTCCTCGATCCAGCCGGCGAAGGCGAGCGGCAGGTTGGCGAAGCCGAGGAAGCGCACGAAGATGAGCACGCCCCAGATGATGGTGAAGATCATCACCGTGAGCTTCGCGGACTCGAGCAGCGCGCCGCGGAACTGGCCCCAGGTCATGCGGTTGCGCCACGCGAAGAGGAGGGTGGAGAAGGCGCCGAGCGCGCCGGCCTCGGTGGGCGTCGCCCAGCCGAAGAGCATGGCGGTGAAGATGAGCACCACCACGATCCAGATCGGCGCCGTGGGCGGCAGCGACTGGAAGCGCTCGCGCCAGGTGAAGCCGGTGATCGGCCGGCCGAGCGACGGGTCGAGCTTGCAGCGGTAGACGATGATCGCGCTGTAGACGAGCGCGGAGATGATCCCGGGCACGAAGCCCGCGACCAGCAGCTTGCCGATCGACTGCTCGACGATGATCCCGTAGATGACGAGGAGCGCCGAAGGCGGGATCAGCGAGTCGAGGGTCGAGCCGGCGGCGACCACGCCGCTGGCGAGCCGGCGGTTGTAGCCGTTCTTCAGCATCTCGGGAATCGCGACCTTGGAGAACACCGCCGCCGCCGCGGTGCTCGCACCGGAGACGGCGGAGAACGCAGCCACAGCGAACACGGTGCCCACGGCAAGGCCACCGGGCATCCAGCCGAGCCAGCGCTTCGCCGCCTCGAAGCTCGAGGTCGTCATGCCGGCGTAGTAGGCCAGGTAGCCGATCAGGATGAACATCGGCAGCACCGAGAGCTCGTAGCTCGTGCCTTTGGCGAACGGCACCGTGCCCGCCGCGACGATGGCCGGGTACCACTCGCCCATGAGGAGCGCGAGGCCGATGGTGCCGACGAGCGCGGCCGCATAGCCGATGCGCACGCCGAGGATCGCGAGCGCGAAGAGCGCCACCGCGCCGATGCTGCCGAGGGTCAGCGGGTCCACGGGTCCGCTTGCTGCAGCTGCTCGACTTCCTTCAGGACCGCTTTCTTGGCGTCCTCGAGGAGCGGCACCGCCACCGGCTCGGACGCCGGGTTTCTCACCAGGCGGACATAGCCCCACAGCTGCAGGACGAGGCGCCACAGCAGCACGACCAGCATCAGCGGCACGACGAGCTTCGCCGGCCACTGCGGCAGGCCGATGTCCATGGAGGAGTCGCCGCGCGCCCAGGCGTTGTGGAAGTTGTCCCAGGTGCCCGCGATGAGGAGCAGCGTGACGGCGATGGCGAGCACCACGGCAAAGGCTTCCATCGCCCACAGCACGCGCCCGCGCAGGCTGACCAGCACGATCTCCATGCGGATGTGCCCGCCGCGGCGCTGGCAGTAGGCGATGCCGAGCATGACGTACAGCACGGCGATGAACTGCACGTAGTCGATGTAGCCGTGGATCGCGATCGGCGGGATCGCCGGCACGAGCGCGTGCAGCGCGCTCGACAGCCCGCGGCTCGCGATCTGCGCGACGCCGAAGAGCATCACGCCGAAGATCGCGATGGCCGCGAGCAGGTTGAGCGCGTCCTCGAGCTTCGCGCTCAGCCTGTCGAGCTTCGGCAGCACTACTTCTTCGCCGCCTGCTTCGCGCTCGTCATGATGAGCTCGAAGAGCTCCTTCGCCGGGATTCCCTTCGCGCTCATCTCCTGGATCCACGCGTCCCAGACCGGCTTCGCGCCGACGCGCCGGAACTCGTCGAGCTCGGCCTCGGTGTAGGTGACGAACTCGAGCCGCTTCTTGAACAGCGGCAGGTTCTTGTCGTCGGCGGCCTTGTACGCCTTCATCAGCGCCTCCTTGACCTGCGGCCGCACCTCCTCGACGAGCTTCCTGTACTGCTGCGGCAGCTTCGCCCACGCGTCCTTGTTGATGAGCGTCGGGCAGGCCTGCGTCCCGGGGGCCAGGTTGGTGGTGAACCAGCTCCCGACCTCATGGATCTTGTACGACCCGTGCGCGTAGGTGGAGGGGAAGGATGCCGCGTCGACCGTGCCGCGGTCGATCGAGGTGTAGACCTCGGTGGCGGGCACCGACGTCGGCACCGCACCGAGGTTCTTCATCGCCGCGCCGATGCCGCCGATAGCCCGCACGCGCATGCCCTTGAAGTCGTCGAGCTTCTTCGGCGCCTTGCCCTTGCCGATGAACTCGTACTGCGGCAGGAGGTTCGAGGAGTAGAGCATCGCGTTCCACTTCTCCATCTCCTTCACGATGTACGGATGCTTGTGGTACGCGTCGTGAACCGCCCACTGCACGTCGAACGAGGGCAGCGGCAGGAAGGGCAGGTCGAGGCCGGTGTAGGCGGGATGCTTGTCCGGGTGGTACGACGAGCAGATGGTGGTGGCCTGCAGGCCGCCGGCGCTCAGGATGTCGAGGATCTCGCGCTCGCCGCCGAAGGTGCTGTAGCCGATGGTGATGTTGAACTTGCCCCCGGTCTTCTCCTTCACGTAGTCGCGGATCTTCTCGATTCCCGAGGTGAAGGCGCGCGGCTTGCCCCACGTCGCGACCTTCCAGTCGACTTTCGGGCCGTCGACTGTCTGCGCAAAGGCGCCCTGCACCGCGAGCAAAGCCACTGCGCCGGCCGCAAGGCCGGTACATAGACGAGCAGTCATCTTTCCTCCTCCTAGAGGTTGCTGACGCACACGAAAGGTACGCCTGCGGGGCGGGGTGCCGCAACCCTGCGCTAGGGCTTCGCTTCGCGGAGGAACGCCATCAGGTCCGCGATGCTGCGGCGCGTGGTCTCTTCGTCGGGGACGTTCTGGTTGTTGCAGCCGCGGCCCTTGCAAGCCTTCGGCTCGTAGAATGTCAGGCCGCGCACGTGGTCCCAGCCGTGAGTGGCTTCCGGATAGAGCTGCACGGAGAAATGCCGGCGCGCGTCCTCGGGCAGCTTGCCGACGAACTCGTCGCACGCCTTCGGATCACGCGCGTCATAGTCGTCCTTCCCGCCGGCGAAGATGCGCACCGGGGCCCCGGTCCAGCGGGCAAGGCGCGCCGGTGACGCCTGCTTGTTTCGGCCGTCCAGGATGTCGCTGAAAACCCAGCAGCTCGGATAGAACGGCGCGTGCGCATGGAAGCGTTTCCCCTGGCCGAGCTGGTCTGCAACGGGCGAAGTGGCCGACATGACGGAAAGGAAGCCGCCGAGCGAGAAGCCGGCGAGCGCGATGCGCTCCGCATCCACGTCGGGCCGCGCGGCGAGGTAGTGCAGCGCGCCGTAGACGATGGGGAGGTAGTCGATGCCCGGTCGCGAGGAGGCCTGAGTCGATGTCTCGAAGAGGACCGGCTCGAGGGCCACGAATCCGGCTTGCGCGAGCGCCTTCGCGTAGCGGCCGGTGACGAGGTGTTGCGATCCACCGGACGTATGCACGAGGACCACCGCCGGGCGCCGTTGCCCCTCGCCATCCGGCGGGAGCGTCAGCACCGCCCGAGCCTCCTGCGCGCTGCCGCGCGCGGGCCAGGGCGTGGAGGGAAAGCGGACGGTGTCCTGCGCCTGCGCCAGAGGCAACAGCAGCGCGAGCCCGAAGAGGGCGAGGATGCGGCTCATGCCGAGCGGCTAGGCCGGGCGGCGGAAAAGCACCGAGTTGTCGCCGGAGCCCTTGGGTGCGTCGTGCTCCATCACGATGTCGACGGCCTTGAGGAAGGCCTGCTCCGAAGGCTGGCCCTTGCCGTCAAGCCAGTCCCAGAGGACGACCGGGCTGACTTCGAGGCGCTTCGCAAGGTGATCCATGCCGCCTGCGATTTCCGCCGCACGCTGCAGCACGCGGGTATACACGCGCCGTTCCATTGCCGCCCCCTTGTCCAGCGCCCCCCGGCGCTGCGGCCAGCATACGCCCAATTCAGCGCGGTGGCGCCCCAGACACGAATCGAACGTGCGACCTGCCCCTTAGGAGGGGGCTGCTCTATCCACTGAGCTACCGGGGCCCGGCGCGATTTTACCGGTTGCTCAGCCAGTTACACTGGAAAGCATGAATCCAGAGCACGTCGATCCGGTCGTCAGGGAGTACGCGGCGCAGGCGCGCGACTATGACCGCGCCTGGTCGTTCTACATCGAAGCCACGACGCAGGAAACGCTCCAGCGCACGCCGATGACCGCCGATGCGCGCGTTCTCGACGTGGGGTGCGGCACCGGCGAGCTGCTGCGCCGGTTGCGCGCGAAGTATCCCGAGGCGACCCTCGCCGGGATCGATCCCGTGGAAGAGATGCTGGCCGTCGCGAAGGACAAGCTGAGCGGGAAGGAAGACCTGCGCGTCGGCTACGCGGACAAGCTTCCCTGGGCCGGCGCAAGCTTCGACGTCGTCATCTCCTGCAACATGTTCCACTACATCAGCCACCCGCTCGAGGCGCTCGCCGAGATGACGCGCGTGCTGCGGCCCGGCGGAACGCTCGTCGTGACGGACTGGTGCGACGACTATCTCGCCTGTCGCCTCTGCAACCTGTACCTCCGGCTCACGAACCGGGCGTTCTACAAGACCTACCGGCGGCAGGAATGCGAGAACCTTTTCCAGGCGGCCGGACATCGCGGCGTTGCAATCGAGCGGTACAAGATCAACTGGCTATGGGGCCTGATGACCGCGGTGGCCACGAGGTAAACTTAGCCGTTCTATATGACCTTTCGAACGACGATAGCCTTCCGCGCGCTCTGCCTGGGCGCGTTTTTCGTTGCCGCGGCCGCCTCGGCGCAGTCCTGGGCGTGGGACGACGGCACGACGCCCTATGTGCAGTCGCCGCCCGAGGTGGTGGACCGCATGCTGCGGCTGGCGGAGCCCAGGCGCGGCGAATTCCTGATCGACCTCGGCTCCGGGGACGGGCGCATCGTGATCGAGGCGGCGAAGAAGTATGGCGCGCGCGGCCTCGGCGTCGACATCGACCCGCGCCTGGTGAAGCTAGCGCGCGAGAACGCGCGCGCGGCGGGGGTGGAATCGCTCGCGCGCTTCGAGGCGCAGGATTTCTTCAAGCTCGACCTGTCGCAGGCGGACATCATCTCCGCGTACCTGCTTCCGGACGTGAACCTGCAGCTGCGGCCCGCGCTCCTGGCGCTCAAGCCGGGCACGCGCATCGTCACGCACGACTACCACATGGGCGACTGGGGCTTCGACGAGATGGTGGAGATCCCGGTCGCGGAGAAGCTGGTCGGGCCGATGGGGCGCTCGCGCGCCTACCTCTTCGTCGTGCCCGCGGACGCGAGCGGCACGTGGCGCAGCAACCTGCCGGAGCACGGCGGGACGTGGGAGTTCCGCATCGCGCAGAAGTACCAGGTGCTCGACGTCAAGGCGCGCGCCGGCGCGAACGAGCAGCAGGTGCGCGGCATGCGCCTGCGCGGCACGGAGATCCGCCTCGTGGCGTTCGGCATCGTCGGCGGCAAGCCGGTGTCGCAGGCGTTCGTCGGCACCGTGTCCGACGGGCGCATCGAGGGACAGGTGACGATCAACCGCGACGACGAAAGAAGGATCCTTCCATGGACCGCAACCCGGACGGCAAGGTGAGCGCCGCCGCACCGAAGCCGCTCCTCTCGGTCACCGACGGGGTGTTCCTGATGGCCGGCATGGTCATCGGGGTGGGCATCTTCAAGGCGCCTTCCATGGTGGCGGGCAACGTCTCGAGCGTGGCCGAGTTCCTGCTCGTCTGGCTCTTCGGCGGGCTCATTTCGCTGTGCGGGGCGCTGGTGTACGCGGAGCTCGCCTCGCGCCGGCCGGGCACCGGCGGCGAATACACCTTCCTCACGGACGGGTTCGGGCCCGGCGTCGGCTTCCTTTTCGCATGGTCCCGCATGACGGTCATCCAGACCGGCGCGATCGCCGCGGTGGCGTTCGTGTTCGGCGAGTACGCGTCGCAGATCGCGCCGCTCGGAACGTACAGCGCCGCCATCTGGGCCGCGGTCGCCGTGGGCGCGCTGACGCTCCTCAACCTGGCGGGCACGCTGCAGTCGAAGACGTTGCAGAAGGTGATGGAGGCCATCCTCATCCTCTCGCTCCTCGGGCTGGCCGTGGTCGGCATGACCTCGGGCGCGGAAGCACCGCCGTCGATGCCCTCCGGCGGGGCGCTCGACTTCGCGCTCCTCTTCGTCCTCTTCACCTACGGCGGGTGGAACGAGGCCGCCTACCTGGGCGGCGAAGTGAAGGACCCGGCGCGCAACATGCTGAAGGTGCTGGTCCTCGGCATCGTCGCCGTGACCGCGCTCTACCTGGTTGTCAACATCGGCTACGTCGCGGCGCTCGGCCTTTCCGGCGTCGCCGGGTCGAAGGCGGTGGCGGCGGACGTGATGCGCCTCGGCCTGGGCGAGAAGGGCGTCGCCGTGCTCGCGGTGATCGTCTGCGTCTCGGCGCTGACCACCATCAACGCCGCCATCTTCACCGGCGCGCGCACCACCTACGCGATGGGCAACGACTTCGCCGCCTTCCGCCACCTCGGCGCCTGGCGCGAGGCGGGCAGCACGCCGGCCAACGCGCTCTTCCTGCAGGGCGCGATCACGCTGCTCCTCGTCGGCCTTTCCGCCGCCACGCCCGACGGGTTCAGCGCGATGGTGGCCTACACCGCGCCGGTGTTCTGGACCTTCTTCCTGCTCACCGCGCTTTCGCTGTTCGTCTTGCGCCGGAAGGATCCGGTGAAGCCGCCGTTCCGCGTGTGGGCGGCGCCCCTCGTCGCCGGGGCGTTCGTGCTGATGTGCGCCTTCATGCTGTGGAAGAGCGTCGCCTACATCTTCAACCCGCACTTCGGGCCGAAGTTCGGCACCGCGGTGCTCTCGGGCCTGGTCGTCATGGCGATCGGGATCCCGGTCTACTTCCTGCAGAAAAAGGGCCGGTGACCCTCACCGAGCTCCGCTACATCGTCGCCGTGGCGCGCGAGCGCCACTTCGGGCGCGCGGCGGAAGCGTGCTTCGTCTCCCAGCCGACGCTGTCGGTGGCGGTGAAGAAGCTGGAGGACGAGCTCGGCGTGCCGCTCTTCGAGCGCGGCGCGGGCGAGGTGACGGTCACCCCGGCGGGGCAGCGCATCGTCGAGCAGGCGCAGCGCGTGCTCGAGGAGGCCTCGCGCATCAAGGAGCTGGCCGCGGCCGGGCGCGACCCGGTGGCGGGGCCGCTGCGCCTGGGCGCGATCTACACGATCGGGCCTTACCTTCTGCCGAAGCTGGTCCCGATCCTGCGCAGGAACGCGCCGGCGATGCAGCTCCTCATCCAGGAGAACTTCACCCACCGGCTGGCCGATATGCTGAAGAGCGGCGAGGTGGACGCGATCCTGATCGCGCTGCCCTTCGACGAGCCGGGCGTCGTCGCCCAGCCGCTCTACGACGAGCCGTTCTTCGTTGCCGTGCCGAAAGGGCATCCGTGGGAATCGCGCAAGAAGGTGAGCTCGGACGAGCTCATGCAGGAGAGCCTGCTCCTCCTCGGCGAGGGTCATTGCTTCCGCGACCAGGTGCTGGAGATCTGCCATACGGTGCGCTCGCGCGAGCGCAGCGGGCTCTCGCGCACGGTCGAGGGCGGCTCGCTCGAGACGATCCGCCAGATGGTGGCGGGCGGGGTGGGCGTCACGGTGCTGCCGGCGACCTCCGTCGCCGGCAGCTCCACCAACAACGACCTCATCCGCGTGCTGCCGTTCTCCCGGCCCGCGCCGACGCGCCGCGTGGGCCTCGCCTGGCGAAAGAGCTTCCCCCGGCCGGAGGCGATCAAGGCGCTGCGCGAGGCGATCCTCGCCTGCAACCTGCCGCACGTCACCAAGATCCACTGAGGCTGTTTCACCGCCTGTTTCACTCGTAACTGTGCCGTCCCGGGCGCTGCCGCTGCGCTAGACTCGCGCCCATGACCACCACCGCATCTCCCGCCGCCGCCCCGAACTGGCGCACGCCGCTCGTCGTCCTCGTCTGCGGCTGCGTCATCATGGCGATCTCGTTCGGCATCCGCGCCGGATTCGGCCTGTTCCTGCAGCCGATGAGCCTCGAGTACGGCTGGGGCCGCGAGGTCTTCTCCTTCTCGATCGCGCTGCAGAACCTGATGTGGGGCGCGCTCGGCGCGGTGGCGGGCGGCTTCGCCGACCGGTTCGGGCCGGGACGCGTGATCGCGGTCGGCGCGATCTGCTACATCGTCGGCCTGATCGGCCTCGCGTACATCGACATTCCGTGGCTGCTGCACCTCAACAGCGGCGTGTTCCTCGGCGGCGCGCTCGGCGGCACCTCGTTCGGCATCATCCTCGCCGTGATCGGGCGCACCGTCGCCCCCGAGAAGCGCAGCCTCTACATGGGCATCGCCACCGCCGCGGGCTCGTTCGGCCAGTTCGCGCTCCTGCCGGTGACGCAGTTCTTCATCGCCTCGATGGACTGGCACGACGCGCTGCTCGCGCTCGCCGCCATCGCCGCGCTCATCATCCCGCTGTCGCTCGCGCTCGCCTCGCGCCCGAGCACCGCCGCCGGCGCGCAGGCCAGCCAGTCGATGGGCGAGGCTCTGCGCGAGGCGATGAACGAGAAGGGCTTCCACCTGCTCTTCTGGGGCTACTTCGTGTGCGGCTTCCACATCGCCATGCTCACCGTGCACCTGCCGGCATTCGTGACCGACCAGGGCCTGAAGATCGAGCACGGCATGACCGCGCTCGCGCTCATCGGCCTGTTCAACGTGATCGGCACGCTCACCTCCGGCTACCTCGGCGGCAAGTTCAGCAAGAAGTACCTGCTGTCGACGATCTACTCGGTGCGCGCGGTCCTGATCTCGATGCTCGTCTTCCTTCCGCTCACCCCGGTCACGCTCTACGTGTTCGCCGTCGGCATCGGCCTGCTGTGGCTCGGCACGGTCCCGCTCACCAACGGCCTGGTGCAGCAGATCTTCGGCATGCGCTACGCGGCGATGCTCGCCTCGATCGTGTTCTTCGGCCACCAGATCGGCAGCTTCGTCGGGGTGTGGGGCGCGGGCTACCTCTACGACACCACCGGCTCCTACCAGTGGGCCTTCGTCGGCTCGATCTTCCTCGGCGTGTTCGCCGCGATCGTCAACCTGCCGGTGAACGAGAAGCCGCTGGCGGAGCGCCGCCCGGCGGTCGCCGCGGCATGAGGCTGCGCCGGTGACCCCGCGGCAGGCGTTCGCGCTGAAGCTCGCCGTGTTCGGGACGGTCTGCTTCGCCACCGCCGCGGCGTTCAGCGCCTACCTGCAGCCGGGGATGCTGGTCGAGTTCGCGAACCTCGTGCTCTGCTCGTAGCGCCGGCATGGCGCTCGGCGCCACGATCCACCACTTCGCGGTGCAGCTCTCGGACGCCGACCGCTCGGCCTACGAGTCGCTCGACTTCAAGGCCGCCCGCCATCCTTCCGAGACCGCCGAAGCGCTCGTGTCGCGCGTGCTCGCGTACTGCCTGGAATACACCGAAGGCATCGCCTTCTCGCGCGGGCTCGCCGAACCGGACGAGCCGCCGATCCTGGTGCGCGACCTCACCGGCGCGCTGAAGAGCTGGATCGAGGTCGGCGCGCCCGACGCCGCGCGCCTGCACAAGGCGGCCAAGTCCGCCCCGCGCGTCGCCGTCTACACCGCGCGTCCCGACCGCCTGCGCCAGAAGCTGGCGGGCGAGAAAATCCACCGCGCCGACGCGCTGGAGCTGTACGCCGTCGACCGCAATCTTCTCGACGCGCTCGTCAAGCACCTGGAACGGCGCATGAGCTTCGACCTCTCCGTCACCGGCGGGCACGTCTTCGTTTCTCTCGGAGACCAGACGCTGGACGGCGCGGTGGAGCGTTTCACGCTCCAGTAGACTGCGGGCGAGGAGGGCGACCATGAGAGTTCACGGCGGCTGCCATTGCGGCGCGATCACATACGAGGCGGAGATCGATCCATCCAGGGTGGCGCTGTGCCATTGCGCCGACCGCCAGGTGATGACCGGCACGGCGTTCTCGACGTTTGTCCCGGTGCCGCGCGAAGCCTTTCGACTGAACGGAACGCCGAAGATCTACGTGAAGACCGCGGAAAGCGGCAATCGCCGCGCCCAGGCGTCGACCCTGCCCAAGTCGCAGACCCAGACCCCCGCGGCGCTCGGAAAATGAAGCGCGTCGCCGCGCTCTATCGCTACCCCGTGAAGGGCTTCGGCCCGGAGCGATGCGAGGCCCTCGAAGTGCTGCCGCACGGCGGCGTCGCGGGCGACCGGGTCCTCGGATTCCGCTTCGCCGACGCCGCCACGCCCGACGATGCATGGGGCTCGAAGTTCGAGTTCGTCGCCCTGGTCAACACGCCCGCCCTGGCTCGCCTGGATTTGAAGTTATCCAACGGAAAGCTCCGCATCGCAGATCTTGTGGAAGACGACCTTTCTGCGGAAGGCCGGAAGCGCATCGCAGCCGCGCTGCAGGAGTACGTCCTCGACCTCGACGTGAATCCGCTCGCGGACCATCCGGAGCGGCTGCCGATCCGGCTGGTCGGCGACGGGGTGACGCCGCGCTACCAGGACCGCAACACGGACGAGCTCACGCTGCACGGGCGAGCGAGCCTGGCTGCCGCGGCCGCATCGGCCGGCACGCCGGAGCTCGACGAGGTGCGCTTCCGCTCCAACGTCGCGGTGGAAGGGCTGGACGCCTGGGCGGAGCAGCGCTGGGACGGGAAGCGCGTGTTCATCGGCGGCGTGGCGTTCCGCTTCGAGCGGCCCAAGGGCCGCTGCCTCGCCACGCACGCGAACCCGCGCACCGGCGAGCGCGACCTGCCGCTCATGCAGACGCTGCTCGCGGCGTACCGCAGCGAGAAGCCGACCTTCGCCATCTCGCTGCGCGCGCAAGGCCAGGGCGGCACGATCCGGCTCGGAGACGAAGTCCGCATCGAATGAAGCTCTCGGTGGTCGTGCCGGCGTACAACGAGGAGAAGCTCCTCGCGGGATCGCTGGCGGCGATCCGCGAGGCGATGCAGGCCTTCGAATCCACGGAGCTCGTGGTCTGCGACAACAACTCGACGGACCGCACCGCCGAGATCGCCCGCGCGGCGGGCGCCACGGTGGTCTTCGAGCCGGTCAACCAGATTTCCCGCGCACGCAACACCGGGGCAAAGGCGGCGAGCGGCGACTGGCTGCTCTTCGTAGACGCCGACTCGTATCCGTTGCGCGCGCTCCTCGAGGACATGCGCGGCGAGATCCTGAAAGGCGACGTGCTGGCGGGCGGCGCCACCGTCGCGTTCGACTCGAAGGCGCTCGATGCGCGGCTGTTCCTCGCGTTCTGGAACGCCATGAGCCGCACAATGCGCTGGGCCGCCGGCTCCTTCATCTTCGTGCGTGCCGACGCGTTCCGCGCCGTCGGCGGCTTCAGCGAAGAGCTCTACGCGAGCGAGGAGCTCGATCTCTTCCGCAAGCTGAACCGCCTGGCGCGCCGCGAGGGCAGGCGCATCGCCATCCTCCACCGCCATCCGCTGCGAACCAGCGAGCGCAAGCTGCACTTGTACAGTCGCGGCGAGTTCCTGCGCTTCCTGCTCCGGTTCGCCACCAGCGGCGGCCGCAGCCTGCGTCGCCGCGAGGATTGCGCCCCGTGGTACGACGGACGGCGCTAGGATGCGGCCATGATCGTCCTCCACCACCTGAACAACTCGCGCTCGCAGCGCATCATCTGGTTGCTGGAGGAGCTCGGGGTTCCCTACCGGCTCGAGCAGTACCGGCGTGACCCGAAGACCAACCTCGCGCCGCCGCAGCTGCGTGCGGTGCATCCGCTGGGCAAGGCGCCGGTCATCGAGGACGGCGAGCTGGTCCTCGCGGAATCGGGCGCGATCGTCGAGTACCTGCTCGAGCGCCACGGGAACGGGCGCCTCGCGCCCGCGCGCGGCACGCCGGAGCACGTGCGCTACCTCTACTGGATGCACTTCGCGGAAGGAACGCTGATGCTGCACATGCTGGCGCGCCTGTATCTCTCGCGCGTCGGCGAACCGGCGAAGCCGCTGCAGGCGCGCGTCGAAGGCATGCTCGCCGCGGAGCTCGACCTCGTCGAGGCCGAGCTCGGCCGCGGCGCCCATCTCGCCGGTCCGGATTTCAGCGCCGCAGACGTGCAGATCACGTTTCCGCTGGAGTTCGCGGCCTACGCCGGCCTCGTCGCCGAGCGCCACGCCAGGGTGCGCGCCTACCTCGCGCGCATGCAGGCCCGGCCCGCCTACCGGCGCGCGGTGGAGAAAGGCGGTGCGTACCTCTTCGACGAGGCCAGCGCCGCGGCCGCGGCGCCGTTCCCGCTGCCCCGCTAGTCCTTCCGGCGCAGCCGGACAGGGGAGGCCCGCGCCGCCCCGGCTCCTATAGTTCCGCATGGCATCGCACGCCGAGCGCGCCGGCCGCTCGACCGCCACGCCGCTCCTCGTCCTCGTCGTCGCCACCGCGGCCCTGTACCTCGCGCGCGAGGTGATCATCCCGCTCGCGCTCGGGGTGCTCTTCGCGTTCCTGCTGCTGCCGCTGGTGCGGCGCTTCGAGTCGCTGCGCTTCGGACGCATTCCGTCCGTCGTCCTCGCCGTCGCCCTCGGCATGTCGATCGTCGTCGGGCTGGGCTATGTCGCCGCGAGCCAGGCGGTGAGCCTCGCCGGCAAGCTTCCCGAGTACCGCGAGAACATCCGCGCCAAGCTGAAGGAGCTGCGCTCGCCGCCGAAGGAAGGCAGCCTCGGCAAGGCGGCGAAGGCGATCAAGGAGCTCGAGGCGGAAGGCAACGGCAAGGGGAAGCCCGCGCCGAAGCCCGAGCCCGAGGCGGCGCCGGTGAGCTTCCCGACCACGCCGCTCGAGCTCATCACGAGCTACGGCCTGCCCGCGGCGCTTCTCGCCGCGGTGCTCGCGATCATCGTCGTGGTCTCCGCGCTCGTGCTCCTCAACCGCTACGACCTGCGCGACCGCATCGTGCGCCTGGTCGGCGAGCGGCGCATCCACGTGACGACGCAGGCGATGGAGGAGGCGGGCGGGCGCGTGAGCCGCTACCTCCTGACGCTGCTCCTCGTGAACGTCACCTTCGGCACGCTGCTCGGCCTCGCGTTCTGGGCGATCGGCCTGCCGAACGCGCTCCTCTGGGGCCTCGTCGCGGCGATCCTGCGCTTCGTGCCGTACATCGGCGCGCCCGCGGCGGCGATCCTGCCGGTCGCGCTCGCCTTCGCCATCTCCGACGGCTGGACCATCGTCGCCTGGACCGTCGGCGCGATCGTCCTCGTCGACGTCCTCATCGCGTACGTGGTCGAGCCGTATCTGTATGGTGCGCGCACCGG
>DASPMF010000041.1:0-5724 GCA_035627155.1 Burkholderiales bacterium | reverse complement strand
GGAGATCGAGTCGCAGTACACCTCGGGTCTCGTCACCCAGGGCGAGCGCTACAACAAGGTGGTCGACATCTGGGGCCGCGCGGGCGACGTCGTGGCCAAGGCCATGATGGAGCAGCTCGGCTCCGAGGAGGTGGTGAACCGCCACGGCAAGACCGTGCGCCAGGAGGCGTTCAACTCCATCTACATGATGGCCGACTCCGGCGCGCGCGGCTCGGCGGCGCAGATCCGGCAGCTCGCCGGCATGCGCGGCCTCATGGCCAAGCCGGACGGCTCCATCATCGAGACGC
The DNA here is from genome assembly GCA_035627155.1 of Burkholderiales bacterium. Taxonomy (GTDB): domain Bacteria; phylum Pseudomonadota; class Gammaproteobacteria; order Burkholderiales; family SG8-39; genus SCGC-AG-212-J23. The sequence continues at coordinate 5,437 of DASPMF010000041.1, read as the reverse complement.
CGATCACGGCGAACTTCCGAGAGGGCCTGAACGTGCTGCAGTACTTCATCTCCACCCACGGCGCCCGCAAGGGCCTCGCGGACACGGCGCTGAAGACCGCCAATTCTGGCTACCTGACGCGCCGCCTGGTGGACGTGACGCAGGACCTGGTGGTCACCGAGGACGACTGCGAGACGCAGAACGGCGTGGCGATGAAGGCCCTGGTCGAGGGCGGCGAGGTGGTCGAGGCGCTGCGCGAGCGCATCCTCGGCCGCACGCTGGCCGTCGACCTGCCGCACCCGGAGACGCAGGACGTCCTGTACCCGGCGGGCAGCCTGCTCGACGAGGATGCGGTCGACATGGTCGACAACCTCGGCATCGACGAGGTGAAGGTGCGCACGGCGCTGTCGTGCGACACGCGCTGGGGCGTCTGCGCCAGGTGCTACGGGCGCGACCTCGGCCGCGGCTCGCTCGTCAACGTCGGCGAGGCGATCGGCGTGATCGCCGCGCAGTCGATCGGCGAGCCGGGGACCCAGCTCACCATGCGTACCTTCCACATCGGCGGCGCCGCTTCCCGGACCGCGGTGCAGAGCAACGTCGAGGCGAAGTCGGCCGGCACGGTGCGCTTCACCGCGACCATGCGCTACGTCGGCAACCCGAAGGGCGACAAGGTCGTGATCAGCCGCTCCGGCGAAGTCATGATCGTGGACGATAACGGCCGCGAGCGCGAGCGCCACAAGGTGCCGTACGGCGCCCTGCTGCTCGCCGCGGACGGCGACACGGTGCGCGCGGGCAAGCAGCTCGCGACGTGGGATCCGCACCACCGGCCGATCATCACCGAGTACGCCGGCACGGTTAAGTTCGAGCACGTGGAGGAAGGCACCACCGTCGCCAAGCAGATCGACGACGTGACGGGCCTTTCCACCCTTGTCGTGATCGACTCGAAGCGCCGCACCACCACCACCAGCAAGGGCCAGCGTCCTTCCGTCAAGCTCATCAACGAGCAGGGCGAGGAAGTGCGCATCCCCGGCACCGACCACGCGGTGAACATCAGCTTCCCGGTGGGCGCGGTCATCGCCGTGCGCGACGGACAGCAGGTCGCGGTCGGCGAGGTCCTGGCGCGCATCCCGCAGGAAGTCTCGAAGACGCGCGACATCACCGGCGGCCTGCCGCGGGTGGCGGAGCTCTTCGAGGCGCGCTCGCCGAAGGACGCGGGCATGCTGGCGGAAGTCACCGGCACGGTCAGCTTCGGCAAGGACACCAAGGGCAAGCAGCGCCTGGTGATCACGGACCTCGAGAAGCAGGAGCACGAGTACCTGATCGCCAAGGACAAGCACCTCCTGGTGCACGACGGCCAGGTCGTCAACAAGGGCGAGATGATCGTCGACGGTCCGGTCGATCCGCACGACCTGCTGCGCCTGCTCGGCATCGAGGAGCTGGCGCGCTACATCATCGACGAGGTGCAGGACGTGTACCGCCTCCAGGGCGTGAAGATCAACGACAAGCACATCGAGGTCATCGTGCGGCAGATGCTGCGCCGCGTGGAGATCGACGAGCCGGGCGACACGCCGTTCATCCAGGGCGAGCAGGTCGAGCGCGCGGAAGTGCTGGAGGAGAACGAGAAGGCCGAAAAAGAGGGCAAAAAGCCCGCTACCTACCGCAACATGCTCCTCGGCATCACGAAGGCGTCCCTGTCGACCGACTCGTTCATCTCCGCGGCTTCCTTCCAGGAGACCACCCGGGTGCTGACCGAGGCGGCGATCATGGGCAAGCGCGACGAGCTGCGCGGCCTTAAGGAGAACGTCATCGTCGGGCGCCTCATCCCGGCGGGGACGGGCCTCGCGTACCACGCCATCCGCAAGGCGCAGGCCGCCGAGCCGGTGCTGGCGGAAATGCCGGCGCCGAGCGAGTCCACAGCGCCCGCCGCGCCCGTCGAGCAGGCGGCCGCCGGGCCCGCCCAATAACCCGAAGTCCGCTCACAACCAAGGCCGCCTTCGGGCGGCCTTTTTTTTGGGCACGGCCATTGCTGCAGGGAGGCATGTGCCCCTTGGGGGGCTCGGCCTTGGAGGTTGTATGGAGCGAGTTCGGCAGTGGCGCCGCAGGCAGGAGGGAAAGCTGGGCTGGATCCTGCTGTGGGCGCTTGGCGTCCCCATTCCAGTCCTACTGGTCCTGTTCGTGCTTCGCGGTTGCACCTGAGTCGCCCCGCACCTCGGGCCTCGTTTTCCTCATCACAAGCAAAGGAGTCGGAACATGATCAAGCATCTCTTGGCAGTCGTAGTGGCGCTGAGCGCCGCGGTCGGCCTGTCGGCGTGCGGCAGTCGCGCCGAGACCGTCGGCACGGTGGGCGGCGCGGCCGCCGGCGGCGCAGTCGGGTCGGCGGTCACCGGCGGCAGCACGATCGGCACGATCGGCGGCGCTGCGGCGGGCGGCTACATCGGCAACCAGATGGGCGAGGAGTACGACCGGCGCAACAACAAGTAGCGCTCGCGCTCGCGTCCTTCCAAAGGGCGGCTGCGGCCGCCCTTTCTATTTCGGGGCGGGCTTGTCGAACGCCTTCGTCGCGACCTTGCCGCCGACGAAGCGGATGGTGATGACGGCGTCGCCGCTGGCCCAGCGCGCGGCGGTGCCGGTCACGCCGAGCACCTCCCGGCTGGTCGCTTCGCTGGGATTCCCGAGGATGGCGTAGACCTCCTGCTCGGTCATGCCGGTCTGGATCTTCGAGAAGTTCTCCGCGCTGACCTTCGAGCAGGCGACGAGCAGCGCAAGGAGTGCGGCGAGGAGGACCCGGGTCGGCGTACGCATGACGCCAACTATAATTTATTCATGGGAACCATGCTGGAGCTCGCCAATCTTCCTGCGCTCGAGCGCACCGCCCGCACCGATCTCGCTGCGGCGTTCCGCATCGCGGTCCGCCTCGACCTGCACGAAGGGGTCTGCAACCACTTCACGCTGATGCTTCCGGACGGGAAGCGCTTTCTCCTCAACCGCTACGGGCTGCACTGGAGCGAGGTAAGCGCCTCCAACCTGCTCGCGCTCGATGCCGACGGCAACGTCCTCGAAGGCGAGGGCGAGTTCGAGAAAACCGCGTTCTACATCCATTCCCGCATCCACCTGCGCAACCCGCAGGCGGCGTGCGTCCTGCACACGCACATGCCGTACGCGACGACCCTCACGCTGCTGGAGAACGGGCGGCTCGAGATGGTCGAACAGAACGCGCTGCGCTTCCACGGCGACATCGCCTACGACGACACCTACAACGGCCTGGTGGTGGACCCGGCGGAGGGCGACCGGCTCGCCGCGGTGCTGGGAGACAAGCGCGTGCTGTTCCTCGCCAACCACGGCGTGGTCGTCGTCGGGCCCACCGTGGCGCAGGCCTTCGACCTCCTCTACTACCTCGAGCGCGCGTGCCGACTGCAGGTGCTCGCGCGCTCCATGCATGCGCGGCTGCGGCCCGTGCGCGCCGAAGTCGTGCGCGAGACGCGGCGGCTGATGGCGCAGGACGCGCCGGCATACGCCGGCGCGCATTTCGCCGCCCTGCGGCGCATCCTGGACCGTGAGGAGCCGGACTATTCCCGCTGAATCGCGGCAAGGAGAAGTGGGCGTGCGAGCGGCCACGCAGGCCGACCTGCCCGCCATCCAGGCCATCTACGCGCACGCGGTGTCGACCGGACTCGCGTCCTTCGAGGAGGTACCGCCGTCGCTGGACGAAATGCGCCGCCGTTACGAGGACGTCCTGGCCCGCGGGCTGCCCTATCTCGCTGCGGAGATCGGCGGGCGGGTCGTCGGCTACGGCTACTGCACGCTTTACCGGACGCGCTCGGCATACCGGTTCGCCCTCGAGGATTCGATCTACGTGGACAAGGATTTCCACGGCCGGGGGATCGGCCGCGCGGTGCTGGAGCGGCTCATCGCGCGCTCCGAAGAGCTGGGCTACCGGCAGCTGATCGCGGTGATCGGCGACAGCGGGAATGCATCGTCGATCGGCCTGCACGCGAGGCTCGGCTTCCTGCGCGTGGGCGTGCTGCGCTCTTCCGGGTGGAAGTTCGGCCGCTGGGTGGACAGCGTCCTGATGCAACGTCCCCTCGGGGCGGGGGACGGCACGCCGCCTACGGGGTAAGCACCACTTTTCCCTTCACCTGCCGCGCCGCCATGAGGTTGAGCGCGTCGGCTGCCTTCTCCAGCGGGAACGTCTGCGAGACGTGCGGCTTGAGCTTTCCTTCGGCGAACCACTTTGCAAGCTGCCGCACGCTTTCGGCGAACGGCCCGGGCTCGCGGCGGCCGAAGTCGCCCCAGAACACGCCGACGATCGAGGCGCCCTTGAGGAGCGCCAGGTTGAGCGGCAGCCTGGGGATGTCGCCGGCGGCGAAGCCGACGACGAGCAGCCGGCCGCGCCAGGCGATGGAGCGGAACGCGGGCTCGCTGTAGGGACCGCCGACTGCGTCGTAGACGACGTCGACGCCCTTGCCGCCGGTGAGCGCCTTGATGCGCTCTCGCAGGTCCTCGCTGGCGTAGTTGATGGTTTCGTCCGCGCCGTGCTCGCGGCACACGGCGAGCTTGTCCGCGCTCGATGCGCAGGCGATGACGCGCGCCCCGAGCGCCTTGCCGATCTCGATCGCGGCGAGGCCAACGCCGCCCGCGGCGCCGAGGACAAGCAGCGTCTCGCCGGCCTTGAGCTGGCCGCGGTCGCGAAGGGCATGGTCCGAAGTGCCGTAGGTCAGGATGAACGCTGCGCCCGTGTTGAAGTCCATGCCCCGCGGCAGCGGGACGAGCCGGTTGGCTTCCGTCCTCACTTCCTGCGCGAAGGCCCCGTGGCCGGTGAAGGCAATCACCTTGTCGCCCGGCTTGACGCTCGTCACGCCTTCGCCGACCTCCTTCACCACGCCGGCGAGCTCGCTGCCCGGCGAGAACGGCAGCGGCGGCTTGAACTGGTACTTGTTCTGGATGATCAGCACGTCCGGGAAGTTGACGCTCGCCGCCTTCATCGTCACGACCACTTCGCCGGGACCCGCCTTCGGCGAGGGAATGTCTTCGACGACCAGCGATTCGGGCGGGCCGTAGGCCTTGCACAGCACTGCTTTCATGGCGCTTCCTGGTTGGGCAGCTAGGTGGAGCGGGACGAGAGCCCGCCGTCGATGGTGAGGATCGTGCCGCTCGTATAGGCCGAGCGCTCCGAGGCGAGGAACAGCACGGCCGCCGCGATCTCCTCGGGCGTGCCCGGCCGGCCGAACGACATGTTGGCGAAGAGCTCCTCGTAGCGGCTCGCGTCTCCGAGCAGGGTTTCCGCGCGCTGCCGGAACAGGCTCTTCAGGCGGTCGGTGGCCACCGGGCCGGGGTTGATGCCGACCACGCGGATCCCGTCGGCATGCGAAGCGCCGCCCAGCGCGCGGGTAAAGGCCATCAGGCCCGCGTTGGCCGTGCTGCCCGCGATGTAGGCCGCGTCCATCTTCTCGCCGGCGCT
>DASPMF010000040.1:0-4516 GCA_035627155.1 Burkholderiales bacterium | reverse complement strand
CAGGAGGATCCGCCGCTGCGCTCGCTCGATGCCCCGCCAGAGCCAGAGCGGCGCGACAAGGTGCCAGAACACGGCGCCGATGCCGATGACCGGATAGGCCGCGCCGAGGAGCGCGGGAAGGAGCACGCCCGCCCCGACCAGCGTGCAATAGGCTGCCGAAGCGGCTCCATGCAGACCGCACAGGCGCCCCCACTCGTGGGCTGCAAGGCCGGCGATCGCAGAAAACAGCAGCGTCAGCGGCACGCGGGGGAGGAGAAAGAGCGCGGCGAGCAGCGCTCCGATGAGCACGACCGCCGTTGCCACTCGTGCCGCCAGCACGCCGCGCGCCGCGGTCAGGCCACTTCGGCGCGCTTCGACTGCTGCACCTGCTCGCTGGTACGGCCGAACCGCCGTTCGCGGCTTCGGTAGGAGTCGATGGCGAGGTCGAGCGCCGCGGCGTCGAAATCCGGCCAGAGGGTCTCGGTGAAGTAGAGCTCGGTGTACGCGAGCTGCCAGAGCAGGAAATTGCTGATGCGCTGCTCGCCACCGGTGCGGATGAAAAGATCCGGTTCCGGGGCGTAGCTCATCGCGAGGTGCGGCGCGAGATCCGCTTCCTGCAATTCGCGGGTCACCGGCCCCTTCTTCGCTAGCGCGGTGAGCGCCTGGAGGATGTCCCAGCGCCCGCCGTAGTTCGCGGCAATCGTCAGGGTAAGCTTGCCGTTGGCGGCGGTGAGGCGTTCGCCCTGCTCGATCAGCTGGCGTATCTTGGCCTCGAAGCGGCTCGTGTCGCCCACGACCTTGAGCCGCACGTTGTTGCGGTGGAGCTTCTCGACCTCGTTCGCCAGGGCGCCGGTGAAAAGCTGCATCAGGAGCGCGACTTCTTCCGCCGGCCGCCGCCAGTTCTCGGAGCTGAAGGCGAACAGGGTGAGATGGCCGATGCCGCGCTCGATGCAGGTTTCCACGGCGGTGCGCACCGCCTCGACGCCCTTGCGGTGGCCGGCAAATCGCGGCAGGTGGCGCCGCTTCGCCCAGCGCCCGTTGCCGTCCATGATGATCGCGACGTGCCGCGGCACGTCGCCGTGCGGCGGAACCTCCTGCGTGGAGCTCGCGTGGCTCATACGGCGAGGAGCTCGGCTTCCTTCTGCTGGAGCAGCTTCTCGATCTCGGCGATGTGCTTGTCGGTGAGCTTCTGCACGTCGTCCTGCGCGCGGCGCTCGTCGTTCTCGGAAACTTCCTTCTTCTTCAGCGCTTCCTTGAGGGCGTGGTTGGCGTCGCGCCGGAGATTGCGCACCGCGACGCGTGCATTCTCGGCTTCGTGCTTCACGACCTTGATGAGCTCCTTGCGGCGCTCCTCGGTGAGGGCGGGCATCGGGACGCGGATCATCTCGCCGCTCGTGACCGGGTTCAGCCCCAGGCCCGCTTCGCGGATGGCGCGGTCCACCGTCTGCACCATCTTCTTCTCGAACGGCGTGACGCCGATCGTGCGCGCGTCCACCAGGATGACTTTCGCCACCTGGCTGAGCGGCGTCGGCGAGCCGTAGTAGTCGACCATGACGTGGTCGAGCAGGCCCGTATGGGCGCGGCCCGTGCGCACCTTGGCCAGGTCGGCCTTGAAGGCGTCGATGCTCTTGCCCATCTTCTGCTCGGTACTTTTCTTGAGATCCGCGATATTCACGGCGCCTCCCGAAACCAGCGAATCATACGTGAACCAATGTACCTTCGTCCTCGCCGACCACGACGCGCTGCAGCGCACCGGCCTTGAAGATGCTGAAGACGTTGATGGGCAGCTTCTGGTCCCGGCACAGCGTGAGCGCGGTCGCGTCCATGACCCTGAGGTTGCGCGCGATCGCCTCGTCGAAGCTGATGCGGCTGTAGCGCTTCGCCGAGGCATCGTGCTTCGGGTCGGCCGTGTACACGCCGTCCACCTTGGTGGCCTTGAGGACCATTTCAGCGGCCATCTCGCTGCCACGCAGGGCCGCGGCAGTGTCCGTGGTGAAAAAGGGATTCCCCGTTCCGGCGGCGAAAATGACGATCTTGCCTTCCTCGAGGTAGCGGATGGCCTTGCCGCGGATGTACGGCTCGATCACCTGCTCGATGTTGAGCGCGGACAGCGCCCGGCTGGCCAGGCCGGCATGGCGCATCGCGTCCTGCAGCGCCAGGGCGTTCATCACGGTGGCGAGCATGCCCATGTAGTCGGCCGTGGCGCGGTCCATGCCCGCGGCACCGGGCGCCACGCCGCGGAAGATGTTGCCGCCGCCGATGACCACGGCGATCTCCACTCCCATGCGCGACACCTGCGCGATCTCGCCGACGATCGACTCGATCGTCTGGCGGTTGATGCCGTAGGCATCCTCCCCCATCAGGGCTTCCCCCGACAGCTTGAGGAGAATGCGCTTGTACTTGGGAGTCACTGGAATCGCACCGGGTGCTCAGTGCGCCTTTCCGGCCTGGGCCATCACTTCCGCGGCAAAGTCGTCCGAGCGCTTCTCGAGGCCCTCGCCCACGACGAAGAACGTGTAGGCGTGGACCCGGGCCTTCTTCGCGGCGAGCATCTTCTCCACCGTCTGTTTGTCGTCCTTGACGAACGGCTGCCCAAGGAGCGTGATCTCGCCGAGGTACTTGTTGAGCGCGCCGTCCACCATCTTGGTCACGATCTCGGCCGGCTTGCCGGATTCCTTCGCGCGCGCCTCGTGGATCTTGCGCTCCTGCGCCAGCGCCTCCGCCGGGACTTCCGCCTTGCTCAGGTGGCGCGGCTTGGCGAACGCGATGTGCATGCCCAGGTCCTTGCCCACGTCCTCGGCGCCCTCGTAGTCGACCAGGACGCCGATCTTCGCCCCGTGCAGGTAGAGCGCGAGCCGGCCCTGGGCCTGCATGCGCCGGAAGCGGCGGATCGAGATGTTTTCGCCGATCTTCTGCACGAGCGCCTGGCGCTTCTCCTCGACCTTGGTGCCGAGGAGGTCGAGCGAGGCGAGCTCCGCGACGTCCTTCGGGTTGCGCGTGGCGATGATCTCCGCCAGCGAGCGCGAGAACGCGACGAAATCGTCGTTCTTCGCGACGAAATCCGTCTCGCAGTTCACTTCGACAAGGGCGCCGACCTTGCCGTCCGCGGCGAGCCAGGCGCCGACCACGCCCTCGGCCGCGATGCGGGCCGCCGCCTTGGAAGCCTTGGCGCCGCTCTTGATGCGCAGCAGCTCCTCGGCCTTCTTGAGGTCTCCGCCCGACTCGGCGAGCGCCTTCTTGCACTCCATCATCCCGAGTCCGGTGAGCTCGCGCAGCTCCTTCACCAGGCCCGCACTGATTTCCGCCATTTCTCTATGCTCCTTGCCGCTTAGTTTGAAAAAAAGGGGCCGTCAGCCCCTTTTTGCGAGGACGGGACGGGATGGCTACCTTTCGCCTTCTTCCTCGACCTCGACGAACTCGTCGCGCGAAGCCGCCACCACTTCCTCGACCGATTGCGTGCGGCCTTCCAGGACGGCGTCCGCGATGCCGCGCGCGTAGAGCCGGATCGCCCGGCTCGAGTCGTCGTTGCCCGGGATCACATAGTCGATGCCGTCCGGCGAGTGGTTCGTGTCGACGACGCCGATCACCGGCACGCCAAGCTTCGACGCCTCCTGCACCGCCCCCTTCTGATAGCCCACGTCGATGATGAAGATCGCGTCCGGAAGCGCGTTCAGGTCCTTGATGCCCCCGAGCGAGCGCTGCAGCTTCTCCATCTCGCGCTGCAGGACGAGCGCCTCCTTCTTCGACATGCGCTCGAAGGTGCCGTCCTGCTGCATCTGCTCCATTTCCTTCAGGCGCTTGATCGACTGCTTCACCGTCTTGAAGTTCGTCAGCATCCCGCCGAGCCAGCGGTGGTCGACGAACGGCATTGCGCAGCGTTGCGCTTCCTCGCGAACGATGTCGCGCGCCTGGCGCTTCGTGCCGACGAACAGCAGCGTGCCGCGGTTGGCGGCAAGCTGGCGCGCGAACTTGAGCGCGTCCTGGTACAGGGACAGCGTGCGCTCGAGGTTGATGATATGGATCTTGTTGCGGTGGCCGAAGATGTACTGCGCCATCTTCGGATTCCAGTAGCGGGTCTGGTGTCCGAAATGGACGCCCGCTTCCAGCATTTGACGCATGGTGGTGGACATGAAATCTCCGTTTAGGGTTAGTTTTTCGACGTCCGACCCAACCGAACTCCGTTACCGGAGCACCCTAAAGGGCGGACGCGCAAATTCGGGGACCAGCCCCGTCGCCGCACAGAAAATTTGCCTTCCCTGCGCGAACAGCCGCGGAGTATAGCACGGGCCACCCGAGCGATTCAATTTTTCCCCTTGCCAAACAGCAGATTAATCGCCCGCCCCCGGCTCGGCGCGGCAAAATTGCGGCACAGGTATCGCATGACTTATCCTCCCAACTTTCAGTAGTTTAAGAACGGGATTCGGGCAACAGCATGGCAGTGGTCATCAAAAGTGCGGAAGAAATCGAAAAAATGCGGGTCGCGGGGCGGCTGGCTGCCGAAGTGCTGGACTTCATTACGCCCCATGTGAAAGCCGGA
>DASPMF010000039.1:0-8282 GCA_035627155.1 Burkholderiales bacterium | reverse complement strand
TGGTGATGTACGACGAGCCCTTCGCCGGCCTCGACCCCATTTCGCTCAACCAGGTGGCCGAGCTGATCCGGGACCTGAACGGGGCGCTAGGTCTTACCTCGATCGTGGTGACCTACGACGTCAAGGAGGCGATCAAGGTCTGCGATTACGTCTACGTGATCGCCGACGGCAGCGTCCTGGGAAAGGGCACGCCCGAGGCCGTGGCGGCCTCGGACGACCCCTACATGAAGCAGTTCCTCAACGCCCTTCCCGACGGGCCCGTGCGCTTCCATTTCCCCGGGCCCGGGCTGTCGGAGGACCTGGGACTCGCTACGCCGCCGCCTTCGGGATAAAGCGCAGCGCGACGCCGTTGTTGCACCAGCGCTGGTGCGTGGGTGCCGGGCCGTCGTCGAACAGGTGGCCGTGGTGCCCGCCGCAGCGCTTGCAGTGGTACTCGGTGCGCGGATAGATGAGGAAGTAGTCCTTCTTCATCTCGAACACGCCCGGGATGGTGGTGAAGAAGCTCGGCCAGCCCGTTCCGGACTCGTACTTCATCTCGGAAGTGAAGAGCGGCAGCCCGCATCCCGCGCAGGCGAAGATGCCGGGGCGCTTTTCGTCGTTGAGCGGGCTGGTGCCGGCGCGCTCGGTGGCCTCCTCGCGCAGCACCCGGTAGGACTCGTGCGGCAGGCGCTTTCGCCATTCGGCCTTCTCGAGCTTGAGCGGCTCCGCCGGCGAAGGCACCTGGGCGCCGGCCGGGAGGAAGCTCTTCCAGTTCTGCTGCATCGCTTCGATGTCTTTCATGCGGGTGGGGGGCGCGGCGAGCGCCGAGCCGGACGCCTTCGCGACGCCGATCGCCGCAAGCGCCTTCAGCAAAGTCCGCCGGTCCATTCTGCCTCCTGTAGAGATCGGGTCCCGGATCAGTCGCACCCGGGACCCGTTCCTTACATGTTACAGCGGCAGGCGCAGCCGGATGGACACCGAGCCGGCGTCGTACGCCGGGGCGGAGTAGTACACGGGCGCAGGCGGCGCGTAGTACACCGGCGCCGGCGCGTGGTACACGATGCGCGGCGGCGGGACGACTACCACGCGGCGCGGGGCGTAGTGGACATGCCCGCGGTAATGCGAGGCGTGGTGGCCGTGCTTGAAGTGGTGCTTTGCATGGCCGTGCCCGTGCCCATGACCGCGCCCATGGCCGCGGTCGGCGAACGCCGGGGCGGCGGCGAGCGCCGTGGTGCCCAGCAGCATCATCAGGATCGTCTTGGTCTTCATCGCTTCCTCCATCGGATTACGGTGAACCCATCTTCCGGGGGCAGGCAGTAACGTGTGTAACCGTTGGTAAACTGTTCGCAGGAGGAGTTACCGACATGAAGAAGACCCTGATCGCCACCGTCCTCGCGGCCGCTTCCGCGCTCGCCTTCGCGCAGGACTATCCGACCAAGCCGGTGCAGATGGTCGCCCCGTTCCCGCCCGGCGGCGTCGCCGACATCGTCGGCCGGCCGCTCGCGGCGGCGATGGAGAAGTCGCTCAAGCAGCCGGTGCTGGTCGTCAACCGGCCCGGCGCCGGCGGCGCGGTCGGCATGGCGTCGGTGGCGAAGGCGCCCGCCGACGGCTACACGATCCTGATCGCGCTCTCGTCCATCTCGATCTTCCCCGTCTCCGACCGCATCAACGGCAAGACGCCGGCCTACGAGCTGAAGGACTTCGAGCCGATCGCCCTCGTGACCGCGGACCCGACGGTGCTGGTGGTTTCCGCCGACAGCCCGTGGAAGACGCTGAAGGACTTCGTCGAGACCGCCAAGGCGCACCCGGGCAAGGTGAACTACTCCTCTTCCGGCGTGTACGGCACCCTGCACGTGGCGATGGAGATCTTCGCCAACGCCGCCGGCATCCAGATGTTCCACGTCCCCTACCAGGGCGGCGGGCCGGCGCTCACCGCGCTGCTCGGCGGCCAGGTGCACGCCCTTGCGTCCGGCCCGGGCCCGGCGGCGGCGCAGATCCGCGGCGGCAAGGTGCGCGCGCTCGCCGCGTGGAGCACCGAGCGCCTCAAGCTCCTGCCGGACATCCCGACCTTCAAGGAGCTCGGGTACGACGCCGAGTTCTACATCTGGTCCGGCGTGTTCGTCCCGGCCGGCACGCCGGCGCCCGTGGTGTCCCGCCTGCGCACGGCCGTGCGCGAAGCCGCGCTCTCGCCGGAGTTCAAGGCGGCGATGGACAAGGCCGCGAGCCCGGTGACCTACCTCGACGCGCCCGAGTTCCGCAAGTACTGGGAGCGCGACGCGAAGCGCCTCGAGGCCGCCCTGCACAAGATCGGCAAGGTCGGCGACAAGTAGTCAGCGCTTCTTCGTCGCGGCGCGATACTGGAGGAGCGAGCCGGCGCGGCGCTCGAACGGGTCGCGCCGCGCGACCTCCTTCAGGTGCTTCCTGTCGAACAGCTTGAAGTGCTGGAGCTGGTCGAGCGCCTCGCAGACGTCCCAGGCGTGCGTGCCGTTGGTGACCCATACCTTCGGGTCGACGCGGCGCAGGTCGAAGGGCACCGAGTATTCGCGCAGTGTCTTCTGGTGCGCGCGGTTGCAGTATTCGTGGAAGTACGAGATCGCCAGCTCGCGCAGCGTGCGGTAGACCGGATCGCGCCAGCGCAGGCCGATGCCGTTGGTCTTCGAGATGGCGCCCCAGCGGCCGTTGCGCCTGAAAAGGGCGACTACGTGGTCGTAGTCGCGGGTCGCCCGCAAGTCGAGGAGCAGCGGCCGCTCGCCGTGCACCCAGAGCGCAGCCGCGGCGAGCATCGCGCCCTCGATGCAATGCGCCCGCCGCGTGCGCAGCACTTCGCGCACCGGGCGGCAGGTGTCGCCGTCGGGCTCGAAGTTCTGCCTGAGGGCGTAGAGGAAGGCCTGGATCTTGCGCGGGCTGTCGAGCCGGCGCAGCACTGCGAACTCTGCCTTCGTCAGGCCGAGATCTTCCCGCCGGGCGAAACGCTTTTTTGTCATTGGAGTTACGACTGTAACGTAGGTTGAAACCCGGCGCGGCAAGGTCGGCAGCTAGAATCGCGCCCTCTCCAGCCGTTTCCTCGCCACCCACCATGCGCGCACTCGCCTTCGCCTTTGCCCTTCTCCTCCTGGCCGCCTGCGGCGGAGCGGGGGAAGGCGACAAGAAAGGCGCCAAGGGGCCGGGCGCGGGCATGCCGCCGCCCGAAGTCAACGTCGCGGTCGTGGAGCCGCGCTCCGTGCCGCTCGCCTTCGAGTACACCGGCCAGACCGCCGGCTCGCGCGTCGTCGAGGTGCGCTCGCGCGTCGCGGGCATCCTCATCAAGCGCAATTTCGCCGAGGGCGAGCCGGTCAAGCAGGGCCAGTCGCTCTACACCATCGACCCGGCGCCGTTCGAGGCTGCCGTGGCGCGCGCGGAGGCGGACGTCGCCGCGGCCGAGGCGCGGGAGCAGCAGGCGAAGCGCAACGCGGCGCGCCTGAAGCCGCTCATCGCGGAGAAGGCGGTGAGCCAGAAGGAGCACGACGATGCGGTCTCCGCCGAGGCGATCGCCGCGGCCGACGTGAAGGCGGCGCGCGCGCGCCTCACCGAGGCGAAGCTCAGTCTGGGCTACACGCGCGTCGAGGCGCCGGCATCGGGCCTCGCGAGCCGCTCGGAGCGCTCGGAAGGCTCGTTCGTCTCCGGCCCCGAGACGCTCCTCACGACGGTGATCCAGGCCGACCCGATCTGGGTCAACTTCGGCATCCCGGACCTCGAGCAGGGGCGCATCCAGAAGGACGCGGAGGCGGGCCGCCTCGCGCTGCCGAAGAACGGCAACTTCGAGGTGGAGCTGCGGCTCGCCGACGGCAGCGTGTATCCGCGCAGGGGCAAGCTCAACTTCGCCGACGTGCGCATCTCGCCGCAGACCGGCAGCCGCGAGGCGCGCGCCGAGGTGCCCAACCCGGACGGCCGCCTGCGCCCGGGCCAGTTCGTGCGCGTGATCCTGCGCGGCGCGACGGTGCCCGACGCGGTTTCCGTTCCGCAGCGCGCCGTGCTGGAGAGCCCGCAGGGCGGCAAGTTCGTCTATGTCGTGGACGAGAAGGGCACCGCGCAGCCGCGCCCGGTCGAGGCCGGCGACTGGCTCGCCGACCGCTGGCTCATTACCTCGGGCCTCAAGGCGGGCGAGAAGGTGATCGTGGACGGCGTGATGAAGCTCGGCCCCGGCGCGCCGGTGCGGATCGCGGAAGCCCCGAAGCCGGAAGCGCCGAAGCCGCAAGCGAAGAAGTAAGCCATGTTTTCCAGATTCTTCATCGACCGGCCGATCTTCGCGGCCGTCCTCTCGATCTTCATCGTGATCGCCGGGCTCGCCGCGATGCGGGTCCTGCCGGTCGCGCAGTACCCGGAGATCGCCCCGCCGGTGGTCACGGTGCGCGCGATCTACCCAGGCGCCTCGGCGCAGGTGCTCGAGCAGACGGTCGCCGCGCCGCTCGAGAACCAGATCAACGGCGTGGAGAACATGCTCTACATGAGCTCCACGTCGACCTCCGCCGGCATGGTGGAGATCCAGGTGACCTTCGACATCGGCTCCGACGTCGACACCGCCGCGCTCAACGTGAACAACCGGGTAAAGCAGGTCGAGCCGCGCCTGCCGCTCGAGGTGCGCCGGCAGGGCGTGACGGTGGAGAAGGGCTCGTCGTCCTTCCTCCAGGTGATCGCCTTCTACGCGCCCGAGGGGCGCCACGACGACGTCTTCATCTCGAACTACGTCACGCTGAACGTCCTCGACCAGCTGAAGCGCGTGCCGGGCACGACCAACGTGCAGATCTTCGGCGCGAAGGACTACGCGATGCGCATCTGGCTGCAGCCGGACAAGCTCACGCAGCACCGCCTCGCGCCGGGCGACGTGATCCGCGCGCTGAACGAGCAGAACGCGCAGTTCGCGGCCGGCAAGGTCGGCCAGGCGCCGGCCCCGAAGGGCCAGGAGCTCGTCTACACCATCACCACGCGCGGGCGGCTTTCGGAGCCCAAGGAGTTCGAGGAGATCCTGCTGCGCACCAACGCCGACGGCTCGGCGCTGCGGCTGAAGGACGTGGCGAAGGTCGAGCTCGCCTCGAAGGACTACGAGTTCATCGGCCGCATCAACGGCCGCTCCGCCACGCTGGTCGGCATCTTCCTGCAGCCCGGCGCCAACGCGCTCGAGGTCGGCGAGGCGGTGAAGCAGGAGACCGCGCGCCTCGCCGAGCGCTTCCCCGAGGGCCTGAAGCACCACGTCGCGTACGACACGACGCGCTTCGTCGAGGTCTCCATCCGCGAGGTGGTGATCACCCTGGGCGAAGCGATGCTGCTGGTGTTCCTGGTCGTGTTCCTCTTCCTGCAGAGCTGGCGCGCGACGCTGATCCCCTTCGCCGCGGTGCCGGTCTCGCTGATCGGCACCTTCGCCGGCCTGCTGCTGCTCGGCTACTCGATCAATACGCTGACCCTCTTCGGCATGGTGCTGTCGATCGGCATCGTGGTGGACGACGCCATCGTCGTGCTCGAGAACATCGAGCGCATCATGGACGAGGAGGGACTCGCGCCGCGCGAGGCGGCGATCAAGGCGATGAAGGAGGTGACCAGCCCGATCGTCGCCATCGTGCTCGTGCTGTGCTCGGTGTTCGTGCCGATCATGTTCCTCGGCGGTCTCACCGGCGAGCTCTACCGGCAGTTCGCCGTGACGATCTCCATCGCGGTGGTGATCTCGGGCATCGTGGCGCTGACGCTGACGCCTTCGCTGTGCGTGGTGGTGTTGAAGAACGAGAAGAAGGCGCAGGCCGGGTTCTTTGCCTGGTTCAACCGCAGCTTCCGCCGGGTGACCGACCGGTACGAGAACGGCGTGGCGTTCATGGTGCGCCGCGGCGGCATCGCGCTCGTGCTGTTCGCGGTGATGGTGGCGGGGGCGTTCACGCTGTGGCGCCTCACCCCCGGCAGCCTCGTGCCCGACGAGGACCAGGGCTTCTACATCGCCGCGGTGGTCCTGCCCGACGGGGCGACGCTCGAGCGCACCGACAAGGTGGTGAACGAGGTCATCCAGGCGATCCGCTCCAACCCGAACAACGAGGACGTGGTCGCGTTCACCGGCTTCGACTTCCTCGGCGGGGGTTTCCGCAACAACGCCGCGACGATGTTCGTCACGCAGAAGCACTGGGACGAGCGCAAGGTCACCACGCCGATGGTGGTGGGGGACTTCTTCATGAAGACCGGCCACATCAAGGAAGGCCTCGCGCTCGCCTTCGCCCCGCCGCCGATCTTCGGCCTGGGAATGGCGGGCGGCTACGAGTTCTACATCCAGAACCGCGGCACCGGCGGGCCGCAGGCGATGCAGCAGGCGCTCGGCGCCTTCCTCGGCGCGGCGAACTCGGATCCGATGCTGGGCGGCGCGCAGTCCTTGTGGCGCGCGACGGTGCCGCAGCTCTACGTGGACGTGGACCGCGAGCGCGCCAAGGCGCTGGGCGTCACGCTCGAGGACCTCTACGGGACGCTCGCCGCCACGCTCGGCAGCTACTACGTGAACGACTTCAACAAGTTCGGCCGCACCTGGCAGGTGCTGCTCTCCGCCGACCCGGCGTACCGCAACCGGCCCGACGACATCGGCAAGATGTTCGTGAAGAGCGCCGGCGGCGAGATGGTTCCGCTCGGCGCGCTCGCGCGCGTGCGCTACAGCGCCGGACCGGACTCGCTCGACCGCTTCAACAACCTGCCGGCGGTGAAGATCTTCGGCCAGGGCGCGCCGGGCGTGTCCTCAGGACAGGCGATCCAGCGCGTGGAGGAGATCGCGGCGAAGGTGCTGCCGCCGGAATTCAGTTTCGACTGGGGCGGTGCGTCGTTCCAGGAAAAGCGCGCGGCCGGCACCTCCGGCCTCGCCCTCGGCCTGGCCGCGATCATGGTGTTCCTGATCCTCGCGGCGCAGTACGAGAAATGGTCGCTGCCGCTTTCGGTGCTGCTTGCGCTGCCGTTCGGCACCTTCGGCGCGCTCGCCGCGATCTGGATCAACAATCTTGTCTTCACCGCCCTCGGGCGCGCGCCGCTCACCAACGACGTGTACTTCCAGATCGGCCTCGTCACGCTGCTCGGCCTCGCCGCCAAGAACGCGATCCTGATCGTCGAGTACGCGGTGCTGAAGCGCGAGGAAGGCCTTTCGGCGTCCGCGGCAGCGGTGGAGGCGGCGCGCCTGCGCTTCCGTCCGATCCTGATGACCTCGCTCGCGTTCATCCTCGGCGTGCTGCCGCTCGTGCTCTCCACCGGCGCCGGCGCCGGCGCGCGCCACTCGGTGGGCACCGGCGTGATGGGCGGGATGATCGCCGCCACCTTCCTCGCCATCTTCTTCGTGCCGATGTTCTTCAAGCTCTTCACCGACCGGCACCTCACGGAGAAGCGCTCCACCGCCGACATCAAGCACGAGGCGGCGCAGGCGCGCCAGACCACGCACAAGCCGATCCCGACGCCGCACCACGCCCCGCACCGGAGGGACGATGAATAAGGCCGCGATCGTCGGCGCCTTGTTCCTCGCGGGCTGCGCGACGGCAACGCAATACGAACGGCCGGCCCTGGAGCTGCCGGCGGCGTGGAAGGAAAGCGCACCGCCTCATTGGCGAAATGCGGCGGAAGACGGCAAGTGGTGGCGCATCTACGAGGATCCCGAGCTCGAGACGGTGGTGGAGGAGGCGCTCGCGAACAACGCCGACCTCGCCGTCGCCGCGGCGCGCGTCGACGAGGCGCGGGCGCTGGTCGGCGAGGTGGAGGCGGCCTACCTGCCCACGGTGGACGCGCGCGCCGGCGCGACGCGCCAGCAGCTCTCGACGCGCAGCGCCGTCTCCGCGCCCGGCATGCCGCGCGAGTTCAGCACCTATCGCGCCACCCTGAACGTCTCGTACGAGCTCGATCTCTTCGGCCGCATCCGCGCCAGCGCGCGCGCCGCGCGGGCGGAGCTCGAGGCGAACGAGGCGGCGCGCGACGTGGTGCGCCTCGCCCTCGCCGCGCAGGTGGTGAAGTCCTACTTCACGCTGCGCGCGCTGGACGAGCAGGTCGCGCTCACCCGCCAGACGATCGCGCTGCGCGAGGACGCGCTCGCCCTGCAGCGAAAGCGCATGCAGGGCGGCATCACCTCCGAGTTCGAGTTCCGCCAGCTCGAGGCCGAGGCGGCGGCGCTGCGCGCCCAGCTGCCGCCGCTCGAGCGCGAGCGCGAGCGCGAGGAGGCGGCCCTCGGCGTGCTGCTCGGGCGCTCGCCGAAAGAGGTCTTCGAGGGGAAGGTTTCCAGGAAGGCCGCATCCGACCAGGGGCCGGGCGCGCCCGTGGTGCCCCCGGGCATG
>DASPMF010000038.1:0-4641 GCA_035627155.1 Burkholderiales bacterium | reverse complement strand
GCGTCGGCTTCGTGCTGATGCTCGCGTTCTTCGCGCTCGGCCCGTTCCTGATCTATCCCGTATTCCTGATGAAGGTGATGTGCTTCGCGCTGTTCGCATGCGCGTTCAACCTGCTGATCGGCTACGTCGGGCTGCTGTCGTTCGGCCACGCGATGTTCCTCGGCAGCGCAGGCTACGCCGCCGCGCACGCCGCCAAGGTCTGGGGCTTCCCGCCGGAGCTGGCGATCCTGTTCGCCACCTTCTGCGCCTGCCTGCTCGGCGTGGTGACCGGCCTGCTCGCGATCCGCCGCCAGGGTATCTACTTCGCGATGATCACGCTCGCGCTCGCGCAGATGATCTTCTTCTTCAGCCTGCAAGCGCCGTTCACGGGCGGGGAGGACGGCATCCAGGCGGTGCCGCGCGGGCGGTTGTTCGGCCTGATCGACCTCAACAACATCTGGGCCATGTACTTGACGGTGGCAGTGATCTTCTTCGGCGGCTTCCTGCTCATCTACCGCGCCATCCACTCGCCGTTCGGCCAGGTCCTCAAGGCGATCCGCGAGAACGAGCCGCGCGCCATCTCGCTCGGCTACGACACCGCGCGCTACAAGTTCCTGGCATACGTTCTTTCCGCCACGCTCTCCGGCTTGGCGGGCGGCACCAAGGCGCTCGTCTTCCAGCTCGCCTCGCTCACCGACGTGAACTGGCCGATGTCCGGAGAGGTGGTGCTGATGTGCCTCGTCGGGGGACTGGGCACGGTCTTCGGCCCCGTGGCCGGCGCGCTCGTCATCATCACGATGGAAAACTACCTCGCGCAGCTCGGCGCGTGGGTCACCGTCGTCCAGGGCGCGATCTTCGTCGTCTGCGTGCTTGCCTTCCGGCGCGGCATCGTCGGCGAGCTCGGCAACCTGCTGAAAAAGCCGCTTTAATCTTGTAACTCTTACCGGCTGCTGCGCTGCAGCGGGCTTCTCCTGCACAAATCTTGAGCGCGGCTATTCCGTTTCCGCGACCCTCATGTATTATTCACATGAGAAATTTGCAGTAAGGGCCCGACAACAAAAGCCTTTTCAGCGGAGGAGCGGGCAGTGAGCGATGGGGCGGCGGGACACGTCAAGGTCCTGGTCATCGACGACAGCAACACCATCCGGCGCAGCGCGGAGATGTTCCTGCGCCAGGCCGGCTATGAAGTCATCCTCGCCGAAGACGGGTTCGATGCGCTCGCGAAGATCTCCGACCACGAGCCGCAAGTGATCTTCGTCGACATCATGATGCCGCGTCTGGACGGCTACCAGACCTGCGCGCTCATCAAGCAGAACCCGCTGCTGCGCTCCACGCCGGTGATCATGCTCTCGAGCAAGGACGGCGTGTTCGACCGCGCGCGCGGCCGGCTCGCCGGCTCGGACCGCTATCTCACCAAGCCATTCACGAAGGAGACGCTGCTCGAGGCGGTGAAGGAGCACGCCCGGCCGTCTTCCATTCCGTCTTAACGCAAGAGGAGCCGCCATGGCCATCAAGAACGTTCTCGTAGTAGACGACTCGCCCACCGACCGCCAGCACCTGACCGACATCCTTGCGAAGGGCGGCTACGCCGTCACCACCGCCGCGAGCGCGGAAGAGGGCATCGCCAAGGTCAAGCAGACGAAGCCCGACCTCGTTCTGATGGACGTGGTGCTGCCGGGCCACAACGGCTACCAGGCCACGCGCGAGCTCTCCAAGGACGATGCGACCAAGGACATCCCGGTCATCCTGTGCACCAGCAAGAGCCAGGAGACGGACAAGGTCTGGGGCATGCGCCAGGGCGCGAAGGACTACGTCACCAAGCCGGTGAACGGCCCGGAGCTCCTCAAGAAGATCTCGGCGCTCGGCTGATGGCAGAAAAGCTCTCCCTGCGGGACTACCAGCGCGATCTCGCGGAGCGCCTGCGCGCGGCCAGCACGGCCCGCGCGGCGTCGCTGCTCGCGCTGCAGGTCGGGCAGGAGGGCTGGCTGGTGAACCTCGCCGACGCCGGCGAGGTGATCCCGCTGCCGGCGATCACGCCGGTGCCCCTCACGAAGGGGTGGTTCCGCGGCATGGCGAATATTCGCGGCAACCTGTACAGCGTGGTCGATTTCGCGGCCTACCTGGGCGGCGCGCCGGCGGTGCAGGGCGAGCAGACGCGCCTGCTCCTGCTCGGCGACCGGTTCCGGCTCGGCGCCGCGCTGCTCGTGGACCGCTCGCTCGGCCTGCGCAATCCGGCGCAGCTCAAGGCGCAGGCGCGCCCCGACGACGCCCCGCAGTGGCTGAAGGCGCAGCACGCTGACGAGGACGGTCGCCTGTGGAAGGAGCTCGACGTGCCGCAGCTCGTGCAGCAGCAGGAATTCCTGACGGTGGGCGCATGAAGGCAGAAAGAGGGGGACGAATCATGAAGACGAAGATCCTGAAACGGCTGCTCGCAGGACTGGCCGTCCTGGCAAGCGCCACGGCCTCCGCGCAGACGCCGGGCGTCAGCGCGGACAAGATCGTGCTCGGCCAGGCGGCGGTGTTCAGCGGCCCGGCGGCGCAGCTCGGCATCCAGATGCGCAACGGCATCAAGGCGTATTTCGATCACGTTAACGAGCGCGGCGGCGTCAACGGCCGCCGCATCGAGCTCGTGACCGAGGACGACCGCTACGAGCCCTCCGTCGCGCCGGGCGCCACGAAGAAGCTCATCGAGGAGCACCGGGTTTTCGCGCTGCTGGGCTACGTCGGCACGCCGACCGGCGTCGCGCACCTGCCGGTGGTCAACCAGGCCAAGGTGCCGCTGGTCGGCATGTTCACCGGCGCCGAGGCGCTGCGCGTCCCCATGAGCCGCTACGTCTTCCACGTGCGCGCGAGCTACTACGACGAGACGGAGAAGATCGTCGAGCAGGTCGTCTCGACCGGGGGAAGAAGAATCTCGGTCTTCTACCAGGACGACGCCTACGGCGAGGCGGGACGCAAGGGCACGGAGCTCGCGCTCGAACGGCGCAAGATGAAGATCCACTCGACCGGCACCGTGAAGCGCAACACCGTGGACGTCGATGCGGCCGCCAAGGCAATCCACGCGTCGCAGCCCGATGCGGTGGTGATGATCGGCGCGTATGCCGCATGCGCAGCCTATGTGCGCGCCATGCAGAAGCTGGGCAGCGGCGCCACCTTCTACAACGTCTCCTTCGTCGGCTCGAAGTCCCTCGCCGACGCGCTCGGCAAGGACGGCGTCGGAGTGGCGATCTCCCAGGTGGTGCCTTTCCCCTGGGCGACGGGCATCCCGGTGGTGAAGGAGTACCACGCCGCCTCGAAGAAGGCGGGCCACGTCGACTACAACTTCAGCGCGCTCGAGGGCTTCATTACCGCCAAGGTCATGGTGGAAGGCCTGCGCCGCGCCGGACGCAACCTCACGCGCGAAGGGCTGGTCGACGCGCTCGAGAAGATGAACGACGTGGATGTGGGCGGCTTCTACGTAAGCTACTCGCCGAAGAGCCACACCGGGTCGAAGTTCGTGGATCTCACGATCATCGCCCGCGACGGCAAGTTCATGCGCTAGGGATGGACCGGAGCTAACAGGCAACACCAACGCAAAAAAGGCAGGGAAGAGCTATGGCATTCAAGATCGGTGCGCTGAAGATGGGACGGGGCGGGGCGGAAGCCCCGGCTGCAAAGCCGGCTGCGACTTCGCGGGGCCTCCTTTCCGGGCCGCTGCCCGTGCTCGGGCGCATGCGCGTCGGGGTGCAGCTGCAAATCCTCACCACGGCCCTGGTGTTCTTCCTGGTGGTCGACGGCGCGATCGTCGCGCTCGACGCGCGGCAGGGGACGATCGGCACCGCCTACATCGCGGCGGTCGGAAAGATCCGGATGCTCTCGCAGCGCCTCGCGAAGGCGGCGCAGCAGGCTTCCCAGGGCAACCGGGAGGCCTTCAAGCAGCTGCGCCAGTCGCGCGACGAGTTCGACACGCTGATGAAGGTCCTCGCCACCGGCGGCTCGGCCGAAGGCGTGCAGGTCCCGGCGACCGCGGAGGGCGCCAAGCCGGCCCTGGACAAGCTCGAGGGCGAATGGCGCAAGACGGAACGCAACGCCTCGCTCGTCATCGGGGAGGAAAAGAACCTCGTGGCGCTCGGCGAGGCGGTGCGCCGGATCAACCAGAACAACCCGACGCTGCTCGAGCTCGCGGACGAGATCGCGGCGCTCTCCGTGCAGGCGGGCGGTAGCGCGCGGCAGAACGCGGTGACCGGGCAGCTCGTCATGATGACGCAGCGGATGGCGAAGAACGCCAACGCGATGCTTGCTTCGGACGTCGTCGATCCGGAGGTCGCGTTCCTGCTCGGCAAGGACACGAACACCTTCCGCGACATGCTGCAGGGCCTGCTCAAGGGCTCCGATGCGCTGCGCATCCAGGAAGTGCGCGACCCGGAGATCAAGGGGAAGCTCTCCGAGCTCGAGGTCGGCTTCCGCGAATACCAGGGCGCGGTCGCGGACATCCTCGGCAACCAGCAGCGCCTCGTGAACGCGAAGCGCGCCACGCGCGACATCTTCAACGACTCGGAGACGCTGCTCGCGGCCTCGGAGCGCCTGAACGAGGCCTATCAGGGCGAGCTCGAGGCGCGCACGTACAACTTCATCGCGCTGGGTGTCGTATCGGCCCTCGCGTTCATCACTCTGCTGCTGGTC
>DASPMF010000037.1:0-3339 GCA_035627155.1 Burkholderiales bacterium | reverse complement strand
CGGAGGAGCGGTGGGCGCGACGGCGAGGCGCCAGAGCGGCTCGTCGCCGGAAAAGAACGGATGCGTGTGCTCGCGGATATCCTGCCAGGGGCCCGCAGCCACCGGCGTTCCGCCGATGCGCCTGCGGGCCGAATCGATCGCTGGCGCGCTTCCGGAGAGACGGACGTGCGCAACGCCGTCGTTCCAGCAGGTCGCCGACACGGGCAGCGGTTGCGAAGCCCACCTCCGGAACGCCTGCAGCGCCGCCTCCCGCGGGAGCTCAAGGCGGAGGGTGGTCTCCGCCGGCGCCCGCGGCAGTACCTTGATGGAGGCTTCGGCGATAAGGCTCAAGGTGCCAAGGGAGCCCGCCATGAGGCGCGACACGTCGTAGCCGGCGACGTTCTTCATCACCTGGCCGCCGAATGCGAGGAGCTCGCCGCGCCCGTTCACCACCTTCACCCCGAGCACGAAGTCGCGCACCGCGCCGGCGGATGCGCGGCGCGGGCCGGAAAGACCCGCGGCGATGCAGCCGCCGAAGGTGGCCGCGGCGCCGAAGTGCGGCGGCTCGAACGGCAGGCACTGGCCGCGCGCCTCGAGGGCCTGCTCGACCTCCCTGAGCGGCGTGCCGCAGCGCGCCGTGATGACGAGCTCGCTCGGCTCGTAGTCGACGATGCCCGAATGCGCGCGCGTATCGAGGACGTCGCCGCGCGGCGCGTTGCCGTAGAAGTCCTTGGTGCCGCCGCCCCTGATGCGCAGCGGCGCGCGGCGCGCCGCCGCGTCGCGGATCGCGTCCCGTAAGGCGGCGAGGCTCAAAACCGGGGCAGGTCCGGGTGGGGCAGCCGGCCGCCGTGCACGTGCATGTGCCCGTATTCGGCGCAACGCGCGAGGGTCGGAATCGCCTTGCCCGGATTGAGGAGCCCGCGCGGGTCGAAAGCACGCTTCAGCGCCATGAACGCCTCGAGCTCGCCGGGCCGGAACTGGACGCACATTTGGTTGATCTTCTCCACGCCGACGCCATGCTCGCCGGTGATGGTTCCGCCGACGGCAACGCATTTCTCCAGCACCTCGGCGGCAAAGCGCTCGGTGCGATCCAACTGGTCCGCGTCGGCCGCGTCGAAGAGGATCAGCGGATGCAGGTTTCCGTCGCCGGCATGGAACACGTTCGGGCAGCGCAGGCCGTGCTTCTTCTCCATCTCGGCGATGAAGAGCAGCACTTCGCCGAGGCGCTTGCGGGGAATCGTGCCGTCCATGCAGTAGTAGTCGGGGGAAATGCGCCCGACGGCGGGGAAGGCCGCCTTGCGGCCCGACCAGAAGCGCAGGCGCTCGGCCTCGTCCCGCGACACCGTCATGCGCGTTGCCCCGGAGCGCTCGAGCACCGCCTTCATGCGGGCGATCTCGTCGTCCACTTCCTCGGGTGTGCCGTCCGATTCGCACAGCAGGATCGCGGCGGCATCGAGGTCGTAGCCCGCGCCCACGAACTGCTCGACCGCCTGCGTGGCCGCCCGGTCCATCATCTCCAGCCCGGCCGGGATGATTCCCGCCGCGATCACGTCAGCCACCGCGCCGCCCGCTTTTTCCACGTCGTCGAACGAGGCCATGATGACGCGCGCGCACTGCGGCCTGGGCAGCAGCTTCACCGTCACTTCCGTCACCACGAACAGCATGCCCTCGGACCCGATCGCGAGCGCGAGCAGGTCGAGTCCCGGCGAATCCGGCGCCTCGGAGCCGAGCTCGATCGGCTCGCCGTCGATCGTGAAGCCGCGCAGGCGCAGGACGTTGTGCACGGTGAGGCCGTATTTCAGGCAGTGCACGCCGCCGGAGTTCTCGGAGACGTTGCCGCCGATGCTGCAGGCGATCTGGCTCGAGGGATCCGGGGCGTAGTACAGGCCGTGTGGTGCGGCGACTTCAGAGATCACCGCGTTGCGCACGCCCGGCTGCACCACCGCGACGCAGGCCTCCGGATCCATGCGCAGCACGCGCATGAACTTCGCCATGGAGAGCAGCACGCCGTCGCCCAGCGGCAGCGCGCCGCCCGAGAGCCCGGTGCCCGCGCCGCGCGGCACCACCGGCACGCCGAGCCCGGAGCACGTCTGAAGCACGCGGCGCACTTGCTCCTCGGTTTCCGGCAGCGCGACGACCATGGGAAGCTGCCGGTACGCGGTGAGCCCGTCGCACTCGTACGGGCGCGTGTCCTCTTCCTCGAAGAGCACCGCGCGCGCCGGCAGGAAGGCGCGCAGCGCCTCGGCTACCCGGACGCGCTTCTCAGGTAGGGCTGCGCCCACTTCAGGCCTTCCACGGTGTCACCCGACGGATTGTATTCGCAGCCGATCCAACCCCCGTAGCCGAGGCGGTCGATGTGGGCGAGAAGGAAATCGAAGTTGATTTCGCCGGACCCGGGCTCGTGCCGCCCGGGCAGGTCGGCGAGCTGGAGGTGGCCGATGCTCGGAAGCAGCCGCTCGATGGTGCGCGCGAGGTCGCCCTCCATCGCCTGCATGTGGAAGATGTCGTACTGCAGCTTCACGTTCGGCGCGCCGATTTCCGCGATGAGCTCCACCGCCTGCCGGCTGCCGGTGAGGAAACATCCGGCGACCGTGCCCGCGCTGAGCGGTTCGATCATCGCGGTCATGCCCTCCTCGCCCAGGCGCCGGGCGGCGTGGCGCAGGTTCGCTACGAACGTCTCACGCAGGTGCGCGACCGGCACGCCGGGCGGCATGACGCCGGCCACGCAGTGGATCCTCGGACAGCACACCGCCCCTGCATACTGGATCGCCTTCTCCAGGTCCTCGCGAAACCGGCCTTCGGCGCCCGGAATGCACGCCGTTCCGCTGTACCCGGCAGGACCGGGCGGCATGTTGTGCAGGACGACTTCCACGCCGGCGTCACGGGCGCAAGCCGCCACCTGTTCCGGCCCCCATTCATACGGGTACTGGTACTCGACCGCCCGGAAGCCGGCCTGGGCCGCCGCATCGAAGCGCTCGGGGAAAGGCCGTTCCTTGAAAAGCATCGAAACGTTCGCGGCAAGGCGTGGCATGGCCGCGAGCATAGCGTTTCGGACTACGTGCTAGACTTTTTTGTCGCAGAAACCCGACACCAAGAAAGGGACAAGACATGGGTGCGATATTCCAGTCGCTCGGCCGGACGATCATCGCCGGCATTGTGGTCCTCCTCATCATCATGGGCATCGCCGGCACGTTCGCCAAGGTCGGCGACATGCAGTGGTGGACGTTCTTCATGCGCTGGCTGCACGTGCTTTCCGGCGTCATGTGGATCGGCCTGCTCTGGTACTTCAACTTCGTCCAGATCCCGTCCATGCCCAAGATCCCGGACGAGCAGAAGCCTGCGGTCGGCAAGGTCATCGCG
>DASPMF010000036.1:0-42725 GCA_035627155.1 Burkholderiales bacterium | reverse complement strand
CCAGCCGGCCCGCACAACCCGTCCCGGGACCCTGGCCTCACGTCGTTCGGCCGTCCTTTGCCGATGATCCGCCCTGCACATCAATCAGGCAAAGGAGCGGCAATGAATGCGCAAGTCATGGAGCTGAAGCCGGGCGGGATCGGGAGGGTCGATCTTCGGTGCGGCGACACCTTGGCGCTGGCGGACGAAGGCAGGACGGTGATCAGCGCCTTCGAGCCGTCCCTGCTGGAGCTCTACCGCGACGACGCGACGAGCCTGCGCAGCGCCATCGAGCGGCACGCCAAGCGGCAGCGGAGGGCCGCGATGCGGGCGATCGGCCATCGGTTGTTCCGGCTCGTCATGGCGATCGCGTCCACTGCTCGAGGAGGTCGGTGAGGTCGCGATACACGGCGCGCGCGCCGCTGCGCAGGAGCGCCTCGCGCGTGAAGCCGCCGGTGAGGACTCCGACCATGGGAATACCGGCCTTGCGCGCGGCCTGCGCGTCATAAGGAGAATCGCCGATCACCAGCGCATCCTGCGGCGCGGTATCTCCGAGCGCGGCCTGGAAGATGTCCGGGCAGGGCTTGGAGTGATCGGCGTCGTCCGAGGTCGTGTGCCGGTCGAGGAGGTCGTCGATCTGCAGGATCCGCAGGTGGCCCTCCAGCTCCTTCTCCTTTGCCGAGGAGGCGAGCACGAGCCGGCTACCTTGCGATTTCAGCCACGAGAGCAGGGGACGAACACCCGGCAGCGGCCGCTCCCGGGGCTGGTAAGCGTCGATGAAGATCTCCACGTGGAGGTTGTCCACGTCCTTTCCGAAGCGTCGGACCTCCTCCGGCGAAAGGAAGACCTGCACGAGCTGGTCCCCCCCTTTTCCCATCTGGGCGTGGACTTCCTCGCGCGAAAGGTCCTTGCCGTGGCGGCGGAACGCGTCGCGCCACGCCTCGACGTGCAGGTCGTTCGAATCCACGAGGGTTCCGTCGACGTCGAGCAGAACGAGCTTCATCCCTTGCGGCGCAGCAAGGCCTGCGCCCGCGCTTAGAATCCGCCTTTTCTCGCGGGAATCGAGATGCTCCAGGGCAAGCGCGCAGTCGTCACCGGATCCACCAGCGGCATCGGCCTGGGCATCGCCCGGGCGCTCGCGGCGCAGGGCGCCCGGGTCATGATCAACGGCTTCGCCGACGAGCCGACGCTCGCCGCTCTGAGGAAGGAGTTCGCGGCCTACAGCATGGCCGACATGTCCAGGCCCGAGCAGATCCGGGTCATGATCGACGACGCGGATGCGAAGCTAGGCGGCGTGGACATCCTGGTCAACAACGCCGGCATCCAGCACACCGCGAACATCGAGGACTTCCCGGCAGAGCGCTGGGACGCGATCCTCGCCATCAACCTCTCGTCGAACTTCCACGCCATCGCGGCGGTGCTGCCGCAGATGAAGAAGCGCAACTGGGGGCGCATCATCAACATCGCCTCGACCCACGGCCTCGTGGCGTCGGTGCAGAAGGTGGCGTACGTCGCCGCCAAGCACGGCGTCGTCGGGCTGACCAAGGTCGTCGCGCTCGAGACGGCGCGGACCGGCATCACCTGCAACGCGATCTGCCCGGGCTGGGTGCTCACGCCGCTGGTGCAGAAGCAGGTGGACGCGCGCGCCGCGCAGTTGCAGCTTTCCCAGGAGGACGCGAAGGTCTCGCTCCTTTCCGAGAAGACGCCTTCGCTGCAGTTCACGACGCCCGAGCAGCTCGGCGCGCTGGCCGTGTTCCTGTGCAGCCCGGCGGCGGAGAACATCCGCGGCGCGGCGCTGCCGGTGGACGGCGCATGGACGGCGCAGTAGCGGGCCGGCGTGCGTTGTCGCGGCGCGACGTCGTAAGGTTGCGATCGAAAAATATGAAATCGGCGACAGCACGCAGCGGGAACGCGCGATATCCGGTTCCACCGCGCGTGAGTAAGATTTCGTCCTGACGGTGCCCGAAATGAAAAGGAGGGCGAAGGCCGGTAGCCTTGCCCTCCCGTGAAGCACCTTCAAGCGAACGATCGGCGGTTGCTACGCTTTGTTTGGCCCTGCTGTCCGGTTCTCTGAAAACCGGCGTGGGGCTGATAACAGCGCGATGGCCACTCACCTGCGCAGGTCGCTACACAGTGTTTGGCCCTGCTATCCGGTGCCTTGGGGCATCGGCGTGGGGCTGGTAACAACGTGATGGCTACTTGCGTGTAGACATCTTCCTACTTCCCCGTCGTTTCTTCTACGGACCGGCATAGTCCGCGCGGACTATGGCTACCATTGCCGGCGTGGAGCCTGCAGAAGAGACCGCCCCCGAGATCGAAGCTGCCGACTGGCTGAACACGCCCAAGCCCTTGAGCCTCAAGGACTTGCGCGGCCGGGTGGTGGTGGTCGAGGCGTTCCAGATGCTTTGCCCGGGCTGCGTCCAGCACGGCCTTCCGCAGGCCCAGCGCATCGCCGGTGCGTTCCGACCCGGGGACCTCCAGGTCATCGGCCTCCATACCGTGTTCGAGCACCACGCCGTGCAGGGCACGCGCGAGGCGCTCGAGGTCTTCCTGCACGAGTACCGGATCCGCTTCCCGGTCGCCATCGATCGTCCGGGCGAGCCGTTGCCCGCGACCATGGCGAAGTACGGCATGCAGGGAACCCCGACGCTCCTCCTCATCGACCGCGCCGGCCGCCTGCGCGCGCAGCACCTCGGCGCCGTGCCGGACCTGCAGCTCGGCGCGCAGATCGGCGCCCTGCTGGGCTAGGCGAAGGACGCTTCCGCGCTTTCTCCCGCGGCACGGGCGTCCGCCGACTTTTCTCCTCCGAGGGCCTTCGCGAGGTCGGCGAGCAGGCGCGAGAGCTCGCCCGTCATGAGGGCAAAGTCGATCTCGAAGCGTTCCTCGTCGTCCTCGACTTCCTCGTCGCCGGATTCCCGTTTCAGGATGTCGAGGAACGAAATACGCTTCACGTGCAGCTCCTCGGTGAGGACGAAGGAGATGCGCTCATTCCAGGTGAGGCCGAGGCGCACCGGGTGCTTGCCGGCGGCGATGTGATCGCGGATCTCCTTGCCTTCGAGGGTGTGGCGCGCGTAGCGCACCGTGGCCTTGCTTGCATCCGCCGCCCGCAGCTCCAGGTCCTGGTCGATGGTGAACGGCCCGTCGACCTCGCCCTGCAGCAGCCAGCGGCTCATCGCCGTGGCGGGCGACATCTGCGTCTCGAGCCGCGCAAGCGGCAGGTCGTCCTCGGTCTTGCGCAGCATCTCCATGAAGAGCTCCGCCTTCGGCTCGCCGGCGGCATCGACCGCGAGCCAGCCGTTCGCGAGGTCGAGCCAGGCGTAGGTCTTCGCGCGCTTGCTGAAAGCTCGCGGCAGGAGCTCCGCCTCGACCTGGTCCCGGATGTCGCGCTTCTGCTTGCGGCCGAGCGGGTTGCCGAGCATCGACTCGCGCTCGGCGATGCGCTCCTCGGCGGCCTGCCGGATGACCGTCGCGGGCAGCAGCTTCTGCTCGAAACCCAGGGCGATCAGCCACTGCCGGTTCTGCGTGTGGAGGTACTGGCCTTCGTGCCGCGGGCAGGCCCAGCCGCGCGTTTCCATCTCGAAGCCGCCGCACTTGCGCAGCGGCTGGCGCGCCAGCCTGGCTTCGAAGTCCTCCGCCTTGCGCGACCAGCCGGCTCCCAGCCGGTAAACGACAAGATTCTTGAACCACATGGCAGTCCGTGTCTATTTCCCTTTTGGCGGGCCCGCGGTCCCGAGGCCGGTGCGCGTGGCCTCGGTGTCGATGATCGAGCCGGGCGGCACGTTGGCGATGTTCACGTCCGGTCCGAAGGCGTTGACGAGCGCCTTCTTCATGTCCTCGATGTCGCAGCTGCGGACATCGCTGATCCAGGGGCCGGGCAGCTCGATCATGACGCGCGACATGTCGAGCGAGCGGGCGAGGAGCTCGACGGTGCGCTTGCGCAGCCTGCCGCGCTCGACGAGCTCCGCGGCTTCCACCAGGACGAGCGCCGCGCCGGCCTCGAAGCAGGCTTCCGCCTGCCCGATCAGGAGGCGCGGATTGCTCATCGTTTCCTTCGAGCCGACTTCGCCGTACACGACCAGCCCGGCCGCGACCGCGTTGCGGATCTGCTTGCGGCGCTGCGCGTCGGTGAGCGGGACGACGTTGTCCGAGATCTCGATCGCCTCGAACCCGAGCGCGAGCGACTCGGCGTAGTACTTCGGCAGCGCCTTCTCGCCCTGCGTGGCGAACACGTACTCGTGGAACTGGCCGCCGAGGAAGGGCTGGATGCGGTTCTTCTTGTAGAAGCGCAGCTTCTTCACGAGCTCCGCGCGCGGGTAGAGCCGCGCGGTGCCGGTCTTGATTTTCGCAAGGTCGATGTAGGCGCCGCCGAGCTGCACGAGGTCGCGCGCGTAGGCGAGCGGCAGGCCGTCGTCGATCACCATGGTGCGGCCCGAGCGGCGCGGCTTGCGCAGCGAGCGCTCGCGGGGCAGGGGGACGAACTCGAACGGCGCCTTGCTCATCGCTTTCCTCCGATGCCTGTGTCGCGGCCGTCCGAGGCGAGGTGCAGGCGGCGGCGGTTGGGCGGTATGTAGAGCACCTGGTAGTAGATCGGCTGGTCCCGGCCGACGAAGGCGGAAATCTCGAGCACCTGCCCGCGCGTGCCTCGGCGCACGCCGATCGCGCGGCAGGCGTCCGCGGGCAGCGCCGCGCAGGAGAGGAGCGTCGAGATGCGGCCGACGAGCTGGCGCGTCTCGCGCCAGACGATGTCCTTGAAGTTCTCGCCCGAGAGCTTGCGGAAGGGCAGGGACGCGAGCGCCGGCAGGCGCACCGGGTCGCACCAGAAGCGGCTGAAGACGCGAAACTCGTCGCCGATGCGAAGCGCGCGGTCGATGCGGAGGATCCTCGCCGCGCCGAGGTGGCCTGTCCACGGCCCCTGGCGCGTCTCCTCGTAGCGCGCGAGCACCTCGGGATAGACGGGCAGGTAGCCGGTGCCAGCGTCGTTGAGGAAGCGGCAATGCAGCGGGGCGTTCATGCGCGAGGCGCCGTTCGCCGACACGAAGGTGCCCTGCCCCTGCTGGCGCGTGATCAGCCCCTCGTCGGCGAGCGCGCGCAGCGCGCGCTGGATCGTGCCGAGCGAAAGCGGGAGCGCCGCCGCGCACTCCGATTCCGTGGGCAGGCGCGTGTTGCCGGGCCAGTCGCCGGAGGCGATGGCGTCGGCGAGCGCGTCGCGCAGCGCGACGTACTTCGGCACGCCCGGCCGCGTGAAGCGGTCGAGGCGCCGCACCAGGACCGGAAGCGAGGCTTGCGCCATGACCGGCCAACTATATAGTATTGAAGGATGACGCAAAAGAACCTGCTGGTCATCATGTCGGACGAGCACAACCCCAAGGTGCTGCGTCACGCCGGGCATCCGGTCATACACACCCCGAACCTCGACGCGCTTGCGGCGCGCGGCACCGCGTTCAGCGCCGCCTACACGACGAGCCCGGTGTGCATTCCCGCGCGCGCCGGCTTCGCCTGCGGCAAGTACATCCACCAGATCGGCTTCTGGGACAACGCCGACGCGTACGACGGCTCGGTGCCGTCGTGGCACCACCTGCTGCGCGACGCCGGCCACCGTGTGGTCTCGGTCGGCAAGCTGCACTTCCGGCTCGAGGGCGAGGACCACGGCTTCACCGAAGAGCAGATCCCGATGCACATCTACAAGGGCAAGGGGGACCTGCTCGGCCTCATCCGCGACGACATGCCCCAGCGCGGCAACTCGAAGAAGATGATCGCGATGGCCGGGCCGGGCGAGTCGACCTACACCTTCTACGACAAGGACATCTGCTCGCGCGCCCAGGTGTGGCTGCGCGAAGAGGGCACGCAGAAGCTGGACAAGCCGTGGGTGCTGTTCGTCTCCTTCGTCGCGCCGCATTTCCCGCTCACCGCGCCGCCGGAGCACTACTACCGGTACTGGAACCGGGAGCTGCCGATGCCCAAGCTCTATGCGCGCGAGCAGCGGCCCAAGCATCCGTACCTGCAGGACTACAGCCGCAACTTCAACTACGACGACTATTTCGAGTCGCCGCAGGACGTGAAGAAGGCCCTCTCGGGTTACTTCGGCCTGGTGTCGTACCTCGACGAGAACATCGGCAAGCTGCTCCACGCGCTGCAGGACAGCGGGCTCGCGGACGACACGGTGATCATGTACACGAGCGACCACGGCGACAACCTCGGCGCGCGCGGCCTGTGGGGCAAGTCCACCATGTACGAGGAGATCGCCGGCGTGCCGTTCATCCTCGCCGGCCCGGGCGTGCCGGCGGGCCAGCGCGTCGACACGCCGGTGAGCCACGTCGATGCGTTCCCGACCATCCTCGAAGGCGCGGGGATGAAGGCGCCGGGCGGGTACCCGGGCGTTTCGCTTTTCGACATCGCGCGCGGCGCGAAGCCGCAGCGCACCGTGCTTTCCGAGTACCACGGCATGGGCTCGAGCACCGGCGCCTTCGCGGTGCGCGTCGGCAAGTGGAAGTATGTGCACTACGCCAAGTACCCGCCGCAGCTCTTCGACCTTGAGGCGGACCCCGATGAGATCCGCGACCTTGCGGACGACCCGAAGCATGCCGAGGCGCGCGAGCTGTGCCGGAAGAAGCTCTACGAGATCTGCGATCCCGTCGAGGTGGACCGCCGCGCGCGCGCCCGCCAGGCGGAGCTCCTCGCCCTGAATGGCGGCCGCGAGGCGGTCATCAAGCGAGGCGATTTCGGCTTCACCCCAGCCCCCGGGACGGTGGCGGACTTCAAGTAGAGGAGGGAAGTCAGATGAAGAAGCTGCTTGCATCGCTGTTGCTCCTGGCCGCGACGTGCGTCCACGCGCAGGACTGGCCTTCCCGGCCGGTGAAGGTCGTCGTGCCGTATCCGGCCGGCGGCGGCCACGACTTCGCCTCGCGCGTCGTCGCGCAGTGGCTCGCCGACAACCTGAAGCAGCCGTTCGTGGTCGAGAACCGCACCGGCGCGTCCGGCACGATCGGCACGGACTACGTGGCGAAGAGCGCCCCCGACGGCTACACCTTCGTCGTCGCCTCGCCGGCCGAGATCGTGGTCGGGCCGACGGCCGGGCTGAAGGTGCCCTACGACTGGCAGAAGGACCTCGCGCCGGTCACGGTCATCGGCGAGACGCCGCTCGCGGTCGTGCTGCATCCGTCGGTGCCGGTGAAGTCGATGAAGGAGCTGCTCGACTACGCGAAGAAGAGCCCCGGCAAGCTCTCCTACGGCACCCCGGGCCTCGGCAGCACGATGCACTTCGCCGGCGAGTCGATGAAGGCGCTGGGCAAGATCTTCATCGTGCACATCCCCTACCGCGGCGCCGCGCCGGCGGTGCAGGACCTGCTCGGCGGGCAGATCGAGATGGGCATCGCCGGCCTGCCGCCCGTGGTCGGCCCGCACAACGCGGGGCGCCTGCGCATCGTCGGCGTGACGAGCGCCAAGCGCTCCGCCGCGCTGCCCGACGTGCAGGCGGTCGCGGAGCTGCCGGGCTTCGCCGGCTACAACTTCACCAACTGGACCGGCGTGTTCGTCGCGGCGAAGACATCGCCGGAGACGATCGGGAAGCTCGCCGCGGCGATCGCCCGGGCGGTGCAGGATCCCGGCGTGAAGGAAAAGCTCGTCAAGGCCGGCGTGGACCCGCTCGGGCTTCCGCCCGCGGAGTTCGCCAGGTTCCTGCAGCGCGAGCACGACACGTACTCGAAGATTGCGAAGGCGCGCGGCATCAAAGTGAACTGAAGGGGGCGGCATGAAGCGGCCCAACCTCCTCGTGATCCTGGTGGACGACCTGCGCTACGACGAGTTCGGCGCAGGCGGCCACCCGTACATGAAGACGCCGCACATCGACCGCCTGGCGCGCGAGGGGGCGCTGTTCGAGCGCGCCTTCCACACCACGCCGATCTGCTCGCCCAACCGCGCGTCGATCGTCACCGGGCAGTACGCGAGCCGCCACGGCATCATCGACAACGTGGCGCGCGACGCGATGAGCCACCGGCTGCCGAACTACCACCTCGAGCTGCAGCGCCTCGGCTACGAGACGACGCACCTCGGCAAGTGGCACATGGGCAACGACGGCAAGCCGCGGCCCGGCTACGACCACTGGGTCAGCTTCGACGGCCACGGCCGGATCGAGAATCCGCTCCTCAACGTCGACGGCAAGTACGTGAAGCACACGGGCTACATCACAGACCTGCTGAACGAGAAAGCGGTGGCGTCGGTGAGCGCGCGCCGGCGCAAGCCGTGGTCGCTCTTCCTCGCGCACAAGGCCGTGCACCCGGACGCGGAGCAGGCCGCCGACGGCACCGCGACGATGATCGGCTATGTGGCGGCGAAGCGTCATCGCGGGCTCTACAAGGACGCGGTCTTCCCGCGCAAGCCGAACATGCTTTCCCCGGGCCAGGTGGTGCGGGCCAAGCCCGCCTGGGCCGACGCGATGCGGCTGCGCGAGAACCCGAAGTCGAAGGCGCTGCTGAAGATCATCCATTCGGGCCAGCAGGAGGAGATCCGGGAGCGCGCGCGCATGATGGCGTCGGTCGACGAAGGCGTCGGCCGCATCCTCGAGGCGCTCGAGCGCACCGGGCAGCTCGACGACACCGCGATCCTCTTCCTCGGCGACAACGGCTACTTCTTCGGCGAGCACGGCCTCGGCCCCGACCGGCGCTTCGCCTACGAGGAAGGCATCCGCTCGCCCTTCGTGCTGCGCTACCCGCGCAAGGTGAAGGCCGGGACGCGCATCTCCGGCCTCGTCCTGTGCCAGGACATCGCGCCGACCTTCATCGAGCTCGCCGGCGGCACGCCCGGCCCGCACGTCCAGGGCCGCTCCCTCCTGCCGCTCCTCTCCGGCCGCCGCACTGCGTGGCGCAAGTCGATCCTCATCGAGTATTGGGCCGAGAACGCCATGCCCTGGCTCGTCGGCATGACCTACCGCGCGCTGCGCACGGACCGCTACAAGTACATCCGCTGGATCAACCGCTCCCGAGCCGACGAGCTCGACGAGCTCTACGACCTCGAGAAGGATCCATACGAGCTGAAGAATCTCGCGGGAGATGCCTCGATGAAAGACCGCAAGGGGGCGTTGCGGCGCGAGCTCGGCAGGCTGACGATCGAGGCGCTCGGTCTCTAGGCGGCCAAGTTGAAGGACTGGTCAGGGGCGCCGACATATTGCGCTGCCATATCGCCCTTCCCGCCGGTGTAGATTTGACCGAATGGTCAACTAAGCGAACCTGTGCGCCACCGGCGTTGACAAGCTGCTGAGCCGATCCCTACGCTCGGATCGCTTCGAAGGTCAACTGAATCCCCGGAGGCACAAGTGAAGAGATTCGTCGCACCCATCACGTGGCTGGTTTTCGCGTGCCTCGTCTCCGGATCGGCGCTATCGCAAAGCTATCCGTCCAAGCCGGTTCGCCTCGTAGTGCCGTACCCGGCCGGGGGCGTGGTGGATGTCCTTGGGCGCATCATTGCGGAAGCCATTGCGACCAACTGGGGACAGCAGATCATCGTGGAGCCCAGACCCGGCGCCAACGCAATGATCGGCACGGAGAACGTCCTCAGTAGCCCGCCGGACGGCTATACATGGCTTCTTGCGAGTCAGAGCCACGCCGCGAACGCCGCCCTCTATCCCGATCTGCGATGGGACCCGGCGAAGGATTTCGTCGCCGCGGGCTTGTTCGCCCGGTCGGTCAACTACTTCGTCGTTCCAACTTCGCTTCCGGTATCGGACTTACGTTCGTATGTCGCAATGGCGAAGGCACAACCGAACAAGCTGAGCTACGGTAACCCTGGGAACGGGACGCCATCCCATCTGGCGTTCGAGCTCTTCAAACGTGCCGCCGACGTCGAGATCGAGGCGATCGGATACAAGGGGAATCCGCCGCTCCTCGCGGATCTCATCACCGGACGCCTTTCCGCGACGATCCTCACTGCCGTGCTTACGAACAACAACGTGAAGACTGGCAGGATCAAGCCACTCGCGGTGATGGCGGAGGAGCGGACGAAGGAGTATCCCGACGTGCCAACGCTTGCCGAAGCGGGATATCCGGATGCCCAGATCCTATCGTGGTTTGCAGTGGTCATTCCCGCAAAGGTTCCCCCGGAAGTACAGAACCGGATTGCCGCAGAGGTGGAGAAGGCGGCAAAGGCGCCGGTGGTGCAGGAGCGCCTCCGAAAAGCGGGCGCGGTCCCGAGCTTTGTGGGTGCAGCCGATTTCACCGCTCAGATTCGCAAGGATGTCGAGATCTGGAAGCGCGTCGTGAAGCAAGCCGGTATCAAGGCTGACTAAGCTCTGGAGGGAGCTCATATGGGAAACGCGTTGCGCAACTTTGCCACCCCTGGTCAACCGGTCGTGGATCCGTCGGTATGGATCGGAAAGGAACTGGACGCCAGGTCGGACTGGCAGGTTCAAGTCGAGGCGGATGAGTTCGAGGAACTCGAGAAAATGGCCGGAGCCCTGAGAAGCCGCGTGAGTAGCGATCCCAACGGCCTTCTGGCCCTGCCCCTGTCCGCATTCGATCTTGGACGGTTCGGCAAGAAGATCGACACGATTCGCCGTGAATTGAAGGACGGTACCGGGGCCGTCTTGATCCGTGGCTTGCGCATGGATGTGCTCGATACCCTGGGGGCGGCGATCATCTACTGGGCCATAGGGCGGCACCTGGGCACGGCGTGCTCGAACAATCCCCAAGGTGACATGCTGGGCCACGTGACGGATCTGGGCAAGACGCAGAAGGACGCCAACAGCCGCGGCTACCAGACGCGGGAAGAGCTGACCTTCCATTGCGACCAGAGCAGCATAGTCGGCCTGCTATGTGTACGCACCGCCAAAGCCGGCGGCATCTCCAAAATCGCAAGCTCCGTAGCCGTATACAACGAGCTGCTGCGCCGTGACCCGGAATGCGCAGAAGTCCTGTCCAAGCCGCTCTGCTGGAGCAAGCACGGCGAAGTAAACGAAGGGGAGCTCGGCTTCTACGAAAGCCCGGTGTTCAACTTCCACGATGGCATGCTTTGCACGTCGTTCGGTCCAACGCACATCACCAAGGGCCACCAAGTTGACGGCGCGCCGCCGATGACAGAACTGCAGCGCCGGGCGATCGGTTCGGTCAAGTCGATTGCAGAAGAGCTGCATTACGCCATGACGCTGCGGCCTGGGGACATCCAGCTTCTGAACAACTCGGTGGTGTTTCATTCCCGCACCGAGTACGAAGACTGGCCGGATCCGACGAAGAAGCGGCTGCTTTACCGGCTTTGGCTGATTGCACCGGACGTTCGGCCACTCACCCCGTACGTTACTCAGTGGAAAGCCGGCGTGAAATTAAACAGCACCAAGGAGCGGATCGTTCTTTAGCGGCGGGAGAAACCGCGAGGCTACGAGACGACTTAGCCGCGGATCCGGCGGGATCGAAACGAAGGCGTTCCATGGGCGGCGCCGTGCCATGCAGTTGCGCAAACCGGTAGCGACGGGCACTCTGGGCTGCTTGAGAATCGGCATCGACCTGGGCGGCACGAAGATCGAGGCGATCGGCCTGGACGGAAGCCGCGAAGTCTTCCGCAAGCGCGTGGCGACGCCGAAGGGCGATTACGAAGGAACTCTCCAGGCGATCAAGGGCCTCGTCGAAGGCGAGGGCAGCGTAGGCGTCGGCATTCCCGGCAATCTCTCGCGCGCGACCGGCCTGGTGAAGAACGCGAACTCGACGTGGCTGATCGGCAAGCCGCTCAAGCAGGACCTGGAGAAGGTGCTGGGGCGCGAGGTGCGGATCGCCAACGATGCGAACTGCTTCGCGCTCTCGGAGGCGTCCGACGGGGCGGGGAAGGGCGCGGGAGTCGTGTTCGGCGTGATCCTCGGCACCGGCGTCGGCGGCGGCATCGTCGTCGACGGCAAGGTGCTCGACGGACCCAACGGCATCGCGGGCGAATGGGGCCACAACCCGCTGCCGCTCGCGGGGGGCGCGGATCTTCCGCTTCCCGAGTGCTATTGCGGCCGCAAGGGCTGCGTCGAGACGTATCTGTCGGGGCCGGCCATGGCGCGGCTCGCCGGACATTCGACCGCGCAGGAAGCGGTCCGGGACGAGCGGGCGATAGCGCTTTATGAGGAAAGGCTCGCGCGCGCGCTTGCAAGCGTGATCAACGTGCTGGATCCGGACGTCATTGTCCTTGGCGGCGGCATGTCGAACGTGGCCCGGCTGTACGACAAGGTGCCACGGCTGTGGGGGCGCTACGTTTTTTCCGACCGCGTGGACACGCGGCTCGCTCCGCCGGTGCACGGCGACTCGAGCGGCGTGCGCGGCGCTGCGTGGCTTTGGGAAGAGCCGCCCTAGCCGTGCGCTAGTCCTGCAGCAGTTTCTTCAGAACGTCGAGGTCGACGGGCTTCGTGAGGTGCACATCGAAGCCCGATTCCTCGGCGAGCCGCCGGTCGCTTTCCTGGCCCCAGCCCGTCAGCGCGACGATGCGGATCGGCGACCCGTTCGCCTGCTTGCGGATCTCCCGCGCCGCGTCGTAGCCGTTCATGCGCGGCATGCCGATGTCCAGCAGGACGACCTGGGGGCGGAATGCGCCGGCCGCATGGATGCCCTCGATGCCGTCGTGCGCCTCCCGCACCTCGTGTCCCGATGCCTCCAGGAGCCGGCGCAGGCTCGTCGCCGCATCGACGTTGTCGTCGACCACCAGGATGCGCTTGCGCGGCATGGCCGTGCCCGGGCCGGCGGGCCGTTCCGCCTCTTCCGTTTCAGGCGCCGCTTCGGCGAGCGGAAGCCGCACCACGAACTCGCTTCCCATGCCGCGGCCGGGACTGGACGCGCGAACGCTGCCGCCATGGAGCTCGACGAGGCCGCGCACGAGGGCGAGGCCGATTCCCAGGCCTCCTTCGCTGCGGTCGAGGACCGGGGTGGGCTGCGAGAACATCTCGAACACGCTTTCCAGGTGCTCCTCCGCGATTCCGGCGCCCGTGTCGCGCACCGTCACGATCGCGTGCGCGCCGTCGCGCTCCGCGGTGGCCCAAACATGCCCGCCGGGAGGCGTGAACTTGACCGCATTGTTGAGCAGGTTCAGGAAGATCTGCGTCATGCGGGTGCCGTCCGCGTCGGCGTAGAGCGGATCCGGGGGGAGCGTCACATGCAGCTGGTGCCGGGCCGAGTCGACCGCCGGCGCGATGGCTTCGAGCGCCTCGCGCACCGACTGCAGCAGCGACATGCGCTCCCGTCGCAGCTGCACCTTGCCTTGCGTAATGCGCGCGACATCCAGGAGGTCGTCGACCAGGCGCGACAGGTGCCGCACCTGGCGTTCGACGATCTGCCGGGCCGACTCCACGCCCTCGGGCAACGGGCCCGCCATGGCCATCAGCGTGATGGAGTTGCGTATGGGGGCGAGCGGGTTGCGAAGCTCGTGGGCCAGCGTGGCGAGGAATTCGTCCTTGCGGCGATCGGCGGCGCGAAGCGCTTCCTCCGCCTCGTGCTGCGCGCTCACGTCCGTGTTCGTCCCGAACCAATGCACGATGGCGCCGCTCGGGTCGCGGAACGGCGAGACGAGCGTGAGAAAAGTGCGGAATCGCCCGTCCCGGCCGCGCAACGGGAAGGCCATTTCGAACCGGGTGCCCGCGGTCAACGCTTGCGTCCAGCGCGCCATGACCTCCGGCAGATGCTTCGGATCATGAACCTTCTGCCAGCCCCAGCCGGCCATCTCTTCCGGCGTGGCCCCGGTGTACTCGTACCAGCGCCGGTTGTACCAGTAGATCGACCCGTCCGGCCGCGCAATCCATGCCAGCTGCGGCATCTCGTCGGCCATCATGCGGAAGCGTTGTTCGCTTTCGCGCAACGCGGCCTCCACGGCCCGTCGCCGCGCGACTTCGCGCGTGAGCTCGGCGTGCTGGAGATTGAGCGTAACGAAGCGGTTGACGGCGGTTTCCCGCGGAAGGATACGGATCAGCAGAAGCGCCGGCAGTGAAGCGCTTGCCGGGCTCAGCACGCTTCCTTCCCAGCGGCATGGCAGGGTCGCGCCATCGGCGCCCAGGAAGTTCACGCTTCCAAGCACTGGCGCCGTGGTCCGGGAAGCCGCTCGAAGAAATGCCGAGATGGCGTCCGGCGCGCCGGTCGCGAGCGCGGCAAGTTGCAGTCCGGCCAGATCGGTATGGGGCCGGCCGAGCATTTCTGCAGCCGCCGGGTTCGCGTACCGCACTTCGCCGCTGGAATGGGCGAGGAGCGTGGCGTCCCGCAGCCGCGCGACGACGGCGCAGAACGCCGCTTCCGCTGGCGTCTCGCCGATCAAGCTTTGAAGTACTCGCGCCCCTTGGCTGCCTGCGCCTGCGCAGTCGGCTTGAGGTGCACGACGACCCGGCATCCGGAATGGCCTTCCGCCAGCGTCTGCTGCAGCTCGACCTTGGCGTAGCCGAGGTTCTCTGCGGCGATGACGCCGAAGACGTTGGAGGTCATCATGCACATCGCCGGGCGGCCTACCACCTTTTCCGCGAAAGGGCAGGTGCGGTTGCCGAGCACGATGCGCTCCTCGGTCTCCTCGATGACGTAGAAGTCCCCTTTGATGCGGCGTTTGAGGTCGACGAGGACCTCCCCGACCTGCTGGCGCGTGAGCCCGTCGACCCGCAATGCGGACCGGTATTGCTCGTTGATCTGGTCGCCGACACGCTGGCCGACGACGCTTACGAACCCCGCGGCTTCCTCGAGCCCCACGACGTCCTGCAGGGTCCCGCTGAGCTCCCGGATCAGCGTGCGGAGGAAGACGTCTCGCTCGAGCGGAACGTCCAGTGCGGCTACGTCGGAAGCGGCCATGACGCCCTCGCTTTTGTGAAGTGCCGCGATGATAGGGGCCGGTGTCCGCATTGTCTGTAGTGCATTCCGCGACACGCGCGGCTAAACTGCACTCACCATGGCACACGACCCGCGCACGATCTTCCTTGCCGTCGGACCCGGGCGTCCGGTCGAGTGTCCGCTCGCGCCGCCCGCGCAGGCGTCCGTGAAGTCCCGGACCTTGCACCGCGCATGCCTCATCGTCGGCGGCCTGGACCGGCTTGCCGGCGCCTTGGGGCATCCGAAGGCCGACGTGGAGCGCTGGATCCGCGGCGAGGCGGATACGCCCGAGCCGGTCTTCGAGGCCGCGGTGGAAATCCTGCTTTTGTACGCCGCCCGGCCGGGCCAGCCTTGAGTGGTGCGATTGATGGCGAAGAGGAAAGTCGCCAATAATCGGACGCTGGGAACAAGGGGGGTGAAGTTGATCGCGAGTGTCTACAGCAGGACGTTGCGCAAGGCGGCCGAGCTCCTCGGCAGCGCCTCGAAGCTCGCCAGGCGCCTGCGCGTGCCGAGCGCGGACCTGGTCGAATGGATGAACGACAAGGGGGAGCCGCCGCAATGGGTCTTCCTCAAGGCGGTTGACATCGTCCTGGAAGAAACACCGCCGCCGGCGGAATCGGATGCCGGGGATCCGCCGGCTTCGAGGGACGCCGCGGAGGGCGAGAGCCGCTCAGGGATGTGGTGCTGAGCTAGGCGCGCGCCGCGTTGCGTGTCCACGCGTCGCGCGTGGCGATCACCATCCAGTCCAGCACGCAGTAGAAGGCCCCGGCCGCGAGAGGCGGGTTGTGCAGGTAAGGCGCCCACGCCCAGTTGCCCAGCCACACGCCATAGAGCTCCATGGCTAGCGACAGCGCGAACATCGCCGAATACAAGGCGGGCGAAGGCCCGAATCGCACGCAGAACAGGTAGAGCGCGAAGAGCCAGGGCGCGGAAACGTCCGCGCCGGTCCACGCCGCCCACGCGATCAGCGGCGCGGCAATCCAGGGGACGGCGCGCAGCGCCGCCTGCCACGAGCTCGCGGCGACGCACGTGCCGACCAGGAGCAGCAACGCATGGCCCGGCGGAACGAAAAGCGGGACGCTTCCTTCGCGGTAGGCATAGAGCCGCAGCACGTCGGAGAGCACGAGCTCGCCCGCCCACGCATAGGCGAGGCAAGCGAAGAGGGCGAGCCGCTCCGCGCCGCGCCGCGCGAAGGCGAGGCCGAGGAACAGGGACCAGACGGCGGCGTTCACCGTCGCCTGGCCCCAGGGCTGGAACTGCTGGTCCACGGCGAGCCCGGCGGCGATCACCGCCGCGAAGACCCAGGGTGCGGGCATGCGCCGCAGACTACCGCAAGATCAGCGTCGCCAACGCGCGAAGACCGGCGTCCTGCTGCGCGGCCAGAAGGACTGCGGCCTGCACCCTCGATGAAGGGCACGATCGCGGTCAAGTAAAGATCGGGGTCAGGCACCGAACTACAGAACCGGAAAAGATCGGTGCCTGACCCCGATCTATTTCCTGAGGGGCGTGAAGACGATCCGGGCGGCGCGGGCGAAGGTCCAGTAGGCCCACGCCCAGTCGATCAGCACCGTGAGACGGTTGCGGAAGTTGATCAGGAAGTAGACGTGGGCGAGAAGCCAGAGGAGCCACGCCGGATAGCCTGAGAAGTGCAGCCGGCCGATCATCGCCACCGCGGCGTTGCGGCCGATGGTGGCGAGCTGGCCGTAGTCCCTGTAGACGAACGCTTTTGAAGGTTTTCCTTGCAAAGACAGCACCACGTTGCCGGCAGCCAGCCGGCCCATCTGCTTCGCCGCGGGCGCGATGCCGGGGACTCCTTCGATCGCGGCGAGGTCGCCCACGACGTAGACCTCCGGACGGCCGGGGATGCTGAGGTCGGGATCGACCTTGATGCGCCCGGCGCGGTCGAGCGGAACGCCGAGCGATGCGCCGAGCGGCGAGCTCTTCACGCCGGCGGCCCAGATCACGGTGCGCGCGGCGATGCGGTCCGGCCCCAGGCTGACGCCTTCGGCGTCGACCGACGTGACGCGCTTGCCCAGCCAGACGGTGACGCCGAGCCGCTCCAGCTGCAGCCGCGCCTTCTCCGAAAGGTCGGGCGGGTAGGGCGGCAGGACGCGGTCCGAGCCTTCGACCAGCACGACCCGCGCATTGCGCGGATCGAAGCTGCGGAACTCGCCGTGAAGCGTTCGGCGCGCGATCTCGGCGAGGGTGCCGGCGAGCTCGACGCCGGTCGCGCCGGCGCCGATGACGACGAAGGTGAGCCATTGCGCGCGCTTCGCCGGGTCGGCTTCGCGCTCCGCTCGCTCGAAGGCGAGCAGCACGCGCGCGCGGATCTCCATCGCGTCCTCGAGCGTCTTCAGCGCCGGCGCATGGCGCGCCCACTCGTCGTGGCCGAAATAGGTGTTCTCGGCGCCGGTGGCTAGGACAAGCCTGTCGTAAGGAACCTCGGCGCCGT
This sequence comes from Burkholderiales bacterium, assembly GCA_035627155.1. Classification (GTDB taxonomy): domain Bacteria; phylum Pseudomonadota; class Gammaproteobacteria; order Burkholderiales; family SG8-39; genus SCGC-AG-212-J23. The sequence continues at coordinate 25,508 of DASPMF010000036.1, read as the reverse complement.
CCTCCAGGCTGACGCAGCGCCTTTCGACGTTGACGCCCTGCACGTCGCCCATCAGCACGGTCGCATTGCGCTGCCCGGAGAGGATGTGGCGGATCGGCGCGGAGATGGACGGCGCCGAAAGGCCGGCGGTCGCCACCTGGTAGAGGAGCGGCGTGAAGAGATGATGGTTGGTGCGGTCGATGACCGTGACGTCCACCGGCGCCTTGCGCAACCCCTGCGCCGCCCATAGACCGCCGAAGCCGCAGCCGACGATCACGACGCGGGGATTCATGCCTGCATTGTAAGGGCCTCGAGCGCCTGGGCTGCGACGAGCGGTGGGCCGCCGGCCTCCGGAATCCAGCGCGAGATCACGCGGACGAGGGCGGCGTCGCCCTCGATCCGGACGGTGCGGCTCCGTGCCGCGTCGGCGAGCTTGCGATGGCCGAGCAGCACGTCGAGGAACGCGCGTACGTCCGCGGTGATGGTTACGTCGACCTCGTGGCCCGGGTTCTTGTAGCAGAGGTCGACCTCGCCGTGCTCCGCGACGAGCCACCAGCTGCGCCGCGCGAGGCGCGAGCCGCGCGGCAGCCCGTAGAAGTCGAAACGCACCACGACCCGCCGGCCGTGCAGCGACTCGGGCAGCCTGAGCGTGCGGCGCAGGTGCCAGATGAGCAGCCGGTCGTCGACGTCGTGGTCGGTGAGCACCGCGATGCCCCAGCGCTGCGCCCACTGGCCCATCTCGTCGAGGATCGGCCGCAGCGCCTCGCCGGAGGCGGTCAGCCGGTAGGTCGTGCCGTCCAGCTGCACGACGCCCGCGTCGCGCAGCAGGCGCAGCCGCCCGGCGAGCAGGCCGCGCGACATCAGCGGCACGCCGCGCGCGATGTCGTTGAAGCGCGCGCTGCCGTACATGATCTCGCGCAGCACGAGCGGCACCCAGCGCTCGCACAGGATCTCGGACGCCTTGGCGATCGGGCAGAACTGGCCGTAACCCTTCATGAGGCGAAGGGTAGGCCCGAAGCGGCCCGCAGGGAAGGGGCGGGGAAGTTCAGATCCTGAACTAGCCGGGCGCCGCGGCCGGGCGGACGATGCGCCCTTCGCTGAGGAGACCCCATGGACATGACCCTGCAGGACCCCTTTGCCGCCAACGCCCCGGCGGCCGACCAGAACGACGCATTCGTCGCCCAGAACTACGCCGTGCTGCGCGGCTCGCCGCTGCTCGCGGCCGGCGTGCCGGCGGAGCTCGGCGGCGGCGGCCACGACCTGCGCGCGCTGTCGGAGATGCTGCGTGCGATGGCGCACGCGTGCCCGAGCACCGCGCTCGCCTTCTCGATGCATACGCACATCGTCGCCGCCTCGGCTTGGCGGCTGAAGCACATGAAGGCGCCGGTGGCGCCGCTCCTAGAGCGCGTGGCGAAGGAGCGGGTCGTGCTCGTCTCCACCGGCGGCGGAGACTGGATCGACAGCTCCGGCGAGGCGAAGCGCGTCGAGGGCGGCTACAGCATCCGCGCGAGGAAGCCGTTCTCCAGCGCCTGCCAGGCCGGCGACATCCTGGTCACCTCGTCGGTGCTGAAGGAGGAGGGCAAGCCCGCGGAGGTGCTGCACTTCGGCGTCTCGATGAAGGCGAAGGGCGTGAGCGTCGCGCAGACCTGGCAGGCCCTCGGGATGCGCGGCACAGGCTCGCACGACGTCGTGCTCGAGGACGTCTTCGTCCCCGAGGCGGCGGTGCAGGCGCGCCGGCCGCAGGGCAAGTGGCACCCGCTCTTCGACGTCCTTTCCTATATCGCCCTGCCGCTCATCTACTCGGTGTACTTTGGGGTCGCGGAGTCGGCGCGCGAGAAGGCGCTCGAGCTCGTGCGGCGGCGCCGCCCGGACGACCACCTCGTGCAGATGGCGGGCGAGCTCGAGAGCCAGGTCGGCGCGGCGCGCATCGCGCTCGCCGACTGGATCGAGCTCGGCAGCACGGTGACGAAGCCGGACCGCGCCGCGACGGCGCGGGCGCTGACCGACCGCACGCTCGTGGCGCGCGCCATCCTCGGCGCGGTGGACGCCGCGATGAACCTCGCCGGCGGCGCGGCGTTCTACCGCGCGAACGGCCTCGAGCGGCTCTTCCGCGACGCGCAGGGCGCGCGCTACCACCCGCTGCAGGAAGGGCAGGTGCGCTCGTTCACAGGGCGGCATGCGCTGGGCATGGAGGCCTGAGTATGATGGCCGGGTGGACCTCAAGCCCGGCCTGACTGGAACCGCGGAGCTCGTCGTAGCCGACGAGCACACCGCCCCTCGCGTCGGCAGCGGGATGGTGCACGTGCTGGCGACGCCGGTGATGATCAACGTGATCGAGGCGGCGGCGCTCGAGGCGATCGAGCGCCTCCTGCCCGCCGGCTACCAGAGCCTCGGCACCGTCCTCAACGTGCGGCACATCGCCGCCACGCCGGTGGGCATGAAGGTCGTCGCCCGCGCGCAGGTCACCAGGGTCGATGGCCGCACCGTTTTTTTCACCGTCGAAGTGCATGACGAGAAGGACCTGATCGGCGACGGCACGCACGAGCGCGTGGTGGTGAACGTCGAGAAGTTCGCCGCGCGCGTGCAGCGCAAGCTCGGCGGCTAGGCGCCCGCCTTGCCGCGCCGCATGTCCGCCCGGAGCTGGCCGGCGTATTCCTTGAAGTCCACTTCGAGCGTGTAGCGCGCCGAGTTGACGTAGCGCTTCGCGAGGTTGCGGTTGTGGCGCGCAATCTCCGCTTCCATGGTGGCCCGGTCGGGCAGCTTTACTTCCCCGGCGAGGACGGCTGCGAGCCAGCGGGCCTGGATCTCGACCAGCGGAATGGTTGCGCCGATGGGCTGGAGCAGGCCGACGAAGTAGAGGCCCGGCCGGTCGGGCGGCAGGACGCGGCGGTAGAGCGAGACGCGGTTGTCGCGCACCTCGAAGATCTCCGGCTTGAGGAACGGGAACGAGGTCTTGTAGCCGGTGGCGTAGATCACCGCGTCGAACGGTTCCGTCGTACCGTCGACGAAGGCGATGGCCTCGCCCTCGAGCGCCTTCACGTCCGGCTTCACCTTGATCCAGCCGTGGCCGATGTAGGGAAGCAGCTCCTGGCTGAGGGTGGCGTGCTCCTTCCACATCGGATGCGCGGGCTTCGGCAGCCCGAAGCGTTCCTGGTCGCCGACGGTAAGGAACATGAGGCGCTGGATCAGCGAGCGGGAGACGCGGACCGGCAGCTTGAGCTTCCTCGTGAAGAAGGCGCCCCAGCGGTCCACCGGGATGCCCATCAGGTACTTCGGCATCACCCAGGCGCTGCGCCGCGTGGAGAGATGCACGCTCTTCGCGCGGCGACAAAGGTCCACGGCGATGTCCACCGCGGAGTTGCCGATGCCGACGACCAGCACCCGCTTGCCCTCGAACGGGTCGGCGGTCTTGTAGTGGTGCGAGTGGATCGCCGTGCCGTCGAACGTGCCGGGGAAGTCCGGCCAGCGCGGGTCCCACAGGTGGCCGTTGGCGACCAGGACGGCCTTGAAGATCCGGGTTTCCCCGCTGGAAAGCGTGACGGCCCATTGCTCGTTCACTGGAGAAACGTCCCGGACCTCGGTGCGGAAGCGGATACGCGGGCGCACGGCGAAGCGGTCCGCGTACGCGTCGAGGTACTCGGCGACTTCCCAGTGGGAGAGGAAGTCCGGCAGGTGCTCGGCAATGGGGAAGTCGGAGTAGCCGAGGTTCAGCCGGCTGGTGTCGATGTGCAGGCTGCGGTAGGCGGAGGAGAGGCCGTTGTCGTTTCCATAGCGCCACATCCCGCCGAGCTGCGAGCCCTTCTCGAAGCACTCGAACGCGACGCCTTTCTCCTTCAGCGCCTTGGCGGTCGTCAGGCCGGAGGAGCCGGCGCCGATGATGGCGACGCTCATCCGTGCAGGAAATTCGCGATGACTTCTTCCATGGACGCGTCGGCCGCGATGCCGTGGCTCGAGGCGAGCGCGGAGCCGAAGCGCCGGGGCCAGCCTTCGACGATGGCCTGCAGCTTCGGATCGGGGGCGAAGGTGATCTTGCCGACGGTCCGCCCGCCGCGATGGCGCTCGACCGCCTCCACCATCTCGCGCACCGTGACGCTGAGCGCGGGCAGGTTCATCGCGCGCGAAGCGCCGAAGGCGCTCGCCGGAAGGTCGTGGATCGCGAGGAGCGCCCGGGCGACGCGCTGCACCGACGCCACCGGTAACCGGGTGTCGGGGTCGAACGGGCAGGCGAAGTCCCGGCCCATGAGGGGCTCGCGCACGATGGCCGCGACTCGGTCGGAGACGGACGGCGAGGGCGCGCCCGGACGCGTGAGCACCACCGGGAGGCGCAGCGCCCGGCCGTCGATGAAGCCGCGACGCGAGTAGTCGTTGAGGAGGAGCTCGGCAATCGCCTTGTGCGTGCCGTACGAGGTCTGCGGGGTCTGCGCGATCGAGTCGTCCACGGTCTCCGGCAGCGCGCCGCCGAACGCGGCGATCGAGCTCGCGAACACCACCTTCGGCCGCTGTCCGAGGGTGCGCAGCAGCTCGAGCATCTGCACCAGCGCGAGCACGTTGACGCGCAGCCCCTTGCCGAAGTCCGCCTCCGCATCGGTCGTCAGCGTCGCCGCGAGCGGAAAGACGCTGTCCACGCCTCCCTCGAGCAGGGTCTTGACGAATGCGCCGTCCGCGATGTCCCCCGTCCTTACCGTGACGTCCTTCCCAGTCGGAGCGGCGAACGCGGAAGCGTCCGCGAGCACAAGGTGGCTGGCCCTGGGCAGAAGGGCCCGGACAAGGTGCGAGCCGATGAAGCCGCCGGCTCCTGTGACCAGAATCCTCACTTCTTCAGAAGGGCCGTACGCCGAAGACGTAGGGGTGCAAGTAGAACACGCCGAAGAAGAGCGCGAGCCCGACGGCGGGTCGCAGCCAGCCGATCTCGCGCCAGGCCATGCGGTTGCGTCCCTGGGCGATGGCGACGAAAGGGATGTTGGAGGTCACGCGCTCGAAGCGCGGCCAGTCGGGATGACGCTTCTTCTTCGCGTCCATCGCCACGGTGCCGAGCGCAGCGAGGACGAAGAAGCCGCCGAAGAAGACGATCGACCTGGCGTCGGCGCGCGCGGCGACGTGCGCGAGCGACCAGAGGATCACCGCCCACATGAGCGGATGGCGCGTGATGCGGATCATGCCGCGCGCGGGCTCGTCGCTCTTCAGCAGCTTGTCCGCGCCCACCATCGTCGGGTTTCTCCAGTAGCCGCAGGCCAGCAGCACGAAGGCGAACGGCATCACGAGGGAAGGGAGGTGCCGGAGCGGGGTCCAGAGGAGCTCCTCGCGCGGCGCGCGTCCATAGGCCCACGCCATCCAGTAGAGCGTCGCGAAGGCGACCACCGAGTAAACGGCGCGCCAGGGCCACTCGCCCATCGCGCGCACTGCTGCGCCGCGCAACGGCGTGCTCGACACGAAATGGGTGGCGAGGAAGGCCGCGGTGGCGGCGAGAAGGTGCTCCATGCGCGAAGGAGTATGCATAAGATTCCGCCCATGCGCTCGACCATGATGCGGGTTCCCCTGTCCCTCAACCACTTCCTGGAGCGCGCCGGCACGCTTTTCAAGGACACCGAAATCGTCTCGCGCCTGCCGGACAAGTCCCTGCGGCGGCAGACCTACGGCGACTTCTACGCGCGCACGCGCCGTCTTGCCGCGGCGCTCCTCGCACTCGGGCTGAAGAAGGGCGAGCGCGTGGCGACGCTGTGCTGGAACCACCACGCGCACCTCGAGTGCTACTTCGGCATCCCGGCCGCCGGCGGCGTGATGCACACCCTCAACCTGCGCCTGTCGCCGGACGAGATCGGCTGGATCGCCGGCCACGCCGAGGACCGCTTCCTCATCGTCGACGACGTCCTCCTGCCGCTCTACAGCCAGTTCGAAGAGAAGCACCGCTTCGAGAAGGTGATCGTTTTCCCTTTCGGCGGGACGTCCGTCCAGGGGTTCGAGGATTACGAATCGTTCCTCAAGAAGGAGGATTCTGGAAACTTCAAATACGCAGAGCACGAGGAGGACGACCCGATTGCCATGTGCTACACGAGCGGCACGACGGGCAAGCCGAAGGGGGTCGTGTACTCGCACCGCTCGACGGTGCTGCACACGCTGTGCGCGGCGCTGCCGGACAACTGGGGCCTTTCGGCGGCCGACGTGGTGTTGCCGGTCACGCCGATGTTCCATGCCAACAGCTGGGGCATCCCGTATGGCGCGGTGGCCATCGGCGCGAAGCTCGTCTTTCCCGGGCCGCACCTGCACCCGGAAGACCTGCTGGACCTGTTCGAGCTCGAGAAGCCGACCCTCTCCCTGGGCGTGCCGACCATCTGGCTGTCGATGATCCAGGCCTACGAGGCGCAGCCGGGCCGCTGGAAGTTCCCGAAGGGCCTTCGCACGCTCGTCGGCGGCGCCGCGGTTCCCGAGTCGCTCATCCGCGCCTACGCGAAGCACGGCGTGCGCGTCGACCAGGGCTGGGGCATGACCGAGACCTCGCCGGTGGCGACGATCGCCTACGTGAAGCGCGAGTTTCGCGCCTCCGAGGCCGAGAGCTTCCGGCGCAAGGCGACCGCCGGCGTGCCCATTCCGCTCGTCGACCTGCGCATCGTCGGCGACGAAGGCGTCGCGCCGTGGGATGGCAGGGCGGTGGGCGAAGTCCAGGTGCACGGCCCGTTCATCACCGGCGCCTATCACGGCGTCGATGCGAAGGAGCGCTTTTCGGAGGACGGGTGGCTTCGCACCGGCGACGTCGCCGCCGTGGATCCGCACGGCTACGTGCGCATCACCGACCGCACCAAGGACCTCATCAAGTCCGGCGGCGAATGGATCAGCTCGGTGGACCTCGAGAACGCGCTCATGGCCCATCCCGCGGTCGCCGAGGCCGCGGTGATCGCCATCCCGCACGCCAGGTGGGGCGAGCGGCCCCTGGCCTGCATCGTCCTCAAGAAGGATTCTTCACAACCGCAGAAGAGCGACTTCGACGCCCATCTTTCGCCCAGCTTTGCGAAATGGCAACTGCCGGACGAGTACCGGTTCATAGGGGAGATTCCGCGCACTTCCACCGGAAAGTTCTGGAAGGCGCGGCTGCGAGAGCTGTATGCGGCGAAGCAGCTCTAGCTAGTCGGCGCGTCCCGTCAGCTGGAAAGCCGTCCAGAAGAAAGGGTGCGGGAACTGCTCTCGCGCGGCTAGCTGCGCCCTGCGCAGCGCCTCGCGCCGGTCGCCGCCCTTCAGCTCGTCGTAGAAGCGGGTCATGAGGGCCGAGGTGCCCCGGTCGTCGACCTTCCAGAGGCTCGCGACCACCGTGGAGGCGCCAGCGTAGAGGAAACCGCGCGTAAGGCCCACCACGTCGTCCCCGCTCGCCACCTTGCCAAGGCCCGTCTCGCAGGCGGAAAGCGTCACGAGGTCCGCGGCGATGCGCACGGAGTAGAGCTTGCTTACGGTGAGCAGTCCGTCGGAGTCGCCGTCCTTCGCGAGCATCAGGGCGGAATTGAGCGGCGCGTCGCTGCGGAACTCGCCGTGGGTCGCGAAGTGCAGGATCGAGAATCCGGCGGCGTACTGCCGGAACGCCGCCTCCGTGGCCTCCTTGCGCAGCAGCGCGCGGGACTGCGGTACCTTCTTCACGATCTCGAGCGCTTCCTCCTGCGCGAATTGCAGGTCGAGCTTCGGATCGCCGAGGTCCGGATTGCCGAAGGCGAGCACCCCCAAGCGCTCGGCGGCCGGGGCCGTGCGCAGGTAGCGGATCACGCTGGCGCTGGGCAGGAAGCGCATCGCGTGCCGATCCAGGAGAAACGCGGTGCCGTCGTGCAGGGCGGCGAAAGGCAGGTAATGCAGCACGCCATGCGCGACGATGAGGAGCTTCTTGCCGCGGATCGCCGCCTCGAGGGGTCGCACGAGACGGCTGTAGAGCGCCTTGGCCGGCACCTCGAAGTCGTTGTGGGTCGGGTTCTCGATCAGCTCCCTGAGCTGCCGCACGTCTCCCTCGAGCCCTTCGACGGCGAGCTTCGCCACCTGGATGCCCGATTGGGTGACGACGAAGGCATAAACCGCCCTGTCGTCGTAGTAGTACTCGACGAGCGCCTCGTCTTCCGGGATGCGCTTCTGGATTTCCGCGATCGGCGCAGAGGTGACCGAGACGAGCGATGCGAGCTCCGGGGCCTGATCCTGCAGCGCTCGCCGCGTGTCCGCGACCTTGAGCGTTCGCTGGCGGACCGGCTCTCCCGCGGCTTCCATGACCTGCGCGAGCGCGTCCGTTTCAGCCTGCTCGGTGCTTTCCAGCAGCTTGCGGATCGCGTCCACGTCCGGCGCGGCGACCGAGAAGTCCTTCTTGCCGGCGAGCAGATCGACCAGCGCGCGCGCCTTGGAGCGCTCCACATAGTCGAAGGCCTCGGCGTGGCGGCCCAGGTCCACGAGGCCCGCCACCAGGCCGCGGTAGACGGCCTGCTTGTCGCCCACGAAGCCGATCTTGTTCGCCTCGGTGTTGATGGTGGAGCGGTGCGACTCGATGACCGCGACGGCGCGCTTCCAGAACTCGAGGGCGCCGGCCAGGTCGCCTTCCGCGGCGGCGATGCGGCCGCGGTCGTAGAGGAGCAGCCAGTAGACCTCGCCGTTGTCCTGGACCTCCGGGACGGCGAGGAGCCTGTCGAACCCGGCCTTGGCTTCCTTCACCTCGCCGACTTCCAGGCGCACCTTGTAGTTCAGGAACGCGAGCGGCAGGTCCGTCCACGCGGTCAGGCTGCGGTTCGCGCCCATGCCGGCGACGGCTCCGCCGACCGCGTAGGCGAAGGACATGAATGCGCCGTGCGACTGCGGGTCCTCCTCGACGAAGATCTCGTGCGCGCGCTTGAAGTCGCCGAGGGCGACGCGGATCCGGATTGCGCCGGCCCACTTCGGCTGCTTCATCGAGCCATGGGGATACGAGGTGCCGATGGCTTCGAGCTCGGACACCGATTTCAGCGCGGCGTCGCGATCGCCGGAAAGCGCCTGCGCGAGCCCGAGGGCGGACAGCGCCTGGATCCTGAAGAACCGCTCCATGTTCCAGGTCGTGGGGACAGACCGCACGGCTTCCTTGCCGGCCGCGATGGCCTTGTCGTATTCACGAAGCTCGGTGTACACCTCGCAGCGCAGGGCATGGAGAGTCGGCACCACGGTGCCCTTCAAGCCTTCCTCTCCCCCGGCGAACACCATCCCGAAGCGCGCGAGGCCCGAGAGGACCGGGTTGTTCCGCTGCATCTCCTCCATGTCCTGCATCGCGATGTCGCCGGCGCGCACATTGGCTTCCAGCCGGTCGAGGCACGGGAACACCTTGTTGTAGCGCTTGAGCTTCGCGTATGCGGTGCAAAGCGGCATCAACCTCGCGCTGTTCGGCTTCGGGTCCGCGCCGACCTCCCTCTCGCCGAGCACCTCGAGCTCGGCGTAGCGGCCGGATGTGAGGAGCTGGAGCCGCTCGGGCAGGAACTGCCCGAGGGCGATCGAGGGCAGCGTGAGAAACGCGACGCAGAACCAGTGACGCATGATCCCCTCCCCAAGGGAAGGGGCACTTTAGGCCTACATCCGGATTTCCACAAGGCGGGGGCCGGGCTCCCTGAGCGCGCCGCCGAGCTCGCGCGCGAGGGAATCGAGGTCCTCCACACGCACGCCGGGAACGCCCTGCGCCTTGGCAAGGGAGACCCAGTCGAGGTCGGGCCGGCCGATCTCCAGCATGTCGCGCGCCTTGCGGCCCGGCTCGCCGGCGCCGACGTTGCGCAGCTCGCCCTTGAGGATCTCGTAGGTGCGGTTGGCGAAGACCAGCGTCGTGATGTCCAGCGACTCGCGCGCCATCGTCCAGAGCGCCTGGTTCGTGTACATGCCCGAGCCGTCGCTCTGCAGGCACAGCACCTTGCGGTCCGGGCAGGCGACGGCGGCGCCGACCGCGACCGGCATGGCGAAGCCGATGGAGCCGCCCGGGTTCACGAGCCAGTCGTGGGGCGGCGTGTTCTTGGTCGCCGGCACGAGCCCGCGTCCCGACGTGATGGACTCGTCGCTGACGATCACGTTCTCCGGCATCAGCGCCGCGATGACCGCGGCGATCCCTTCGAGCGTGACCGCGCCGGTGGGCAATGAAGGCCTCCGGAGGTCTTCGACCTTGGGGGCTTGGGTGGCGCTGAGGACCTCGCAAAGCCGCTGGACGGCATCCACGCCGTCTTCCTCGAGATCGGCGAGCGTGAGTACCTCGCAGCCTTCCGCCATGGGCACGGCCGGCTTGCCGGGGTAGGCGAAGAAGTTCACCGGCATCTTCGAGTTCACCAGCACGAGCGTGCGCAGGTGCGCGAGACGTTTCTGCGCCGACTCGACCACGTACGGGATGCGATCGACGTTGACGCGCCCGGCGCCGCGCTCGGCGCGGTTCATCTGCGTCGGGCACAGGAGCTCCGCGCCGGTCGCCGCGGCGACGCGGCCGCACGCGGCGAGCGCCTTTTCCCGCAGCATCGGCCCGTTGAGCACGAGCGCGCCGGCGCCTTTGCGCAACGCTTCGGCGGCGGCGCGCACGCGCGCTTCGTCCACCTTCCTGCGCGCGCGAACGGCGAGCGGCTTCGCCACCGCGCCGCCTTCGGTCCAGGCGACGTCGGCGGGGAGGATCAGCGTGGCGCTGCCTCCGGGCGCTGTCATCGACGCCGCGACTGCTTCGGCCGCATCCGCGCCCACCGCCTGCGGCGACTTCGTCGTCTTCACCCAGCGCGAGTTCGAGCGCGCGATGCCTTCGATGTCGGAAGCGAGGGGCGGGTCGTAGGGGAGATGCGGAATGGCGTGGTCGCCCACCACGTTGACGATCGGCGTGTAGGCGCGCCGCGCGTTGTGCAGGTTGGCGAGGCCGTTGCCCAGGCCCGGCCCGAGGTGCATGAGGGTGCTCGCGGGCCGGTCCTTCATGCGGCCGTAGCCGTCGGCGGCGCCGGTCACCACGCCCTCGAAGAGGCCGAGCACGCAGCGCATGCCCTCGACGCGGTCGAGCGCCGCGACGAAGTGCATCTCCGACGTGCCGGGATTGGTGAAGCAGGTGTCGACGCCGCAGGCGAGCAGCGTCCGGATCAGTCCCTCGGCTCCGTTCATCGCCTACTCCAGCGCCTTGGTCACGATCTCGGCCACGTCGCGCGACAGGCCCTGATGGTCGCGGATGCGCTCGAGCGCTTTTCGACTGAAGGCTTTTCTTTCTTCATTGAACTTCTTCCACCGGTCGAAACCCCGCGCCATGCGCGCAGCGACCTGCGGGTTGAGCGCGTCGAGGGCGATGACCTGGTCGGCAAGGAAGGCGTAGCCGGAGCCGTCGGCGGCATGGAAGCGCACATGGTTCGCCGCGAAGGCGCGGATGAGCGCGTACACCTTGTTGGGCACCTTGATGTCGAAGGCCGGGTGGTGCAGGAGCTGGTTGACGCGCGCCAGCGTGCCCGGAAGGCGCGAAGTGGCCTGCACGGCGAGCCACTTGTCGACCACGAGCGGCTCGTCCTTCCATTTCTCGTAGAACGCGTCGAGCGCCGGCTGGCGCTCGGGACATTCGACGTTCGCGAGGCAGGTGAGCGCCGCCATGCCGTCGGTCATGTTGTCGGCGGTGCGGAACTGCTCGTAGCAGAGCGTGCTGTCGCCGATCTCCGAGAGGTAGCCGAGGCAAAGGTTCTTCAGCGCGCGCTTGCCGGCCGAAACGGCGTCGGGCGAATAAGGCGCCTTGCTCTTCAGCGCTTCGTAGCGCTCCATGAACTGATCTTTCAGAGAAGAAGCCAGCTCGCGGCGAAGGCGGTTGCGCGCTTCATGCAGCCGGACGGGATCCACCACGTCCATCTGCTCGGCGAGGAAGCTCTCGGGCGGCAGGTTGAGGGCTTCGGCGGCGAAGGCGGGATCGCGGTCGCCGAGCAGCGTCCTTGCGGCAGCGACGAGCTCGGCCGTCGGCACGCCGCCTTTCTCCAAGATGGTGGTCGTGAAGAGCCGCTGGCCCGCTTCCCAGCGGTTGAAGGCGTCGTCGTCCTTCGCCATCAGGTGCAGGAGGTCCGCTTCGGTGTAGGCGTAGTTGAGGATCACCGGCGCGGAGAAGCCTCTGAGCAAGGACGGTACCGGTTTGTTCTTGAGGTTCTCGAAGGTGAATGTCTCCTCGTCCTTCCTGAGGGACAGGACCTTTTCAGAGTCGCCGACCTTCACGGCGAAGGGAATGTGAAAGGGCGGGTTCATGGACTGCTTGACCGTCAGGGTGAAGCGGCCGTCCTCGTAGGCGCCGGAGCAGTCGAGCACGGGCGTTCCGGCGACGTCGTACCAGCGCTTGAACTGCGAGAGGTCGACGCCCGACGCGTCCTGCATCGCGGCGACGAAGTCGTCCGTCGTGACGGCCTGGCCGTCGTGGCGCTGGAAGTAGAGCTTCATCCCCTTCTGGAACTTCTCCTCGCCGAGCAGCGTGTGCTGCATGCGCACCACCTCCGCGCCCTTCTCGTACACCGTCAGGGTGTAGAAGTTGCGGATCTCCTGGTACGACTGCGGGCGTACCGGGTGCTTCATCGGCCCGGCGTCCTCCGGGAACTGCGCCGCGCGCAGCGTGCGCACCTCCTGGATGCGCGTGACCGGGCGCGAATAGGTGTCCGCGCCGTACTCCTGGTCGCGGAACACGGTCAGGCCTTCCTTGAGCGAAAGCTGGAACCAGTCGCGGCAGGTCACGCGGTTGCCGGTCCAGTTGTGGAAGTACTCGTGCGCGACCACGCGGTCGATGTTCAGGTAATCCGTGTCGGTCGCGGTGTCGGCGCGCGCGAGGATGTACTTCGTGTTGAAGATGTTGAGGCCCTTGTTCTCCATCGCGCCGGAGTTGAAGTCGCCGACCGCCACGATCTTGTACTGGTCGAGGTCGAGCGCCAGGCCGAAGCGCTTCTCGTCCCAGGCGATGGCGCGCTTCAGGCAGTCCATCGCCCAGCCCGCCTGGTCGAGCTTGCCGGGCTCCACGTAGATGAAGAGCTCCTTGCCCTTGTACGTGTCCTTGAGGACGTCGAGCTTCGCTGCCACGAGGGCGAAGAGGTACGCGGGCTTGGGGAAGGGGTCCTCGAACTTCGCCCAGCCCGGGCCGGACGCGACGAGGTTGCCGTTGGAGAGGAGCACCGGATAGTCGGCGCGCACGGTGGTGGTGAACTTCGCCATCACGTCGGGGCGGTCGAGGTACCAGGTGATGCGCCGGAAGCCTTCGGCCTCGCACTGCGTGACGAAGCCGTGCTTCGTCGCGTACAGGCCTTCGAGCTTGGTGTTCCGCTGCGGGACGATGCGCGAGACGGTCTCGAGCACGAAGCGCTCGGGGACCTCCCGGACGGTCAGGGTCTCCTTGGTGACTTCATGCTCCGCCGGCCGGCCGTCGACGCTGACTGCCTGAAGCTCGAGCTCGTCGCCGTTGAGCACGAGCGGCTGCGAATGCTTGCCGTTTCGCCGTACCTGCAGCTTCGCCTGCACGAGCGCATCGTCGGCGCGGATCTGCACGTCGAGCTCGATCGCGTCGACGAGGTAGGCGGGCGGGGTGTAGTCCTTGAGGTGGATCGTCCGGGCTTGGGGTTCGCGCATGGGGAGAGAGTGCCACAAATGGATGCGCGGATTCCCTCGCGCGCCCCACCACGGTGCCGGAATTCCGCCTTCGCCTCAGCCGTCTGCATGGCATGCGTTTTGCGAAACGACGTGCGTGTCCAATACGCTGAGCGCGCGTGAAGTCGAGCTGGTCCAGAGGAGCTGGCGCAGCGTGCAGCTCGTCGGCGATACGGCGGCGGAGCTCTTCTACGGCAAGCTCTTCAGCCTCGCGCCCGAGGTGCGCGTGCATTTCCGCAACGACCTGCGGGACCAGGGCCGCAACCTCACCGCAATGATCAGCGTCGCAGTCCATTCGCTCGCCAGGCCGGAGAGGATCCAGCTCGCGATGCGCCAGCTCGGCGCGCGGCACGCCGCCTACGGCGTGAGCGCGCGCCACTATCCGATCTTCGAGGCCGCGCTGCTATGGATGCTGGCGAAGACGCTCGGCGAGGCCTTCAACCCGGAAGTCCATGCCGCGTGGCGCGCGGCGTACCGCGCGCTCGCGCAGTCCATGCAGGCGAAGGACTAGCTCTTTTCTTCGTCGGTCTTGCGGCCGAGCAGGGCGCCGACGAAGCCGACCAGCGTGCGCTTGGGCTTGTGCGTGACCTGCACGGGCCGGGCGGAGGCCTGCGGCTGTACGTAGTCGCGCGGCTCGGAATAGGCCTTCTCCTTGCGGGGGTCCCACTGCTGCTGGCGCGAGCTGCGCGCCGGCGAGCGGAAGCCGCCGCCGCGGTTCCCCTGCGCATTCGGGTTGCCGCCGCGTCCGCCCCGGCCGCCGCGTCCGCGGCGTCGCTGGCCCTGTCCTTCGGGACGCGGGCCGCCCTGGCGCGGGCCGCCGGGCCGCTGCCCGTTATGGCGCGGCTGCGAAGGCTGCTGCGGCGGGAGGGCCTCGCCTTCTTCCGCCATGCGCGCGCGGGCTTCGCGGATCTGGTCTTCGTATGCGGAGTCCTGGTACTGCTGCTGGGGCTGCGGCTGGCGGCGGCCCTGCTGCGGACGCGGCTGGTGCCGCGGTTGCTGCGGGCTGCGCTGCTGCTGCGGGTTGCGCCGCGGCTGCTGCTGGTGGCGGGGCTTTCCCTGGAACGGCTTCTTCTCTTCCGGCGGACGGCTCGGCGCCGTCCCGGGCTCGAATCCCGCGATGACCTTCTGCTCGACCTTGCGGTTCATCAGCCGCTCGACGGCGGCGAGCAGGCTCCTGTCCTCGTGCGAGATGAGCGACACCGCCTCGCCTTCCGCGCCGGCGCGCCCGGTGCGGCCGATGCGGTGCACGTAGTCCTCGGCGACGTGCGGCATGTCGTAGTTCACGACGTGCGGCAGGGCCTCGATGTCGAGGCCGCGCGCCGCGATGTCGGTCGCCACGAGCACGCGCAGCTCGTTGGCCTTGAAGCGCTCCAGCGCCCGCGTGCGGGCGTTCTGGCTCTTGTTGCCGTGGATCGCGTCGGCCTCGATGCCCTCGCGCTCGAGCTGCTGGGCGAGGCGGTTCGCGCCGTGCTTGGTCTTGCAGAACACCAGCACCTGGCGCCAGTCGTTGGTCTTGACGAGGTGAGCGAGGAGCTCGCGCTTGCGGCCGGCGTCCACCGGGTGGGCGACCTGCGCGACGAGCTCCGCCGGCGTGTTGCGCCGCGCCACCTCGACCGTCACCGGGTCCTTCATGAAGGAGCCTGCGAGCTTGCGGATCTCGTCGGGGAAGGTGGCCGAGAAGAGCAGGTTCTGCCGCTGCGCGGGGAGCAGCGCAAGGATCTTGCGGATGTCGTGGATGAAGCCCATGTCGAGCATGCGGTCCGCCTCGTCGAGGACGAGGATCTCGACCTGGCGCAGGTCGACCGTCTTCTGCTGCACGTGGTCGAGCAGCCGGCCCGGCGTCGCGACGAGGATGTCCACCCCGCGGCGCAGCGCGTCGATCTGCGGGTTGATGCCGACGCCGCCGTAGACGAGGGTCGTCTTCAGCGAGATGTACTTGCCGTAGGTCTTGACGCTGTCCTCGACCTGCGCCGCGAGCTCGCGCGTCGGCGTGAGCACGAGGCAGCGAACGGGATGGCGGGCGGGGGAATGGCTGCTGTTGGCCTTTCCACTGAGGATCTGCAGCAGGGGCAGCGTGAACCCTGCGGTCTTGCCCGTTCCCGTCTGGGCGGCGCCGAGGAGGTCGCGGCCGGCAAGGACGACGGGAATCGCCTGCTGCTGGATGGGGGTGGGGGTGGTGTAGCCCTGGTCTGCGACTGCGCGCAGGATCTCGGGCTTGAGCCCGAGCTGTTCGAACGACGTAGTAATGGGTATTTCTCCTGCACTCGGCCTGGGAAAGACGGGAGCCTTTCGACCGGTTCAGGCAGATGCACTAAGAGCTTGTTATTCGGCCCAGGATGGGCGGGAAGTAACGACCTGAACGCTAACCGGAAATACGCGGTTCAGAAAGCTTGGACGCGAGTATACGCCTAAATCCGGCCAGCTCGTTGAATATCAACGCCGCCAGCACGACGGCGCCGCCCGACAGGGTGGCGGCCCCCGGGGTCTCGCCCGCCCAGAGCCAGGTCCAGAGCACCCCGAGCACCACCTCCAGGAGCGCGAGCAGCGCGAGCTCCGGCGGGCGAAGCGTGCGGCTCGCCACGACCATGAGCATGCACGGCAGCCCGAGCTGGAAGAAGCCCAGGAAGCCGAGCAGGGCGACGTCGCGACCGGTGGCCTGGAAGGGCAGCGCGAAAGGCAGGGCGACCAGGAGCGAGAGGAGCGCGCCGGTCATCACCGCCGGCACCAGGTCGACACGCAGCGCCTCGCTGCGGCGCGCGACCGCGCGCAGGATGACGAAATTGACTGCCGCCGCGACCGGCACCATGAGCGCGAAGAGCATCCCCGCGATGTCGCGCGCCGTGAGCGAGCCCAGGTCGCCGGCCGCCATCCATGCGATGCCGGCGCCCGCGACCACGGCGGCCGCTGCGGTACGCATCGGCACCGGCTCCTTCAGCACGATCCACGCCGCGAGCGTGGTGAGCACCGGGCTGATGCTCATCACCACGAGCGTGTTCGCCGTGCTGGTCATCGCGAGGGCGAAGACGAACGCCGTGAACATCACCGCCCACATTGCTCCGGATAGCAGCGCCGGCGGCTCGAAGGCTCTTCTAAAAGAGCTCTTCCTGAGAAGCAGAAAAGCCGCAACAAATACGAAGCAGAAGAGGCTGCGCAGGAAGACCTGCTCGAAGGCAGGCGCCTTCTGCATGTGTCGGGTGACCACGCCGGCGGTGCTCCAGAGCACCGGCGCGGCGACCATCAGCCCGAGGGCCGCTGCGCGAGAAACTCGGTGAGGGCTGTGCAAGTGTGGCTCTTGTTGGAGGCGGCCTTCTCGGGCGTGCCCTGGAAGACGATGCGCCCGCCGCCCGAGCCGCCTTCCGGCCCGAGGTCGAGGATCCAGTCGGCTTCGGCGATCACGTCGAGGTTGTGCTCGATCACCACCACGGTGTTGCCGGCGTCGACCAGGCGGTGCAGCACGCGGATCAGCTTTTCGACGTCCGCCATGTGCAGGCCGACCGTCGGCTCGTCGAGGACGTACAGCGTCGAGACGCCGTTCGTCTTCGCGAGCTCGTAGACGAGCTTGATGCGCTGCGCTTCCCCGCCGGAGAGCGTCGGGCTCTGCTGCCCGAGCGTGAGGTACCCGAGGCCCACGTCCTGCAGCAGGCGCAGGCAGCGGTGGATGGAGGAATGGGCGCCGAAGAACTCGACGGCCTCGTCCACGCTCATCGCCAGCACTTCGCCGACGTTCTTGCCGCGCAGCTGAACGGTGAGCGTGTCGGCGTTGAAGCGAGCGCCGCCGCATGCCTCGCAGGGCACGCGCACGTCGGGCAGGAAGGACATCTCGATCTTCTTGACGCCCTGGCCTTCGCAGTTCTCGCAGCGCCCGCCGGAGGTGTTGAAGGAGAAGCGGCTCGCCGTCCAGCCGCGCATGCGCGCTTGCGCCGTGTCGGCGAAGAGCCTGCGGATGTGATCCCAGAAGCCCACGTAGGTCGCGGGACAGGAGCGCGGCGTCTTGCCGATCGGCGTCTGGTCCACTTCGAGCACGCGCTCGACGGCCTTGAAGTTCGCGATCGACTTGCAGCCGACGGGACGCTTTTCCTTCAGCGATTCGAAGAGCACGTCCCTCGCCAGGGTCGACTTGCCCGACCCGGAGACGCCCGTGACGATGGTGAGCCGCCCGAGCGGAATCTTCGCATCCACCTTCTTCAGGTTATGCAGCTGTGCCTTCTGGATCTCCAGGAATGAACAGGTCTTGTCTACTTTTCGCCTGGGTTGCACCGGATGCTTGAGAGGCTCGCGGAGGAAGCGCCCGGTGAGCGACGTCGGATGGGCGATGAGCTCCTCGGCGGTGCCCGCGGCGATCACCTCGCCGCCGAGCTTGCCGGCGCCGGGGCCGAGGTCGATCACATGCTGGGCGCGGCGGATGGTCTCCTCGTCGTGCTCGACCACGACGAGCGAGTTGCCCTTCGCCTCCAGCTTCTCCAGCACGTCGAGCAGGATGCGGTTGTCGCGGTGGTGCAGGCCGATGGTGGGCTCGTCG
This sequence comes from Burkholderiales bacterium, assembly GCA_035627155.1. Lineage (GTDB taxonomy): Bacteria > Pseudomonadota > Gammaproteobacteria > Burkholderiales > SG8-39 > SCGC-AG-212-J23. The sequence continues at coordinate 7,444 of DASPMF010000036.1, read as the reverse complement.
AGGATGTAGCACACGCCGCGCAGGTTGCTTCCCAGCTGGGCGGCCAGCCGGATGCGCTGGGCTTCGCCGCCCGAAAGCGTCGGCGCGGAGCGATCGAGGGTCAGGTAGCCCAGGCCGACTTCGTCGAGGAACCCCAGGCGCGACTGCAGCTCGGGCAGGAGGTCGCGGGCGATCTCGGCTTCTCTGTTCTTGAGCGAAATTTTCGAGAACAGGGCCTTGAGGTCGTTCACCGGCAGGCCGGAGTAGTCGGCGATCGACTTGCCGCCCCAGAGGACCGCGAGGGCTTCCTTGTTGAGGCGCTTGCCGTCGCATTCCTCGCACGCCTGGTCCACCTCGAGCCATTCGATCCAGGAGTCGAGGACGTTGTCCTCGGCGCCGGTGCGCGCGCGCTCGTCGGACCACTCGACGTCGTCGATGTTGAGGCCGGTGCCGTAGCAGGCGGCGCACCAGCCGTGCTTGGAGTTGTAGGAGAAGAGGCGCGGGTCGAGCTCGCCGAAGCTCTTGCCGCACGAGCGGCAGGCGCGCTTGGTCGAGAAGACCTCGATCTCCTTGCCGGTCTGGATGTGAACCACGCCCTTGCCGTACTCGAGCGCCGTGCCCAGGGTCTTCCTCAGGGCGGATTCCGCCTTGGGCAGGACCGAGACGTAGCCCACCGGCAGCTCGATGTTGTGCTCCTTGAAGCGGTCGATGCGCGGGAACGGGCGCACCGGGAGCAGCTTGCCGTCGACGCGCAGCTGCTTGTAGCCCTTCGAGGCGGCCCATTGCGCGAGGTCGGTGTAGACGCCTTTGCGGTTCGACACGAGCGGGGCGAGCATGACGACCGTCTGGCCGCGGTACTCGCGCATGAGGCGCGCCACGATCGCATCCTCGCTCTGCGGCTCGATCGGCACCGCGCAGTCGGGGCAGTGCTGGGTGCCGAGCTTGACGAACAGCAGGCGCAGGAAGTGGTGCACCTCGGTGAGCGTGCCGACGGTGGACTTGCGGCCGCCGCGGCTGGTGCGCTGCTCGATCGCCACGGTGGGCGGGATGCCGAAGATCGCGTCCACGTCCGGGCGCGCAGCCGCCTGCACGAACTGGCGTGCGTAGGCGTTCAGCGATTCCAGGTAGCGGCGCTGTCCCTCGTTGAAGAGGATGTCGAAGGCGAGGGTGGACTTGCCGGAGCCCGACACGCCGGTCACCACCGTGAAGCGCCCGCGCGGGATCTCGACGTCGATGCTCTTGAGGTTGTGCTCGCGCGCGTTGTGGATGCGGATGGCGGTGCCGAGGTACTTGCCCCGGGGCTCCTGCGCAGCCAGCGGCTTCCTGAACGCGGATTCGTACTCCCGGAGCGCCTTGCCCGTATGCGAAGCCGGGTGCGCCATCACCTGTTCCGGCGTGCCGGCGAAGACGATCTCGCCGCCCGCGTCGCCGCCTTCCGGGCCGAGGTCGATGATCCAGTCGGACGAGCGCATCACGTCGAGGTTGTGCTCGATCACCACCAGCGAGTGGCCCGCCGCGAGCAGCTGGCGCAGCGCGCGCAGCAGCTTCGCCACGTCCTCGAAGTGCAGGCCGGTCGTCGGCTCGTCGAAGAGGAAGAGTTTCGCCGCATCGTCCTTGCCCACCGCGGCGAGGTGGCCGGCGAGCTTGAGGCGCTGCGCCTCGCCGCCGGAAAGGGTCGGCACCGGCTGCCCCAGGCGCAGGTAGTCGAGGCCCACGTCGACGAGGGGTTTGATCTTTCGCCGAATTTCCTCCTGCGAAGCGAAGAACGAAAGCGCCTCGTGTACGGTCATGTCGAGCACCTCGGCGATGCTCTTGCCGCGCACCTGGACTTCGAGCACCTCCGGGCGGAAGCGCTTGCCGTCGCAGTCCGGGCAGCGCAGGTACACGTCGGAGAGGAACTGCATCTCGACGTGCTCGAAGCCGTTGCCGCCGCAGCTCGGGCAGCGCCCGTTGCCGGAATTGAAGCTGAAGGTGCCGGGGGTGTAGCCGCGCTCCTTGCTTTCCTTTGTCCTTGAAAAGAGCGTCCTGATCTCGTCGAACGCGCCGACATAACTCGCAGGGTTCGAGCGCGTGGTCTTGCCGATCGGCGTCTGGTCCACCATCACCGCTTCGGCGATGTGCTGCGCGCCGTGAAGGCGCTTGAAGGCGCCGGGCGCCTCGGTCGGCTTGCCGAAGTGCTTCTGCAGCGCCCGGTAGAGCACGTCCTGCACCAGCGTCGACTTGCCCGACCCGGACACGCCGGTAACGCACACCAGGCGCTCGAGCGGAATCCGGACGTCCACGTCCTTGAGGTTGTGCTCCGACACCCCTTCGAGCTCGAGGAAGCGCTTGGGCTCGTCGAGCACCGGTCTTTCGAAGGCGATGCGCCTTCCGGACAGATACTCCCCGGTGAGCGAAGTCTCGGACTTGAGCTTCTCGGGCGGGCCGAAGAAGGTGATCTCGCCGCCGCGCTCGCCCGGGCCCGGCCCCATGTCCATGATGCGGTCGGCGGCGAACATGATCTGCGGGTCGTGTTCCACGACGACGAGCGAGTTGCCGGCGTCGCGCAGGCGCTTCATCACGTCGATCACGCGGCCCATGTCGCGCGGGTGCAGGCCGATGGAGGGCTCGTCGAGCACGAAGAGCGTGTTGACGAGCGACGTGCCGAGCGCGGTGGTGAGGTTGATGCGCTGCACCTCGCCGCCGGAGAGCGTGCGCGACTGGCGGTCGAGCGTGAGGTAGCCGAGCCCCACGTCGCAGAGGAAGCGAAGGCGAGTCTGGATTTCCTCCAGCAGGAGCTCCGAGGCCTCGTCCTGGATCTTCATTTCCGCGAAAAAGGCTGAAACGCCGGAGATCGGCAGCAGCATCAGATCGTGGATGGACTTGCCGTTGACCTTCCACAGCATCGCGTCGCCCTTGAGCCGGGTGCCGCCGCAGGCGAGGCACTCGGTGTACGCGCGGTACTTCGAGAGCAGCACGCGGATGTGCATCTTGTACGCCTTGCTCTCCAGCCACTTGAAGAAGCGCCGCACGCCGTACCAGACGCCCGGCCAGGACTTCTTCCAGCTCACCCACTCGGGTTCGCCCTCGAGCACCCACTGGCGGTCTTCCTCCGACAGGTCCCGCCAGGGCACGTGGAGCGACTTGCCGCGCTTCTTCGCGTATTTCTCCAGGTCGTCCTGGCACTCCTTGAAGCTCGCGGTCTGCCACGGCCGGACCGCGCCTTCCTTCAGCGTCTTCGACGCGTCCGGGACCACCAGGCCGAAATCGACGTCGATGATGCGCCCGAACCCCCGGCAGCTCTCGCAAGCGCCGAGCGGCGAGTTGAACGAGAACGCCGCCGGCGTCGGCTCCGCGTAGTGGATGTCGCACTCGGCGCAATGCAGATCCGACGAGAACCTGAAGCACGGGAGATCGGGGTCAGGCACCGATCTCTCGACATAAACGTTCACGCGGCCGCGGCCGATGCGCAGGGCGGCCTCGAGGGCCTCGATGACGCGCTGGCGCTCGGCCGAGCCGATGCGCACGCGGTCCTGGACCACCTCGATGAGGGTCTTCGAGCGCGAGTGCAGCTTGGTGTAGCCCTGCGCCTGCAGGAGCTGCTCGATCTCCTTCTCCGAGAAGTTCTTCGGCACCGGGATCGGGAAGGTGATGACGTAGCGGTCCTCGGAAGAACGGTTCCTCAGGAAATCGAAGATCGAGGACGCCGTGTCCTTGTGGACCGGCTTGCCGCAGCCGCGGCAGAAGAGCTTCGCCGCGCGCGCGAAGAGCAGCTTCAGGTGGTCGTTCAGCTCCGTCATCGTGCCGACGGTGGAGCGCGAGGTGCGCACCGGGTTCGTCTGGTCGATGGCGATCGCGGGCGGAATGCCGTCCACGGCGTCCACCTGCGGCTTGTCCATCCGGTCGAGGAACTGCCGCGCGTACGGGCTGAAGGTCTCGACGTAGCGGCGCTGGCCTTCAGCGTACAGCGTGTCGAAGACGAGCGAGGACTTGCCCGAGCCCGAAACGCCGGTCACCACGACCAGTTCCCCGGTCGGGATCGCGACGCTGACGTTCTTGAGGTTGTTCTGGCGGGCGCCGCGGATGAGGATCGCGTCGCCGGGAATCTGTTCCTGCTTCACTTGGGCGGCAATTTTACTTGGAACGCGGCGGCGAAACGCGGCATCCAATGCCCCGTACACACCGTAGAAGAGAGCCATGAGCGCACTTCCCGCAGCGGACGGCAGGACTTTCACGGAGAAGGACCTCGAAGCGCTGATGAGGCGCCACAACCGGACCCTTTTCAGGACGGCGCGGGCGATCCTGCGCAACGACGCGGAGGCGGAGGAGGCCGTCCAGGACGGCTACCTCAAGGCCTTTCGCGCCATGGGGGAATTCCGCGGCGACTCGAAGATCTCGACCTGGCTCGTCCGCATCGTCGCCAACGAGGCGCTCATGCGCCGCAGAAAGCTCGCAAGGGGTGCAGAAGTGGTGGACCTCAACATGGACTTTCCCTCGGACAACGAATCCCCGGACCAGGCGGCGGCGCGCGGCGAAGTGCGCAAGCTCCTCGAATCGCGCATCGACGCGCTCCCCGACGCCTACCGCGCCGTGTTCATGCTGCGCGCGCTGGAGGAATTCTCGGTCGAGGAGACCGCGGAGGCGCTCGACGTGCCCGAAGCCACGGTGCGCACGCGCTTCTTCCGCGCGCGAAGCCTCCTCAGGGAGTCGCTCTCGCGCGAGATCGACCATGCTTTCGACAAGGCTTTCGGCTTCGACGGCGCGCGCTGCGACCGCCTGGTCGCCAACGTGCTCGCCAAACTAAAGGAGAAATGAAATGTCGTTCTTGATGGGAAGAAGGATGTTCGTGGGTACGTTGTCCGGAGCGGCGGTTGCGCTCCTCGCCGGACGCGACGTGCTGGCCGCGAAGAGCGGCGGCAGCAAGGCCGGGGACATCCAGATCCTCAACACCGCGCTCGCTGCGGAGCTCGAGGCGATCGCCGCCTACCAGGTCGGCGCGGAGAGCGGCCTCCTGCAGAAGCCGGTGCTGGACCTGGCCGTGCAGTTCCAGGGACACCACAAGGAGCACGCGGACGTCCTCGCGAGCACGATCCGCAAGCTCGGCGGCAAGCCCGTTGCCTCGAAGGCGAAGTACAGCTTCCCGGTCGAGGGGCTGAAGAGCCAGGCGGACGTGCTGCGTTTCGCCGGCAGCCTGGAGAAGGGCGCGGTAAGCGCGTATCTCGGCGCGGTGCCGCTCTTCCAGAACCGCGACCTCTCCAAGGCGGCGGCCAGCATCCTGGGCGACGAGGCGATGCACTGGGCCGTGCTGCGCCAGGCCGTCGGCGAGAACCCGGTGCCCAGTGCGTTCGTGGCCTAGCCTGTTCCTTGCCGTTTCCGCCCTCGCCTTTCCCCTCGGGGGAGAAGCGCAGGACGTCAAGAAAGGCGAGGAGATCTACGGTCGCTGCGCGGGCTGCCATTCGCTCGCGCACGACCGCGTCGGGCCGAAGCACTGCGACCTCATCGGCCGCAAGGCCGGCGCGGTGCCCGGCTTCGACTACTCCGGCGCGATGAAGCGCTCCGGGATCGTGTGGAACGAGAAGACGCTCGACCGCTTCCTGGCGAACCCGCCCAAGGCGGTGCCGGGCACGACGATGACGTACGCAGGAGTAAGCGACCCGCGCGATCGCGCGGACCTGATCGCCTATCTCAAGACGGCGACTTGTCCCGCACGCTGATGTTGCGCATCAGCGCCCCGCAGTGCGCGCAATGCACGCTGCCGCCGGGAAACAGCTTGAACTGATCGGTATCGCAGCGCAGGCAGAAGTAATGGGGCGTCGACCCGTGCGTCGAGCCCTGCGTCGGCGTGGTGGTCGTGGACGAGCCGCCGCCCCGGCGGGATGCCCCGGCTTTGCGGTACTCCGAGAGTCGGACGATTTGTGCCATCAATGCCTCGCTGCCACGCAAGTTGAATACTTTTATGCAACGTTCATACCGCGCGGCCTATAGTTCTCGCAGGCGTCAACAACGGTCTACAACACGGGGAAAAGACGGGGGAGATTCGAGCTAATCCATTGTTTCCAAGGAGATAGAGATGAACCCGCCGCAAGCTGAATTCCTGGACCTCTACAAGGCCGGGCTCAAGACGGCCGTCGACCTCATGAAGTCCTCCCTGGAAAGCGCCGAGCGACTCCAGCAACAGCAGCTTTCCGCCATACGCAACGCCCTCGAGCAGCACATGAAGTCGGTCGACGACCTGGGCAACGCCCGCAGCCTCGACGACCTCCTCGCCCTCCAGCAGAAGATGGCCGGCGCGCAGATCGAGCGCGTGATGGGCTACTGGTCCAACCTGTGCCAGGCCGCCGGGCAGAACCAGACCGCCGCGATCGGCCAGGTCCAGCAGCAGATGGCGCAGGCGCGCGACTGGTTCAACGAAACGTACACGCTGACCGCGCGCGCCACCGAAGAGGCGGCGAAGATCGCGGCCGCCAAGGCCACCGCCCAGGGCGAGAAGTCCCAGGGCGAGGGGCCGTCCGCGCCGCCGCCGGCGCCGCGCCGCGGTTCGCAGGGCGCCCCAATGCACCGTTGACGGAAGTTTCGCCCGCGATTTACCCTGAATTGGCATAACAACCAACGCAGGGAGGTGCACCATGGGCAGAGCACGTCGCCGTTTCCTCACGGGAGCAATGCGGGCCGGACTCGTCGCGGGCGGCGCCACGGCCGCGTTGGGGTTCCCGCACATCGCGCGGGCGCAGCAGACGTTCAACTGGAAGATGACGAGCGCCTATCCCAAGGGCTCGCCCTTCTACATGGACGGCCCGGGCAGCGCGACCGACCTCGCGAAGCGCATCGAGGCGATGTCGAACGGCCGCCTGCGCATCTCGGTCTACGGCGCGGGCGAGCTGGTGCCGGCTTTCGAGGGCTTCGACGCGGTGCGCTCCGGCACGGTGGAGATGAACCACGCCAATGCGTACTTCTGGACCGGCAAGACGTTCGCCGCCCAGTACTTCACCGCCGTGCCGTTCGGACTCAACTTCCAGGGCATGAACGGCTGGCTCTATGACGGGGGCGGCATTCCGCTCTGGCACGAGACCTACGCGCCGTTCGGCATGATCGCCTTCCCCTGCGGCAACACCGGCGTGCAGATGACCGGCTGGTTCCGCAAGGAAGTCACCTCGATCAACGACTTCAAGGGCCTGAAGATGCGCATCCCGGGCCTCGCCGGCAAGGTCTACGCGGCGCTCGGCGTGGACGTGAAGCTGCTGCCCGGCGGCGAGATCTTCCCGGCGCTCGAGCGCGGGGTGATCGACGCCGCGGAGTTCGTCGGGCCGTACCAGGACCGCCGCCTCGGCCTGCAGAAGGCGGCGAAGTACTACCACACGACCGGCTGGCACGAGACCGCCACGGTGTCGGAGCTGCTCATCAACAAGGCGGCCTGGCAGAAGCTGCCGAAGGACCTGCAGGCAGTGGTCGAGAACGCCTGCGCGGCCTGCAACGTGATCAGCGAGGC
>DASPMF010000035.1:0-7294 GCA_035627155.1 Burkholderiales bacterium | reverse complement strand
GCAGGTGTCCAGCCAGCGCGCGAGGTCTTCGGGGTGCACGCCGCGCGACCAGCCGTCGCCGAGCGCCAGCGCGGCCGGCAGTCCGGTGAAGCGCAGCCACTCCTCGCTCAGGTGCTCGCACGACATGTCGGGCCGGGCGCTCCACACCATCGCCGGGATGCCTTCGGCGGGCAGGTTCCGAGGGGGAACGGCTTGGTGCAGGACGCGGTCGGAGTGCATGAGCGCTGCCGAGCAGGAGGCGTGCCGGGGACGCTCTGTAGCGGATATTCGACGCGGCCGCGCAGCGTATGCGCGAAGCCCCGGTACTTCTTACAGCCCTCGAACCGCGTTACATCCGACAGAGCGTCGCTCGCCGTGCTGCAACGGCATGGACTTTGCTGCGCTCCGCCTGCTTCAACCCATCCACCCGGAAGGAGTCGAGTCATGCTGAGCTGGGCACTTGCGTTCTTCATCGTTGCGGTCATCGCCGCCATCTTCGGCTTCACCGGCATCGCGGCCGGGGCGGCCGAGATCGCGAAGATCCTGTTCGTGGTCTTCGTGGTCCTGTTCCTGGTCTCGCTCGTCGCCGGCCTGCTGCGGCGACCCTGATCATTTCCACCCTAGGAGAGTCCACATGAAGTTCCAGTTGAGCGGCATTGCCGCAGCCGTCCTGTTCGCCTTCGCCTCCGTTGCGCAGGCGCAGAGCACCACCACCCCGGCCAGCCCGGACCGTCCGGCCGCCCGCGAGGCGCAAGGCGGCGACACCGCCAAGCGCGACGCCAACCGCGGCGCGAACCGGGCCGAGCGCAAGGCGAAGGACGCCGAACAGGAGCGCATCGAGGCCGAGTACAAGGCCGCCAAGGAGAAGTGCGACGCCATGGACGGCAACGCCAAGGACGTCTGCATGAAGGAAGCGAAGGGCAAGGAGCAGGTCGCCAAGGCCGAGCTCGACGCGAAGAAGAAGCCCTCGGAGCGCGCGCAGCGCAAGGTCCAGCAGGCGAAGGCCGAGGCGGAGTACGAGGTCGCCAAGGAGAAGTGCGACGACCTGAAGGGCAACGAGAAGGACGCCTGCCAGAAGGACGCCAAGGCCAAGCACGACCAGGCCAAGGCCTCGATGGCGAAGACCAGGCAGCAGCCGCGCAGCGCCAGCGCGGGGACGAGCGCGGGCGCCGGCAAGTGAATCCACAACCCCGGCGCGAGGACGGCAAGCCGTTCCTCTCGGACGTACAGGAGCTGCGCCGCCGCGCCCGCGAGCACATCGCCCAGGGCGCGGTGACGCCGGGCTACAACGCCGACGTCGATACCGTGGTGAAGCTCCTCAACGAGGCGCTCGCCACGGAGATCATCTGCGTGCTGCGCTACAAGCGGCATTACTTCATGGCGAAGGGCATCCACGCGGAGAGCGTCGCGGCGGAATTCCTGGAGCACGCGCAGGACGAGCAGCAGCACGCCGACCAGATCGCCGAGCGCATCACCCAGCTCGGCGGCGAGCCGGACTTCTCGCCCGAGGGGCTCGCCACGCGCAGCCACGCGGAATACGTGGAAGGCCATTCTCTGAAGGAGATGATCGAGGAGGACCTGGTCGCCGAGCGCATCGCGATCGACAGCTACCGCGAGATGGCGGAGTACTTCGGGATGAAGGACATCACCACCCGCCGCCTCATGGAAGAGATCCTCGCCAAGGAAGAGGAGCACGCGGACGACCTCGCCTCTTTGCTCGAGGATTTCTCCGGCCACAACTAGAGGCCCCGATGCCCCGAGGCCTCTGGAAAGGCGCCATCAGCTTCGGGCTCGTGAACGTGCCCGTGGAGCTCTTCTCAGCCGAGAAGCGCGCCTCGGAGCTCGACCTCACGATGCTCGACAAGCGCGACCTCGCCCCGGTGGGCTACAAGCGGTACAACAAGTCCACCGGCGAGGACGTGCCGTGGTCCGAGATCGTGAAGGGCTACGAGTACGAGGACGGGCGCTACGTGGTGCTGTCGGACGAGGATTTCCGGCGCGCCAACGTCGAGGCGAGCAAGACGGTCGACATCGTGGCGTTCGTCGACGCGGCGGACATCGCGCCGGTTTACTACGAGACGCCCTACTACCTCGCGCCCGGCAAGCGCGGCGAAAAGGCCTACGCCCTGCTGCGCGACGCGCTGCGCAAGGCCGGCAAGGTCGGGATCGCCACCGTCGTGATCCGCACGCGGCAATACCTGGCCGCCGTGATCCCGCAGGGCGAGCTCCTGGTGATGAACACCCTGCGCTACGCGAAGGAGCTGCGCGAACCGGGCGAGCTGGACCTCGACTTTTCCAAGGCCAAGGTGACGAGCAAGGAGATCGACCTCGCCCTGCGCCTCATCAAGGACATGGAAGAGAAGTGGAAGCCGGAGCAGTACAAGGACACCTACCGCGAGGACCTGCTGAAGCGCATCGAGGAGAAGGTCAAGGCCGGCCAGACCGAGGAGATCACCGAACCCGAGAAGGAAAAGGCCCGCGGCGGCGCCGAGGTCATCGACCTCATGTCGCTCCTCAGGAAGAGCGTCGAAGCGAAGAAGCCGGCCAAGAAACCGGCCCGCAAGCGCAGGGCGGCATAGGCCTTGCAACGGGCCACTGAATGCGCAAGCAAGTCCGCTATGCCGTCGTAGGACTGGGGCACATCGCCCAGGTGGCGGTGCTGCCGGCGTTCGCCAACGCCCGGCGCAACGCGAAGCTCGCCGCCCTGGTGTCGGGGGACCCCGTGAAGCGCCAGGCCATGTCCGAGAAGTACGGCGTGGCGAAGACCTGCAGCTACGAGGAATACGACGCGCTGCTGAAGTCGGGCGACATCGACGCGGTGTACATCGCCCTGCCGAACAGCCACCATGCGGACTACGCCATCCGCGCCGCGCGCGCCGGCATTCACGTGCTGTGCGAGAAGCCGATGGCGGTCACGCAGGAGGAATGCGACGCGATGGCGGGCGCGGCGCGGGCCGCCGGCGTGCGGCTGATGGTCGCCTATCGCCTGCACTTCGAGCGCGCCAACCTGGAGGCCGTCGAGGTGGCGCGCTCCGGCCGGATCGGCGAGCCGCGCCACTTCAATTCCACGTTCACGATGAAGGTGACGCCCGACAACATCCGGGTGAAGAGCGAGCTCGGCGGCGGCGTGCTCTACGACATCGGCATCTATTGCATCAACGCCGCGCGCAGTCTGTTCCGAGACGAGCCGGTCGAGGCGCGCGCGTTGACGGCGGGCACGCTCGGCGATGTCGAGGAAACCGTCGGCGCCCTCCTCCGCTTCTCCAACGAGCGCACGGCGACTTTCGTCTGCAGCTTCGGCGCAGCCGACACCTCGCACTACCGCCTGATCGGGACGAAGGGCGACCTCGTCGTCGAGCCGGCGTACGAGTACGCGATGCCGCTTCGCCACCGCATCACGGTGGACGGCGAGACCTCCGAGCGCCGCTACGCGAAGCGCGACCAGTTCGCGCCGGAGCTCCTGTACTTCTCCGACTGCGTCCTGCAGGGCCACGAGCCGGAGCCCTCGGCCGAGGAAGGCATCGCGGACGTCCGCGTCATCGAGGCGCTGTACCGCTCGGCCCAGACCGGCCGCGCGGTCGAGCTGCCGCCCTTCAGCCGCCGCGAGCGCCCGTCCCTCGAGCAGGAGATCCGGCGCCCGCCGATCGACAAGCCCGAGACGGTGCACGTTCAGGCGCCTTCTGGAAACTGAGGGGAAACCGAAAGGAAATCCGCATGCAAAAGGCCATCCAGTGGTCCTCGCTCCTTCTCTTCGCTTGCGTCGCCGTGGTGCTCGCGGGTTGCGAGAACAAGACACCGCGCCCGAAGACCGAGGCCTCGACCGGCGGCTCCGCGCCCGTCCAGACGATGAAGGTGAGCGCGCGCGACGCTTCGCTCGCCGACGAGGTGCGCGGCGCCATCGCCAACCAGGCCGGCGTCAACGCGGAGAAGCTCGAAGTGGACGCCAATGCCGGCGTGGTGCGCCTCAAGGGCACCGTGGACTCGGACGACACGCGCCAGAAGGTGCACGAGGCGGCGAAGAACGTGCCCGGCGTGAAGTGGGTGCAGAACCAGATGTCGGTCGTGCCGTCGGCGCCCGTGCCGTCGGCCGACCGGATCAAGGGCAGCTGACATGGAACCTGCGCTTCTCTCGGTCTCCCCGACGAAAGACGGGCTGTGGAGCGTCAACGAGCGCGGCCCGAGCCGCGTCGCCATCGCCTACTTCCCGAGCAAATGGGGCGCCCTCAAGCATGCGGTGAAGGCCGCCCGCGCCCGCCCGCGCGCGCGCGTCGCGGTGCTGCTGCACGACGGCGGCGTCGCCGCAACGCGGGACTACGACAGCCCCGAGCCGGCGCCCGAGGTGCCGTAGCCCAGGATGTCGGCGCCGACGTTCGCCCTCCTCGCGGGGCTCCTGTTCACCGCGCTCGGCTTCATGGGCTTCGTGCCCGCGTTCATGGTGAGCGACCGCGTCCTCGGCCTCTTCCCGGTGAACGACTTCGTCAATGCGGTGCACATCGTCGTGGGCTTCTGGGGCCTCTTCTCGTGGTCCGGCGCGACGAGCGCGGTGAACTATGCGCGGGCCCTCGCACCGATCTTCGGCGTCCTCGCGCTGATCGGCATCTACGGCACGGCCGCCGCGCCCCTCGGGCTCTTTCCGCTGCGCGGCCACGACGTCTGGCTGCACGGCGCCGCGTCGCTGCTGGGAGCCTACTTCGGCTTCCGCTCGATCGCGCGCCGGGAGCGCAACGTGGAGCGGCGCCGCAACGCGCCCAACCGCCGCGTGGCGCGCCGGCCTGTGGCGTACGAGCGGCGCACCGGCGCCTGGGACCGGCGCCAGGTGCGCTACGGCGGCGATCCGCTCGCCGCCGAATGAGCCTTACTGCTGCGTCGGCTCTTCCTGCTTCTGCTGCTGCGGGCTTCTAGCGGCGGGGCCTGTCCGTTCCGGTCGCAAGGCCTGTTCCACCGTCGCCGTCGGGGTCTTGCTCCGCGCACACGCGGTTGCGGCCGGCACGCTTGGCTTGGTAGAGCGCCCCGTCCGCGCGCGACAGCAGGTCGTCCAGCGAGCCGCCGCTGGCGTCGAGCGCAGCGACCCCGATGCTCACGGTCACCGGAATGGGTGCGGGCGACTCGTCGGTGGGCACCGGCGTCGCCGCGATGGCGAGCCGTATGCGCTCCGCCGTGGCGAGCGCGTCCTGCAGGCCGGTTTCCGGAAGGACCATGGCGAATTCCTCGCCGCCGGTGCGCCCGGCGACGTCCGTGGCGCGCAGCTGGAGGGTCATCGCCACGCCGATGAAGCGCAGCACGTCGTCGCCCGCCGCATGGCCGTAGCGATCGTTCACCGCCTTGAAATGGTCAAGGTCCAGCATCAGGACGGCCAGCGAACGGTTGTGCCGGCGCGCGAGCTTCAGCAGCTCCGCGCCGCGCTCCATGACGAAGCGCCGGTTGCCGAGCCCGGTGAGCTCGTCACGCGTCGCGAGCTCCTTCAGCCTGCCCTGCGAGGCGAAAAGCCGCCGCAGCAGCCGGTCGTACTGCCCGTTGGCGTAGATCGCGATCGCGCACGCAGGCCAGATCATCGCGTTGAAGGCGAGCACCGGCAACCCCGGCGCCATGCCGGCCAGCACCTGCACGTTCGGTATGAGCGGCACGAAGACGATCGCGCCGAGGCTCTCGCGGAAGGAGAACGGCAGCAGGATGACGGGCAGGATCAGGTAGATGTAGAGGAAGCCCGGGAAGCTCGCCGAGGGCGGCGCATCGAGCCGCGTCCACAGCGCGAGGATCGAGAACTCGACCACGAACACGCAGGCGTAGCCCGCGCCGAGCACCAGCGCGCGGCGCGTCCGGAGGTGGATCGCGGCCGCGTAGGCGAACGCGGAGCCCGCCATGATGAGTCGCAGCGCGAGCGTCTCCTGCGCGCCGCCGGCATCCTGCAGCAGGTCGCGGATCCAGAGCGCGAGCACCAGGAGCCCGCCCGCCGCCGCGACGTTGCGCGAGATGCGCGCATATTCGTTATAGCGCTCGGTCCGGTACTCGGCCTCGAGCTGCCTGCTGAGGTTCACGGCGGGCATTTTCGCTCACCCGCTCTGCCGGGACGGATCAAATTGTTTCAGGCGGCGCTGCGCACGGCGAGGAACGCGCTGCACGCCGGCGCCGGCACGGGCCGCGACAGCAGGTAGCCCTGCATTTGGTCGCAGCCGCGGGACTGCAGGAACGCCCGCTGGGCCTCCGTCTCGACCCCTTCGGCCACGACTTTCATGCCCAGGCTGTGGGCCATGCTGATCACCGCCTTGGTGATGGAGACGTCGTCGGCGTTGCCGGGCAGCCCATTGACGAACGAGCGGTCGAGCTTGAGCTCCGCGGGCTGGAAGCGCTTCAGGTAGCTCAGGCTCGAGTAGCCGGTGCCGAAGTCGTCGATCGACCAGGCGATGCCGAGCGCCTTGAGTCCCTGCACGACGTGGATCGCCCGTTCCGGGTCCAGCATGGCGTCGCTCTCGGTGATCTCGATCCGCAGCAGCGCCGGATCGACGGAAAAGGCGCGCAGGGCGTCCTCGATCGCGCCTTGCAGGTCACCGTGGAACTGCTTCGCCGAAACGTTGACGGCGATCGGCTTCGGCTCGTGGCCGGCGTCGGTCCACTCGCGCAGTTGCCGGCACGCCTCCCGGATCACCCAGGCGCCGACCTGGCGAATGAGCCCGGACTCCTCGAGCACCGGGATGAACTGCGCCGGCGACACGAGCCGTCCCCTGCGTTGCCAGCGCAGCAGCGCCTCGAAGCCCACCACGCGGTTGCCGAACAGGTTCGCCTTCGGCTGGTAGTGCAGCGCGAACTCGCGGCGCTCCAGCGCCCGGCGCAGGTCGCGTTCCAGGTCCAGCTGGTCGGCGGCGCGCGCGTTCATCTCCGCCGTGTAGAACTGGAACGTCGCGCGCCCGGCCTTCTTCGCCTGCGAGAGCGCCGCGTCGGCGTTGCCCATGAGGGTCTCGTGCGTGCTGCCGTCCGGCGGGCAGATGGCGATGCCGATGCTCGCGGTGGCGAACACCTCGTGATCGCCGGCGTTCACCGGCGCCTCGAGCGCCTGCAGGATCTTCTTCGCCACCAGCGCGGCGTCCTGCGGCTCCTTGAGGTCCTGCAGGATGACGACGAATTCGTCGCCGCCCACGCGCGCGACCGTGTCGCCGGCGCGGATGCTGGCGCTCAGCCGCTCCGCCGCCGCGCACAGCACGGCGTCCCCGGTCGTGTGGCCGAGCGTGTCGTTGATCGCCTTGAAGCGGTCCAGGTCGAGGAGCAGCACGCCCATGTAGATGCCGCGGCGCTCGGCATGCACGATCGCCTGGCCGAGACG
>DASPMF010000034.1:0-19611 GCA_035627155.1 Burkholderiales bacterium | reverse complement strand
ATGGACTGGATGCCGCCCGACCTCTTCGAGGAAGTCCCGGAATGCCGCGACGGCCACGTGCGCATCCCCGACCGCCCCGGCCACGGCCTCTCGCTGCACAAGTCGGCGAAAGGCCGATACGGGACTTAGATCGTCGTTGCTTCTTCCAGCCCGGTGTATTCGCGCTGGGTGTGGAAGCGCAGCTTCTCGAAGCGCTCCTGGCGCACCTCGAGCTCGGCCTTTGACGGCGCGAAGAAGGCGAGCACGCCCGCGGCGTCGCGCGCCATGAGGTGCGGATAGGCGCTGCTGAGGCGCTCGATCTGCGCCGGGTCGCCCGACACCCAGCGCGCGCCGTAGTAGGAGACCGGCTGCAGGCGCACCTCGGCGCCGTACTCGTGCGCGAGGCGGTGCACCGCAACCTCGAACTGGAGCTGCCCGACCGCGCCGAGCACCGGCGCGCTGCCGTCGAGCGGATGGAAGATCTGGATCGCGCCCTCCTCGCCGAGCTGCGCGAGGCCGGCCTTGAGCTGCTTGCTCTTCAGCGAGCTCGTGAGCTCGACCTTGCGGAACACCTCCGGCGCGAAGAACGGCAGGCCGCGGAACTGCAGCGCCTCGCCCTCGGTGAGCGTGTCGCCGAGGTTGAGCGTGCCGCGGTTCGGGATGCCGACGATGTCGCCCGCATAGGCCTCGTCCACGATGTCGCGCCGCTGCGAGAGGAAGGTGACGACCGAGGAGGTCTTCACGTCCTTGCCGCTGCGGCAGTTGACGAGGCGCATGCCGCGCTCGAAGCGCCCGGAGCAGATGCGCACGAACGCGATGCGGTCGCGATGCCCCGGATCCATGTTGGCCTGGATCTTGAAGACCACGCCGGCGAACTGCGCCTCGTCCGGCTCGACCAGCCGCTCGGCGGCCTGGCGAGGCCGGGGCGGCGGCGCATGGTCCACCAGCGCGTCGAGCACCTCCTGCACGCCGAAGTCGTTCAGCGCCGAGCCGAAGAACACGGGCGTCTGCTTCCCGGCGAGGTACAGCTCGCGCTCGAACGCGTGCCCCGCGCCGCGCACCAGCTCCACCTCGCCTTTCGCCTCTTCATAGATCGTCTTCGAGATCTCGTCCTCGCCGAAGCGCCTGACCGAATCTTTTCCGAGCTCGATCACGCCCTGGAACTGCTTGCCCATGCCGATCGGCCAGGTGAAGGGGACGGCCGCCATGCCGAGCGTGGACTCGATCTCGTCGACGAGCTCGAGCGGCGGACGCGAGTCGCGATCCATCTTGTTGACGAAGGTCATCACCGGCGTGTTGCGCGCCCGGCACACCTTGAGCAGGCGCAGCGTCTGCGGCTCGATGCCCTTGCCCGCGTCGATCACCATGAGCGCCGCGTCCACGGCGGTGAGCACCCGGTAGGTGTCTTCGGAGAAGTCCTGGTGGCCCGGCGTGTCGAGGAGGTTGACGACGCAGTCGCGGTACTCCATCTGCATCACGGAGCTCGCCACCGAGATGCCGCGCTGCTTCTCGATCTCCATCCAGTCCGAGGTGGCGTGGCGCGCGCTCTTTTTCGCCTTGACCGTGCCGGCGATGTGGATGGCGCCCGAGAAGAGCAGCAGCTTCTCCGTGAGCGTGGTCTTGCCCGCGTCCGGGTGCGAGATGATGGCAAAGGTCCTGCGGCGCGCGACTTCCTGCGCGATCTTCGGCTGGCTCATGGAAGGAACTACAACGTGTTGACCGGACACGAATCTTACGCGATGCGCTGTGCTATGTTCGGTCGATGACCACGGCAACTAACACCTCCTGGAGGCGGCTGCTTTCCGATCCGGGCGAAGACGGCCATGTCGTGCAGCTCTACCAGGACGACGACTTCTACGGCGAAGCCATCAGCCACTTCGCGGCCGAAGGTCTGGTGCGCGGCGAGTCGATCATCCTCGTCGCGACCAAGCCGCACTGGCAGAACATCTCCGGGCGGCTGCGGGGGAAGGACTTCGACGTCGACGCGCTCTTCCGGCAGGGACAACTCACGCTCCTCGACGCGGACGACACGCTGCCTTTGTTCATGGCTGACAGCATGCCCGACGGACGGATCTTCAAGCCCCTCGCCAGTCAGACCATCGACAAGGCGCGCGCCGGCGGCAAGTACCCGCGCGTGCGCTGGTGGGGCGAGATGGTGAACGTACTCTACGTCGCAGGCAACCCGCGCGCCTCGAACCGCCTGGAGCAGTTCTTCGACGAGGTGGCGCATGAGCAGCGCATCCCCATCTTCTGCTCCTTCCTGATGGACAAGTTCGATCCGAAGATCTACGAGGAAGCCTTCGGCAACGTCTGCAGCACCCACAGCCACGTCATCCCGGTCGATGACTATGCGCAGCATCGCCAGGTCGTGAACCGCGCCATCGCCGAGGTGGTCGGCGACATCAAGGGGCCGGTGCTCCAGTCGCTCGTATCGTGGCAGGGCGCCGCGACCCACATGCCTTCCTCCCAGGCGCTGTTGCTCTGGCTGCGCGACCACATGCCCCAGCATTTCCATGCCGTCCTGGCGCGGGCGCGCGAGCTCGAGCGCCCGGCGGCGCGGAGCCCGGCATGAGCTCCGGCACGCACCTCACCGATTGCGGGCTGCCCGGGATCCGGCGCATTCCGTACGGAATCCACATGTGCCACTTCTACAGGGACCGGCACGATCTCGCCGCTGCCCTGGTGCCGTACTTCGCCGCCGGGCTGAACAACCACGAGCGCTGCATCTGGATCACCTCCGAGCCCCTCGGCGCCGCCGCCGCGGAGGAAAGCCTGCGCGCTGGCGGGCTCGATCCGCGCACGCTTGCCGGCAAGGGCTCGCTCGTCGTGCGCGACTACTCGGACTGGTATACCGCCGGGGAAAGGGATGTCGTCGGCCTGTGGCTGGAGGAGGAGCGCCAGGCGCTGGCGGCCGGCTACGACGGCCTTCGCATCACGGGCAACACCAGCTTCCTCACCGCGGAAAGCTGGGAAAGCTTCATGGGCTACGAAGCGCGCCTGAACCGCCGCCTTCCTGGAACGCGCATCGTCACGCTCTGCAGCTACGCGCTGCCGCGGTGCGGCGCATCGGATGTCCTCGAAGTGGTGCGCCACCACAGCTGCACCCTCGACCGGCCGGACCACGGCTGGCAGTTCCTCACGCCCCGCAGCGAAGAAACCGCGGCGACGTCCTAGTAGACGACTACGCTGCGGATCGACTCGCCGCGGTGCATCAGCTCGAAACCGTCGTTGATCCGCTCGAGCGGCAGCGTGTGGGTGATCAGGCTGTCGATGTCGATCTTGCCGTCCATGTACCAGTCGACGATCTTCGGCACGTCGGTGCGGCCCCTTGCGCCGCCGAAGGCGGTGCCCTTCCACACGCGGCCGGTGACGAGCTGGAACGGCCGGGTCCTGATCTCCTGCCCGGCGCCGGCCACGCCGATGATCACCGACACGCCCCAGCCTCGGTGGCAGCATTCGAGCGCCTGGCGCATCACGTCCACGTTGCCGATGCACTCGAAGCTGTAGTCCGCGCCACCGTTGGTGAGCTCGACGATCATTTCAACCACGTTGATTCCAGCGGGATTCACGAAGTGCGTCATGCCGAACTTGCGAGCGAGCGCTTCGCGGGCGGGATTCAGATCCACGCCGACGATCATGTTCGCTCCGGCCATCCGCGCGCCCTGCACCACATTGAGGCCGATCCCGCCCAGGCCGAACACGACCACGTTCGCGCCCGGCTCCACTTTCGCGGTGTTGATTACCGCGCCGATGCCGGTCGTCACCCCGCAGCCGATGTAGCAGACCTTGTCGAACGGGGCGTCCTCGCGGATCTTCGCGAGCGCGATCTCGGGCAGCACCGTGAAGTTGGCGAAGGTCGAGCAGCCCATGTAATGGTGTATTGGCTGTTTGTCGATCGAGAATCTGCTCGTACCGTCCGGCATTACCCCTTTCCCCTGCGTGCCGCGGATCGCGGTGCACAGGTTCGTCTTGCGCGACAGGCACGCCTTGCACTGCCGGCATTCCGGCGTGTAGAGCGGGATGACGTGGTCGCCCTTCTTCAGCGAGGCCACGCCGGGCCCGACGTCCACCACGATGCCCGCACCCTCGTGGCCGAGGATCGCCGGGAAGAGGCCCTCCGGGTCCGCGCCGGAGCGCGTGAATTCGTCGGTGTGGCAGATCCCGGTCGCCTTGATCTCGACCAGCACCTCGCCCGCCTTCGGGCCTTCCAGGCGCACCGTCTCGATCGAGAGCGGCGCGCCCGCCTTATGCGCTACGGCTGCACGAACGTCCATGGCCGGATAGTACTCGCCGGCCATGGCGCAATGCGATGCGCTAGGGGAACTGCACGTAGGGCTGCGCGGGCGTGCGGTCCGGCGGGACGTATTCCGGCGCCGGTTTCCCGGCCGGGCCGAGGTGGCGGACGTAGCGGTACATCGCCCGCAGGTCCGGCTCGCTCATCCTGCGCACGTTGAACCACGGCATGGGCGGGCGCGCGACGAGTGTCTTCGCCTTCGCCACCCATTGCTCCTCCGTCAGGTCCTGCATGTAGAGACGCAGGTTGGTCGCGTACGTCGTGCCCCACGGCCCGCGCCACCCGAGCACGTCGCCGGTGAGCCATTGCGCCTCGGGGACCTCGCCGTTCTTCAGCGCGAAGGCCGGCGTGTGGCAGTCGTTGCAGCCGGCGATCGAGACGACGTACCGGCCGCGCTCCACCTGGGCGTCCGCAGCCAAGGCCGGCAGGCTGGAAACGAGCAGCAGGGCAATCAGGGCGTTCCTCATTGCGCCGCCTCTCCGGCGAGCTGGCGCTGGATCGCCGCGAGGTCGCACCAGACCTGCTCGGCGGCGATCTTGCCGCCGCGCAGCTCGAAGACATGCAGCAGGCGGAAGCTCACCTTGCCGCTCCTGCCGTCCATGAGGAACGGCCGGCCGTCGGCGATGCGCCCGGTCCACAGCGCCTCGTCGACGACGAACTCCTCCCCGTACAGGCGCCGCAGCGGCTTCACGCTCTCGCCCTTCAGGTCGGCAAACAGCATCTCGTAGAAGCGGCGGATGCCCGCCCTGTCGGTCTGCTCGCCCATCGGCGAGGGCACGACCTCGTGCCGCACCTCGTCCGCAAGGCTCGCGAGCACGCCGTCCACGTCGTCGCTCGCCTCGAAGCCGAAATGCCGGTTGATCAGCTCGTCCATCTGCTGCCGCGTCATGCGCATGGCGTTTCTCCTGGGTCGGTTCTCTTCGTGAGACACTTGTATCATGACGCGACAAGTTGTCCCTGTCAAGAGACTTCCGTATCATGGCGAGATGCCTGTCTCACGAAGTGCCCGGGCGCGGCCGGACCGGCGCGCCAACCAGAAGGCGCGCACGCGGGCGGCGCTGGTCGAGGCGGCGCGCGCGCTGCTGCACGCCGGCGCGCCTCCGACGGTGGCCGAGGCGGCGGAGCGCGCGCGCGTCTCGCGCGCGACCGCCTATCGCTACTTCCCGACGCCGGACGCCCTGCTCATCGAGGCCGGCAACATCACCCCGGCCAGCCAGCCGGTCGAGGAGCTGGTGCAGAACCTGGAGGGGGACGACCCCGAGGCGCGGGTGCTCGCGGTGCTCGAGCGCTTCATCCCGATCGTGTTCGCCGAGGAGACCTCGATGCGGGCGGCGCTGCGCACCTACCAGGACACCTGGCTTGCGAGCCGCGCGCGCGGCGAGCGCTCGCCGCCGGTGCGCGAAGGCCGGCGCATGCGCTGGCTCGAGAAGGCGCTCGAGCCGGCCCGCGAGCGCCTTTCCGAGGCGCAGCTGCGCCGCCTGCGCTACGCCCTCGCGCTGGTGCTCAGCCCCGATGCGATGGTCGTGCTCAAGGACGTGTGCCGCATCCAGGACGACAAGGAAGGCCTTGCGGTGCTTCGCTGGGCGGCGAGCGCCCTGCTGCGCGCCGGGCTGTCGGAAGCCAAGGCCGCCCGGCGCCGCCGGTAAGCAACCGGCGGCACAGCGCTCAGCGCGGCGTTTTCTTCAGGAGCTCCGGGACGATCGCCTTGTCGAAGAACTGGATGCCGACCTTCCGCATCCGCGGCTCGTCGATGGAGGCGGCGGCGGCTTCCGGGGACTTCTTCCAGGCCTTGTACTCGTCCTCGTAGGCGAGGCCCATCGAGCGCGCCACGAGCTGCATGTAGTTGAACACCTGCGTCACGCCCTGCGCCTCGAGGTCGACGAGCTCGCGCTGGCACTGGTGATACAGGGTGACGAGCGCGTCGGCGCGGCCGCGGCGCATGCGCGCCTCGGTCTCGCGGATGAGGCGCGTCATCGCGGCGGGCACGGTGGCGAGGTGCGCGCACATGTAGCCCGGGCCGCGGTAGTTGTCCTCGACCACTTCGATGCCCGGGATGAGCGAGAGGATCTCCGGCGCCATGTCGTTCACCGGCACCATGTCGTTGAAGCCGATGTGGCGGTGGATGAAGACACGCATCGGGACCGGGTGCTTGAGGAGCGGCTTCAGCTGCGCCCGCCTCTGGTACAGGAGCTCCATGAAGTACTGCATGTCGTACTTCGGCTCGTAGGCCTTCTCGTGGAACTCCGCCGACTGCAGGTGGCACGAGGGGCACCAGGCCACCACGCGCGAGGCGCCGCGCTTGTTGAGCCGGTCCACCGTGCGCTGCGCCATCCCGTCGGCCGCGACGCCGTTGGAATCCTTGGTCGAGCCGCAGCAGAAGTCCGGCCCCCCAGCGGCGGAGGCCTCGTAGCCAAGCTCGCGCAGGACATCCATGCACGCATGGATGATGTCGCCGTGCCGAAGGACGTTGCAGCCGTACCAGAAGGTGATGCGCTCGCTCATTCCATCCACTCCTTGTATTCCTGGTCGCTGAGCTGCAGGCGCGCGAAGGCGCGAATCCGCGCGTAGTACTCGCGGTCCTCCTTCACCGGCAGGAGCTTCTCGCCGCCGAGGCCGCCTGTGGCGATCATCTTGCCGATGCGCAGCATCAGCTTCGGGTTCACGTCCTCCGGGCAGGCGGGCACGCAGCAGCCGCTGCGGATGCAGGCCTTCACCCAGCCGAGGGACGCCTCGTCGGTCTTGCCGGTGCGAAGCAGCGCGAGCACGCCGCCCGCGAGCGCCTTCGCGTCGGCGCTGCCCTTGTTCTCGTTGTAGGGCGTCATCGGGCAGACCTCGGAGCACTTGCCGCACGAGGTGCAGGTGGCGAGGATGCGCTGGCGCTCGCGCTCCAGGTAGTCGCGCACGCCGTGCGCGAGCTGCGGGCGCGGCTGCGATTTGGGGGCTTCCGCTTCGCTCATATCCGCTTTCTAATCCATTTTCGCCAATTCGTGGCGATACAAGGGAGGAGATGCAATGAAACAAGTCGTGCTCGCCTGCGTGGCCGCCTGCTCGGCCGCGCTCCTCGCACCGGCGCCCGCAGCCGCGCAGGCCGAGAGCTTCCCCGGCCAGCCGATGCGCATCGTCGTCGGCTTCTCCGCCGGCAGCACGACGGACATCCTCGCGCGAGCCGTCGCGGCGAAGCTGCAGGACGCGTGGGGCAAGCCCGTGGTCGTGGACAACCGCCCGGGCGCCGGCGGCGTCGTCGCCTCGCAACAGCTCCTCGGCGCGCCGCAGGATGGCCACACGCTGATGGTGGTTTCCGCCGGCCACGCGGTCAGCGCCGCGCTTTACAAGAACCTGCCCTACAACACCGAGAAGGACTTCGCCGGCGTGACCCTGCTCGCCACGGTGCCGAGCATCCTCGTCGTGCCGCCGGAGTCGAAGATCCAGTCGGTCAAGCAGCTGGTGGAAGCGATGCGCGCCAAGCCAGGCGGCTACAACTATTCGTCGCCCGGCATCGGCAGCGCCAACCACCTCGCGGGCGCCATGTTCGCGAGCCTCGCCGGCGTGAACGTGCTGCACGTGCCGTACAAGGGCATCCCGCAGGCGCTGCAGGCGGCGATGACCGGCGAGGCGCTCTACAACTTCTCGCCGATCGTCAACGTCCTGCCCGCCGCGAAGGGCGGCAAGGTCGTCGCCCTCGCCACCTCGACCAGCAAGCGCTCGGTCGCGATGCCGGAGCTGCCGACCGTCGCCGAGGCGGGCGTCGGCGGCTACGCCTTCGATCCGTGGTTCGGCCTCATCACCTCCTCCGGCACGCCGCGGCCGGTGGTCGCGAAGCTGAACGCCGAGGTGGTCCGCATCCTCGGCCTTCCGGACGTGAACAAGCAGCTCCTCGCCCTCGGCGCCGAGCCCTCGCCGATCAAGCCGGAAGCGTTCGACAGCCTGATCCGCGAGGAGATCCAGAAGTTCGCGAAGGTGATCCGGGACGCGAACATCAAGGTCGAGTAGCGGAGCCTTTCTTGCTGGGCCGCCGCATGGCGGCCTGGCTTCTTGCGTTGCTTCTTTCCTCCCCTGCCGCCTTCGGGCAGGCGGCGGACGATGCGGTGACTGTCACGGCGCTGCGCGACCCGGTCGACAAGTCCTACCGCCGCATGGTCGACGGCATGGACCTCTTCGAGATGCGCAGGCGCGAGCTCGCGCCCGGCGCGACGCTGCGCTTCAAGCTCCTGCCGCGCCACCGCCGCACGAACATGGAGAACGTCACGCTGGCGATCGTCGGCGACAGCTTCGAGACGCCGCTAGCGCTCGCGCCGGACAACACCTTCACCCTGCCGCGCGACGCAAAGGCGCTGAAGGAAGACGCGTCGGTGCGGCCCAACCGCAGGTCCGGCACCATGACCTGGCGCGCCGAGATCCGCTCCCCCGGCGTGCCCGCCGGCGCGCGGCGCCTCGGCGACCTGCGCCTCGAATGCGAGGTCGGCATGCAGGCGCGCCTCATCTCCAACGGCAGCCCCGGCCTCTTCGGCTCGCTGGTCGACGCGATGATCGGCGGCCCTTCGTATTGCCACGAGGAAGCGCCGCGCTACCTCTTCTTCGCCGATCGACCGCTCTGGCAAGTCACTCTCGCCCACGGCAAGCGAAGGGAAGCGCTCTCCGTGGACCGGATGTACGCCTCCGCCGCGGTCGATCCGGACTGGAAGGCGAAGCTGCCGTACTGCGACTGCGAGATGCTGCTGGACCGGACCTACTTCATGCCGCTCGGCGATGCCTCATGGCCCCACGACACGCTCGTGACCTTCGAGTACATGGACGAACCACCCGCGCCTTCCGCGAAGCCGATGACCCGGGCCGGCGTCCAGGCCCGCTTCGGCCCGCCGGCACGGATCGCCTTCGACAACGGCCATGCGGTGTGGGTCTACCGCGAGCCGCTGGAGAAAGAGCAAGCGTCGCGCGCGGAGCTCGTGCTCCTTTTCGCCCCCACGGGCGAGGTGGCGAAGGCGCGCCTGCGCCGAATCAATCGACCGGATGGTCGGGCGGTTTCGCCGCTACCTGAGGAAAGCGCGCGAGTCCCTTGACGGCCGTGGCGCCAGGACCCCCGCGCACGTACTGGCGCGTGGCGTCGCGCCGCGGCTCGTAGTCCCAGGCCGGCGCCGCCGACTCCTGGCGCGCCTTCTGGAGGAAGAGGCGCCGGCGCGCGCTCGCCTGCATTTCGCGCCCGAGCGCCGCGGCGTCCCAGTGCGACGCGACGAGCCGGCGCAGGTCCGCCTCGACGGCGCGGGCCGCCGCGCTGCCGCAGAGATTCCGCAGCTCCGCCGGATCCTCGCGCAGGTTGTAGAGCTGCGGCGGATCGCCTTCGCAGGCGATGTACTTCCAGTCGCCCCTGCGCACCATCAGCGCCGGCGCGGTCGTGCCGTCGGCGGTCATCTCGCCGAACACCGGCCGCTCCGCAGGCAGCGCCGCCTCGCCGCGGATCGCGGGCAGCAGGCTGATCCCCTCCATTTCCGAGACGCGGTCGAACGGCGCCCCGGCGGCGTCGACCACCGTGGGCATGAGGTCGAGCAGCGAGACCGGCGCCTCGATGCGCGAAGGCTTCTGCCCCGGCACGCTCACCACGAGCGGCACCCGTACCGCGTCTTCGAAGTGCATCCACTTGTACCAGAGGCCCCGCTCGCCGAGCATGTCGCCGTGGTCGGAGGTGAAGACCACGATGGTGCGTTCCTCGAGCTCCATTTCGCGCAGCACGCGCAGCAGGCGCCCGAGCTGGTCGTCGACGTAGCTGACCATGCCGTAGTACGCGTGCCGCGAGCGCCGCACGTCTTCCGGCGCGATGTCGTACTGCCCGAACTTGTAGATCTTCCAGAGCCGGCGGCTGTGCGCGTCGAGCCGGTCGTACGGGATCGGCCCGGTGCGCGGCATGTCGATCGCGTCGTGCGCATAGCGGTCCCAGTATTCCTGGGTGATGACGTACGGGTTGTGCGGATGGGTGAACGAGACGGTGAAGTAGAAGGGCTTCGCGTCGCGCTGCCGGCCATGGTCGTAGAGCCACTGCACCGAGCGCGCCGCGACCTCGTCGTCGTAGTCCAGCTGCAGGCTGCGCACGCACGTGCCGGCCTCGACGACGCTGCGCAGGCTGACGCCCGTCCCGGCGACGGGAATCGCCTGCGTCCAGTCCGGCGTCCAGCCGAAATCCGACGGATAGATGTCCGTCGTGAGGCGTTCCCGGTAGCCGTGCAGCTGGTCGGCGCCGACGAAGTGCATCTTGCCCGCGAGCACGGTGTGGTAGCCGAGCGCAGCCATGTAGTACGGGATGGTGGGCGCGTGGGAAGGAAAATCGCAGGCGTTGTCGTAGACGCCGACGCGCGAAGCGAGGCGTCCGGTCAGCATCGATGCACGGGACGGCGCGCAGAGCGGGAAGTTGCAGTAGTGGTTCGAAAAGACGGTGCCGCGCGCGGCGAGCGCGTCGAGGTGCGGCGTCCTGCACACCGCGTTGCCGTACAGGCGCAGCGCGCGCGCGGTCAGCTGGTCCGCCATGACGTGCAGGACGTTGTATGGCGCGCTCATCCTCCGCCCGCCCCGTTCAGTCCGGCTTCGCGCCGGAGGCCTGCACCACCTTCGCCCAGCGCTCGTTCTCCTCGCGGATGTAGCGCGCGAACGCCTTCGAGGTGCTCGGGCGCGCCACCATGCCGAGCGCCTCGACGCGCGCGACCGCTTCCGGCGTGCGCATGATCTCGTTGGTGGCCCTTTCCAGCCGGTCGAGGATCTCTGCCGGGAGCCTTGCCGGCGCGAGCAGGCCGAACCACGCCGAAACGTCGAAGCCGTTGAACCCGGCCTCCTGCATCGTCGGCACATCGGGAAGCGAAGGCACGCGCTCCCCCGAGGTCACCGCGAGCGCCCGCAGCTTGCCGGACCGGATGTGCGGAATCGCCACCGACAAGCCGTTGAACATCAGCGTGACCTGCCCGCCGACGACGTCCATCGTCGCGGGCGCGATCCCCTTGTACGGGACGTGCACGAGCTCCGCGCCGGTCGCGAGGCGGAAGAGCTCGCCGGCCATGTGGTTCGCCGAGCCGGCCCCGCCCGACGCATACGTGATGCCGCCCTTCGACGCCTTCGCGTGGCGCACCAGGTCGTCCATGTTCTTCGCCGGCAGCCCCGGATGCACGACGGCGACCAGCGCCGTCGAGACGAGCTGGCTGATCGGCGTGAAGTCCTCCAGCGGCTTGTACGGCAGCTTCCCGCCATAGAGGGAGGGGTTGATGGCGAGCGGCCCCACGTAGCCGAGCAGCAGGGTGTAGCCGTCCGGCGCCGACTTGGCGACCACGTCGTGCCCCAGGTTTCCGCCCGCGCCGGGCTTGTTCTCGATCACCACTGTTGCGCCGAGCCGGGTGCGGAAGCCGTCGCCGAGCAGGCGCGCCAGGATGTCGGTCGGACCGGCCGGCGTGTACGGCACGACGATGCGAACCGGCTTGTCCGGATACTGGCCGTGCGCGGGCGCGCAGAAGGCCAGTGCCGCCGCCGCGATCAGGAGACTGCGCTTCATCATTTCCTCCTCAGGCTGCCTGCGTTATGAACTTGGTGACGAGATAGGCGCCGAGCCCCTCGGTGCCGCCCTCGGAGCCATAGCCGCTCTCCTTCACGCCGCCGAACGGCGCCTCGGCGAGCGAGACGCCGAAGTGGTTGATGCCCACCATGCCGGCGGCGAGCCGATCGGAGACCGCCGCGGCGGTCGCGCGCGAGTCGGTGAAGGCGTAGGCCGCGAGGCCGAACGGCAGCCGGTTCGCGCGCTCGAGCACCTCGTCGAGCGTCGCGAAGGGCGTGATCGGCGCCACCGGCCCGAAGGTCTCCTCCATCATCGCGCTCGCTTCGTCCGGCACGTCCACCAGCACCGTCGGCTCCCAGAAAAAGCCGCGCCGCTCGATGCGCCGGCCGCCGGCCGCGACGCGCGCGCCGCGCGCCAGCGCGTCGTCGACGAAGCCCTGCATGGCGGCGATGCGCCGCGCCGAGGCGACCGGGCCCATCTGGGTGCCGGCCTCGAGGCCGTCGCCGACCTTCAGCGCGCGCGCCGCTTCGGCGAACCGGCTCGCGAAGCGCTCGTAGGCGCCGCGCTGCACGTAGAAGCGCGACGGGGCAACGCACACCTGCCCGGCGTTGCGGTAGCGCCCCGCGGCGCAGGACTCGGCCGCCTTGTCGATGTCCGCGTCGTCGAAGACGAGGACCGGCGCATGGCCGCCGAGCTCCATCGTGCAGCGCTTCAGGCCATGCGCGGCTGAGAGCGCCGTGAGGTGCTTGCCCACCTGGATCGACCCGGTGAAGCTCACCTTGCGGATGCCGGGGTGGCGCAACAGGTACTCCGAAACGTCGGCCGGGACGCCGAACACGAGGTTGAGCACGCCCGGCGGCAGGCCGGCGTCCTCGCAGGCGCGCACGAGCGCGATGCACGTCGCCGGGGTCTCCTCGGACGCCTTGATGACGCAGGAGCAGCCCGCCGCCAGCGCGCCGGCGATCTTGCGCGCCGGGGTGAGCGCGGGGAAATTCCACGGGGTGAAGGCCGCGACCGGCCCGACCGGCTCGAGCTGCACCCATTGGCGCACCCCGTCCTGGCGCGACGGGATGACGCGACCGTAGAGCCGCCGCGCCTCCTCGGCGTACCACTCGAAGATGTCGGCGGCGGCGCCGAGCTCGGCGCGCGACTCGGCGAGCGGCTTGCCCTGCTCCAGCGTGAGCGCGCGCGCGATGTCCTCGATGCGCTCGCGCACGAGGCGCGCCGCTTCGAGGAGCACCTTGCGCCGGGCGATGGCGGGCGTGGCGGACCAGCGGGCGAAGCCGCGCTCCGCGGCCGCGGCCGCGGCGCCGAGGTCTTCGCGCGAGGCGTGCGCAAGATCGCCGATCGCCTCGGCGGTGGCGGGGTTGATCACCGGCTCGCGCCGCGAGCCGGTGCCTGCGGTCCAGCGCCCGTCGATGAAGAGGTTCATCGCTTCTTCAATCCCTTCTGCTTCATGCGCCACAGCAGGGTATCGAGGCGGTCCTGGCCGAAGAACGGCTCGCCCTGGAAGACGAAGAGCGGCACGCCCCAATGGCCGGCGGCGCGCTGGTCGGCCTGGTTCTTCTGGATGAGCGCCTCGCGGCGGGCGGGATCGGCCGCCACGTCGCGCTCCATGCTGGCGAAGTCGAGGCCGGCCCGTTGCGCGGCCCGGGCGAGGTGGTCGCCCTCGTGCCAGTTGTCCACGCTGCCGTCCCAGATGAGGCGGCTCACCTCGTCGATGAAAGGCAGCGCGCGCTCGCGCAGCGTCGCCTCGGCGCCGAGCAGCGTGAGGCGGCGGATATAGGGCTGCTCGGGCGAGATGGCGAGGGTGACGGGATCCTGCACGATGGGGTCCGGGACCGGGCGGCGGAACGGCACGCCGAGGTGCTCGGCGACGCGGATGCAGTCGCGGTTGAAGTAGGGCCGGTGCAGCGGATCGAGCCGCGCAAAGTGCTCGGCCTTTCGGATCGCCAGCGGATAGACGATGCGCACGTCCCAGCGCATCGCGTAGTCGCGCGCCATCGCCAGGACGCGCCCCATCGCGAGATAGCTGTAAGGACTGCGGAACGACCAGTAGAGCTGTGCCTGCAGTTCCATGCGGCCGCACGTTATCCGGTCGTTCGATTCCAGCATAATGATCATTCCTGATGGCGTGATTCCGTTTTCGATATCATGCGCGGCGTGGAGACCCCGGCCGCCATCCCGCCGCGCTGGTTCCTTCGGAACCGCATCAAGCTGCGCCAGCTCCAGCTCGTGTCGATCCTCGGCGAGTCGGGGAACCTGCGTCGCGCCGCTGCGCGCCTCGCCATGACGCAGCCCACCGCCACGCGCCTGCTGCGCGAGATCGAGGCCGCGGTCGGCGTGGAGCTCTTCGAGCGCTCGCGGCGCGGCATGCAGCCGACGCTGTACGGCGCGACCATGATCCGGCACGCGCGCGCCCTGCTCGCCGACCTCGACTCCCTGCACGACGGGATTCGCGCGCTCGCCGACGGAGCGGCCGGCACGCTCGCCATCGGCGCGATGGCCTCGACCGCCTCGGGCGTGCTGCCGCGCAGCGTGGCCGCGATGGCGACGCTGCGGCCCAACGTGCGCATCTCGATCCAGGAAGGCACGCACGACATGCTGGTGGGCGCCCTGCAGCGCGGCGAGCTCGACCTCATCCTCGGGCGCGTCATGGGCGGCGCGCGGATGGACGAGCTCGACTACGCGGTGCTCTACCGCGACGATTTCCGCGTCGTTTGCGGACGCGACAACCCCCTCGCGCGCCGCGGCCGCCTCGCCCTCGCCGACCTCGCCCAGGAGCGCTGGATCCTGCCGCAGCCCTCGGCGCCGCTGCGCCAGCGCTTCGACATCCTCTTCATGGCGGAGGCGGGCCTGCGGCCGAAGAACGCGATCGAGTCGGTGTCGATGCTCACCAACCTCACGCTGCTGCAGGAGGCGCGCATGCTGGCGGTGATGCCGGCCGACAGCGCCGCGCACTTCTCCAGGCTCGGCCTGCTGCAGGTGCTGCCGGTGCCGCTCAAGGATCTCTTCGGTCCGGTGGCGCTCATCACCCGCGCCAGCCGCCCCCGCAGCCCGGCGATGGAGGCCTTTATCGCCCTGCTGCGCGAGAACGCGCGAGATAGCGCTTCGCCTTCCCCGGATCGACCAGCGGCACCACCTCGAAGGAGGCGGGGATCATCTCGGCCCACTCGTTGAGCAGCGCGTGCAGCGCCTCGTGCGAGTCGACCTCGAAGGCCGTGACGACGCCGCGGCCCACCTTCGGATAGGCCCAGAGCGCTTCGCCGGACCGCAGCTTCGGCTCGATCCAGCGCCAGTATTTCCGCCGGTTCGCCGCCGCCCTGGACGGCCGGTCCGGCACCGGGTGGCTGATCACGAGAAACAGCATTGCGTCCCCGCTACTTGACGACGAACGGCTCGTCGGTATTGAACTTCGGCGATAGCAGCACCGGCGGGCCCTTGCGCACCAGGATCATGTCCTGCACGTGCCAGAAGTTCACGTGCGGCTCGAGGGCCAGCACCATCCCCTCCTCCAGCACCATCTCGTTCTTCCTCCGCAGGATCGGCTCCTGCTGGTGCCACCACGGGCCGACGCCATGGCCGATGAGCATGTGGTGGTCCGGCCAGCCGTGCTTCTTGTACTCGGCCATGCAGTCGCGCCACAGGTCGTGCACGGTAGCGCCCGCGCGGCAGCGGTCGATCGTCTTGCGGTGGACCTCGATGTTGATCGCGTAGTCCCGCTTCTGCGCCTGCGTCGGCTCGCCGACGATCACGGTGCGCGACTGGTGGCCGGGATAGCCGAGGAGGTAGCCGACGTAGTCGGTGCGGATCGCGTCGCCCTTCTCGATCACCATGTCGCTCTCGCCGCCGTAGGGGACGGTGTTGCGAAAGACGTTGAAGATGCCGTGCGCCCACTCGAAGCCCAGGCGCAGGCAGGTGCCCATCAGGTCGGCGTGCACTTTGCGCTCGGTGTCGCCCGGCCGGATGCGCCGGAACGCCTCGAGATACGCGTCGTCGAGGAGGTCGGCGGCCCGGCGAATGAGCGCGACCTCCTCGTCGGTCTTGATCCAGCGCACGCGGTCCATCAGCTTCGTGCAGTCCGCCATCGCCACGCCCGGAGCCGCCTTTGCGATCGTTTCCCAGTGCTCGGCGCTGATGTAGTCCTTCTCGAAGCCGATGCGCGCCCTGCCGAGGCCGCGGTCGTGCAGCAGCCCGGCGAGCTTCTCGTACGGCGAATCGACGTACGCCTCGTACAGGACGATCTTCTCGATCCAGCCGTCGCGCTCGGCGAGGCCCGCCGCGGTCTTGTTGGTCAGGATCACGGGCTCGCCCCTGCGAGGCCAGACGAGCAGCACCGGCCGGGTCGAGTCGGCGAGGTCCATGTGCCGTTGCAGCGTGCCGGGATAGACCACGCCCGAGAGATAGGTGAAGTTCTGCCCCGAGCGCAGCACGAGCGCGTCGAGTCCCGCCTCGTCCATCAGGGCGTGGAGGCGCGCGAGGTTGGCGATGTTCTTGCGCTTTCCAGTCATGTCACTGCGGCTGGATGCCGGCTTCCCTGATGATCCTGGCGAACTTCGCCGACTCGCTCTCCAGGTGCGCGCGGTACTGCTCCGGCGACGAGACGAAGATCTGCAGACCCTGCGCCTCCACCTTTTCGCGGAAGTCCGGCATCGCGAGAACCTTCGTCACCTCGGCGTTGAGGCGGTCCACCACCGGCTTCGGTGTCTTGCCCGGCGCGAGCAGGCCGAAGGTCAATCCGACGTCGAAGCCCGGCAGGCCTGCCTCGGCGAAGGTCGGCACCTTCGGATCGGGATACGCCACCGACCCGGTAATCGCGAGCGCGCGCAGCCGGCCGTTGCGCACGTGACCGAGGGACGAGGCCGGCGTCTGGAAGGTCGCCTGCGCCTGCCCGCCGACCACGTCCGCCATCGCGGGGCCCGAGCCCTTGTAGGGGATGTGCACCAGCTTCACGCCCGCCACGATGTTGAAGAGCTCGGTCGCAAGCTGGTTGAGCGATCCGCCTGGCGCCGCGCTGTTGAGCTCGCCCGGCCTGGACTTCGCGTAGGCGATGAACTCCCTGAGGTCCTTCGCCGGCACGTTCGGATTCACGACCAGGAACAGCCCGGTGCGGGCAAGCGAGGCAACCGGTGCGAAGTCCTTGATGGAGTCGAACGCGAGGGGCGTCCTGGTGAGGTGCGGCACCAGGACGTGCGAGTTGCCCGGAAGCGACAGCGTGTGGCCATCGGGCGCCGACTTCAGAAGCTCGTTCGACGCGATGGTCGTGTTGCCGCCCGGGCGGTTGTCCACGATCACCTGCTGCCCGAGCGCCTCGCCGAGCTTCGGCGCCAGCAGGCGCGCCAGGATGTCGTTCGTGCCGCCCGGCGAGAACGGGATGATGATGCGCACCGGCTGGCTGGGAAACGGCGCCTGCGCCGCGACGGTGCTCCCGAAAGCGATCGCCAGCGCACCGGCAAGGATACGAACGAGGTTCAAGGGGATCTCCTGCGGATGAGCGGCCCATTGTCCGCCATTGCCATCTTCGGCGCAGCCCGGTTTCGCCACGATGAACTACCATGGCGACTCTCCATCGAACGACCATGTCCATCCTCATCCATTACTGCGCGGCCTGAGGCTACAAACCGCAGGCCCTCCGTGTGAAGGCCTGGTTGGAAGCCAAGGGGCTCGGCCCGGTCGAGACGCAGGCCGGGAAATCCGGCCAGTTCGACGTCGTCATCGACGGCCGGCTCGCCTGGTCGCGCTACGAAACCGGCCGCTTCCCCGCCGAGGCGGACCTCGAAACCATCACTTCAGGGAGAACGCCATGAACCCACCGATCACCGGCGGTTGCCTGTGCGGCGCGGTGCGCTACGAGATCGGCGCGCCGGTCAGCGCGCTGCGCGCCTGCCACTGCCTCAACTGCCAGAAGCACACCGGCTCGGGCGGCAGCGTGAACGCCGTCGTGCCGGCGGACCAGTTCCGCGTCACCAAGGGCGAGCCGAAGAAGTACGAGGACGCGGCCACGCGCAGCGGCCGCACGCTGAGCCGCTTCTTCTGCGGCACCTGCGGCTCGCCGCTCTTCAGCCAGCGCAATCCCGACATCGGCATCCGCATCGTGCGCGCGGGCACGCTCGACGACTCGGGCGGCATGAAGATCGCCGCCAACATCTGGACCTCCACCGCCCGGCCGTGGGACCACATCGACCCGGCGACCGAGTGCCACGCGGAGAACGCGCCGCCCCCGCCGCCGAAGAGCTGATCGAGCTTGAGCCGAAGCGCGCTCCACCTGCTGAACACCGTCTTCGGCCACCCGCAGTTCCGCGGCGCGCAGGAAGCGATCGTCAGCCATGTCGCCGGCGGCGGCGACGCGCTGGTGCTGATGCCCACCGGCGGCGGCAAGTCGCTCTGCTACCAGCTGCCGGCGCTGCTGCGCGAAGGCACCGCGGTGGTGGTGTCGCCGCTCATCGCGCTCATGCAGGACCAGGTCGCCGCGCTCAGGCAGCTGGGTGTGCGCGCTGCCTTTCTGAACTCTTCTCTCGAAGCGCGTGACGCGTACGCCGTCGAGAAGGATTTCGATTCCGGCAACCTCGATCTCCTGTACGTCGCACCCGAACGCCTCGTCATGCCTCGAATGATGGAACTTCTCGGAAAAGCGCGGCTGGCGCTCTTCGCCATCGACGAGGCGCATTGCGTGTCGCAGTGGGGGCACGATTTCCGCCCGGAGTACCTGCAGCTCTCCGTGCTGCACGAGCGCTTCCCCGGCGTGCCGCGCATCGCCCTCACCGCCACCGCCGACCCGCAGACGCGCGAGGAGATCGTGCGCCGCCTGCAGCTCGAGGACGCGCGCGTGTTCCTCTCGAGCTTCGACCGGCCGAACATCAGGTACGCGATCGCGGACAAGCACGACGCGCGCGCGCAGCTCCTGCGCTTCATCGAGGAGGAGCACGCCGGCGAGGCGGGCATCGTCTACTGCCTGTCGCGGAAGAAAGTGGACGAGACCGCGGCGTGGCTGGCCCAGCAGGGGGTGCGCGCGCTGCCCTACCACGCCGGCATGACCGCGCAGGACCGCAACGCCAGCCAGGCGCGCTTCCAGCGCGAGGACGGCATCGTCATCGTGGCGACCATCGCCTTCGGCATGGGCATCGACAAGCCCGACGTGCGCTTCGTCGCGCATCTGGACCTGCCGAAGAGCATCGAGGGCTACTACCAGGAGACCGGCCGGGCGGGCCGGGACGGCCTTCCAGCGGACGCGTGGATGGCCTACGGCCTGGGCGACGTGGTGCAGCTTCGCCGCATGCTCGAGCAATCGGAGGGCAGCGAGGAGTTCCGCCGCATCTCCTTCGCCAAGCTCGACGCGCTGCTTGGCCTGTGCGAGACCGCCGGCTGCCGGCGCGTGCGCCTGCTCTCGTACTTCGGCGAAGCCGGCCAGCCGTGCGGCAACTGCGACACCTGCCTCGAGCCGCCCGAGACCTGGGACGCGACCGACGCCGCGCGCAAGGCGCTCTCGTGCATCTACCGCACCGGGCAGCGCTTCGGCGCGGTGCACCTCATCGACGTGCTGCTCGGCCGCGCCACCGAACGCGTGCAGCAGTGGGACCACGACAAGCTCGCGGTGTTCGGCGTCGGCGCCGACCTGGATGAGGCGACCTGGCGCGGCGTGTTCCGCCAGCTCGTCGCGCTCGGCTACGCGAGCCCCGACCACGACGCCTTCGGCGGCCTGCGCCTCACCGTGGCCGCGCGGCCGGTGCTCAAGGGCGAGGAGCGCGTGGAGATGCGCCGCCAGGTCGCTTCGCCCAGGAAAAAGAAGCCGAGAGGAAAAGCGGAATCCTCAAATCCT
>DASPMF010000033.1:0-20297 GCA_035627155.1 Burkholderiales bacterium | reverse complement strand
GAGCAGGCCGGGCTTGCCCCGCTGCATCCGCGCGACATGCGGGCTCTCCTGGTCAAGGCGCGCGAGGCGAAGGAACACCTCACGTTCCACGGCGAGGCGCCGATCACCGCGCGGTTGTCGACCGGCGACGTGATCGACCTGAAAATCACCACCGAGCAGTTCTGCAGCATCACCCATACCCTCGTGCAGAAGACGCTCGTTCCGGTGCGCAAGGCGCTGCGCGATGCCGGCCTGACGGCCGAGGACATCAAGGGCGTGGTGATGGTCGGCGGCGCCACGCGCATGCCGCAGGTGCAGCGCGCGGTGGGCGAGTTCTTCAAGCGCGATCCGCTCAACAACCTCGATCCGGACAAGGTCGTGGCGCTCGGCGCCGCGATGCAGGCGAACGTGCTCGCCGGCAACAAGGCCCCCGGCGAGGACTGGCTGCTGCTCGACGTGATCCCGCTGTCGCTCGGCGTCGAGACGATGGGCGGCCTGGTCGAGAAGATCATTCCCCGCAACACCACCATCCCGGCCGCGCGCGCGCAGGAATTCACCACGTTCAAGGACGGGCAGACCGGCATGAGCTTCCACGTGGTGCAGGGCGAGCGCGAGCTGGTGTCGGATTGCCGCTCGCTCGCGCGCTTCGAGCTGAAGGGCATCCCGCCGATGGCCGCCGGCGCCGCGCGCATCCGCGTCAGCTTCCAGGTGGACGCGGACGGCCTGCTGTCCGTGAACGCGCGCGAGTCCACCTCGGGTGTCGAGGCGTCGGTGGCGGTGAAGCCGTCGTACGGGCTCAACGACAACGAGATCGAGCGCATGCTGCGCGAATCGGTGGAGCACGCGAAGGAAGACGTCCACGCGCGCGCGCTCGCGGAGAACCGCGTCGAGGGCGAGCGGCTGATCGAGGCCACGCGCTCCGCGCTCGCTGCGGACGCGGCGCTGCTGTCGGACGACGAGCGGCGCCTCATCGAGGATTCGATCGCGCAGCTGCGCGCGACCCTCCCGGGAACCGACTACCGTGCCGTGAAGAAGGCGATCGATGCGCTGAACAAGGCGACGGGCGAGTTCGCGGCGCGGCGCATGGACGCCGGGGTGCGCAAGGCGCTCGCCGGGCGCAAGATCGGCAGCCTCTAGATGCCGAAGATCAGGGTCCTTCCCCACGCGACGCTGTGCCCGGAGGGCGCCGAGATCGAGGCCCGCCCGGGCGTCTCGATCTGCGACACGCTGCTGGAGAACCGCATCGACATCGAGCATGCCTGCGAGAAGTCCTGCGCCTGCACCACGTGCCATGTGATCCTGCGCAAGGGGTTCGACGCGCTGGAGCCGGCCGAGGAGAAGGAGGAGGACCTGCTCGACAAGGCCTGGGGCCTCGAGCCGACCTCGCGCCTCTCCTGCCAGGCCAAGGTGACCGACGAGGACCTCACGATCGAGATCCCCAAGTACACCATCAACTACGAGCGCGAAGGCGGAGGAAGAAAATGAAGTGGACCGATACGCAGGACATCGCGATCGCGCTCGTCGAGAAGTTTCCCGGCACGGATCCGACCCGCGTGCGATTCACGGACCTCTACCAGTGGGTGATCGGCCTGCCGGGCTTCGACGACGATCCGAAACGCTGCGGGGAAAAGATCCTGGAGGCGATCCAGGCCGCCTGGATCGACGAAGCGGACTAGGCCGGCACGGCGCTTGCAGCAGCCTGGCGATCACCTTCAAAGGAGACGCCATGGAACGCAAGGATCAGGAGAAGAACTCCAACCCCGTCGCCCACCAGCAGCGCGGCGGCGACAAGGTCGAGGGCGAAGGCAGCTACAAGGGCTCGAAGGACTACAACGAGCGCACGCAGCGCTTCGTCGAGTCCGGCAAGGTCGAGGAGGCTGCCCGCGCCGCCAAGCCGCAGTCCGAGGAAGAGGCGCACCAGATGCACAAGGCCGAGCGAATCGGCAAGCAGCACTCCAAGGGCGAGGACAAGTAGGCTACTTGTTCCTGCGCAGGGGCCCCCAAAGCTCGTCGAGCCTGTCGTAGCGTCCGCACCCGGTGACGTAGATCCGGTACCGGCCGGGGTTTGTCTTGTAGTAGTCCTGGTGGTAGTCCTCCGCGGGCCAGAACTCGCTCGCCGCGCTGATGGGGGTCAGGAGCTTCTGGCGGAAGGGCTTCACCTTCTCCCACTTCGCCTTCGACGCCTCGGCGAGCCGCTTTTGCTCGGCATCGTGCGTAAAGATCTCGGGGCGGTACTGGGTTCCGCGGTCGCAGAACTGGCGGTCCAGCACCGTCGGATCGTGGTTGAGCCAGAAGACGTCCAGCAACTTTTCATAGCTGACCTTCGACGGATCGAAGGTCACCTGCACCACTTCCGTGTGGCCGGTGGTACCCGAGGAGACCTGCTCGTACGTCGGGTTCCTGACCTTTCCCCCCATGTAGCCGGACACGGCGCCGATGACGCCGGGCGTCTTCTCGAACGCCTCCTCCGTGCACCAGAAGCAGCCCCCGGCGAAGGTCGCTTTCTCGGTCTTTCCTCCCTGAGGCTGGGCGAACGCAAGGGAGGGCACCGTCAACAGGAGCAGCAGGATCGTTTTCATCGTTCTAGTTCCTCGAGGACCGCGTCGATGACGGGTTGGTCGCGCAAGCATAGCCGGACCTTACGCAGGGGGCTCTTCCGGGCGGAGCGGACATAGGCACGGGCGCAAACAGCGAGAGGGACGGCGAATATTCCGCTCGAGACGGCGGGAAATGAAAGCGTCTCCCAACCCCGGCCCTTGGCCAGCGCGAAGGCCTTCAGCAGACCTTCGTACAACAGAGTCTCCTCGTCGCCTTCCCCTTTCCTGGGGCCGACGACGTGGATCACGCCCTTGAAAGGCAGGTTGGCCGCGCCGGTGGCGACCGCCGAGCCGGTGGGGAAGGGACCCGAGCGCCGCACGAGCGCATCGGACTCGACCTGGAGCGCCGGACCGGCGGCGCGCGAAAGGATCCCGGCCACCCCGCCGCCGTGGGCGAGGTGGCCGTTGGCCGCGTTGACGATGGCCTCCACCGGCTCGCGCAGCAGGTCGCCGCGCACCACCTGGAAGAGGCGCTGCGGCGCTACTTCTTCTTGCGCGAGGACTTCTTCTTCCGTGGCGGAACCTTGCCGCCGGCGCGGCGCGCCTCCGACAGGCCGATCGCGACCGCCTGCTTGCGGCTCTTGACCGTGCGGCCCGAGCGGCCGCTCTTCAGCTTGCCGCGCTTCATCTCGTGCAGCGCGCGACCGACCTTCTTCTGCGCCTTCTTTCCGTAACGGGCCATGGGGCCTCCTGGGTTTTCTACTCGACCTTCGCCTTCGCCCTGAGTCCCTTCACCATCTCATCCACCTTTCTCTGCACCAGGCTCTGCTGGATGCGGGGCTTCGCCTCGGCGAGGCTCGGGAACTTGGTTTCCCGCACGTCGTCGAGCTGGATGATGTGGTATCCGAAGCGCGTGCGCACCGGCGCCTCGGTGTACTTGCCCTTCTCGAGGCCGACCATCGCGTCGGCGAACTGCTTGTCGAACACGCTCGGCACGTTCCAGTCGAGGTCGCCCCCGCGTTCCTTCGTGCCGGTGTCCTTGGTGTGCTTCTGCGCGAGGTCGTCGAACTTCGCGCCCTTCTTGAGATCCGTGATCAGGCCCTTGGCCTGGTCCTCGCTCTCGACCAGGATGTGGCGCGCCTTGTACTCCTTGCTGCCCTGGGACGCCTTGACGCGCTCGTACTCCTTCTCGATGTCCGCGTCGGTGATCGGGTTCTTGCGCACCCACTCGCTGATGTAGGCGTCGATGAGGATCTGCTGGCGGGCGAGGTCGATCTGGTTCTGCACCACCGGCAGCTTCGCCAGCCCGGCGCGCGCCGCTTCCTGCGCGACCACCTCGCGGTTGATGAGGTTCTCGCGCACCGCCGCGCGCATCTGCTCGTTGTCCGGGGCGCCGCGCGCCTGCTGCTGCTGGACCATCGCGTCGAGCCGCGCCCGCGGGACCGGCACGCCGTTCACCGTCGCGACGCTCCCGCCGCTCGCCGCGGGCTTCTTCGCCGGCGCCTTCTTCGCCGCTTCCGGGCCCGGCGCCTGCGCAGGCGCCGCGAGCGGAACGGCGAGCAGCGCTGCGAGCGAGGCTGCGAGGAGGTTCGTCTTCATCTGAGTCCTTTCGTTTCTTCGGGGGCGCGCGCCGTGATGGCGAGCGCGTGGATCGGTTGCTGCATCAGGTTGCCGAGCGCCTGGTAGACCATGCGATGGCGCGCGACGGTGGGCTGGCCGGAAAAGCGCGGGGAGACGATCGAGAGCTTCCAGTGCGTCTGGCCGCCTTCGCGCCAGCCGGCGTGGCCGTGGTGCTTCTCGCTCTCGTCCTCGACTTCCAGGCTCGTCGGCTGCAGCGCGGCGAGGCGGGCGCGGATCTCGGCGGCGACGTTCACTGCTTCTCGTCCTGCATGTACTTGGAGAGCAGCACCGACTGGCCGAGGATGAATGCGAGCATGAGGCCCATCCCGCCGAACAGCTTGAAGTTCACCCAGGCGTCGGTCGAGTAGTTGTAGGCCACGTAGAGGTTGGCGACGCCCATGAAGAGGAAGAAGCCCACCCAGCTCCAGTTCAGGCGCTCCCACAGGCGGGAGGGCAGCTGCATCTGCTCCGACAGCATCATGCGGATCAG
Source organism: Burkholderiales bacterium (assembly GCA_035627155.1). Classification (GTDB taxonomy): domain Bacteria; phylum Pseudomonadota; class Gammaproteobacteria; order Burkholderiales; family SG8-39; genus SCGC-AG-212-J23. Next base: position 15,671 of record DASPMF010000033.1, on the reverse strand, counting down.
GTTCCGGCCGAAGAAGGTCGCCGAGCCGGCGAGCACGGCCGCGAACAGCCAGTAGAGCACCGTCGGCTTCCACTTGATGAAGGTTTCGTCCTGCAGGAAGAGCGTCGCCCCGCCGAACACCGCGATGATGCCGAGGCTCGCCCAGAGCATCCCCGGCACGCGCTGGCTGCGCAGCTTGAGCCATGCGATCTGCAGCGCCGTGGCGCCGATCGCGACCGCGGTCGCGACGTAGATGTCCCAGATCTTGAATGCTGCGAAGAAGAGGACGACGGGGAGGAGATCGAACAAAAACTTCATCTAGGGCGCGGATTCTACTAGCATTTCATGACCATGGCCCTCGTCAACCTCATCGAATACCGGGACGCCGGTCCGGAAGTGCGCGAAGTCTACGACGACATCATGAAGACCCGCGGGACGGACTGGATCAACAACTTCTGGAAGGCGCTCGCCAACGACCCCAGGGAGCTGAGGCGCGTCTGGCGCAACGTCAAGGAGGTGATGGCGCCGGGGGCGCTGGACCCGCTAAGGAGATGGTCTACGTTGCGATCAGCGCAACCAACGGGTGCGAGTACTGCACCTGTTCCCATACGGCGGCGGCGCGCAAGAAGGGCATGACCGACGCCATGCTCATGGAGCTCATGGCCGTGGTCGGGCTTGCGAACGAGACGAACCGGCTCGCGAACGGACTGCGCGTGGACGTCGATCCGCAGTTCCGTCATGCACAATAGGCAATGCTCGAGATCAAGGCGAAGCTGAAGATCGCCCGAGGCGCATACCGCATCGACGTGCGCGGCCGCGTCGGACTGACGTTCGAACAGCGCAGCCGCTTCCCTGCGCGCGCCCGGCTGGAATCCGGAGAGGAAGTGAACGTGGCGCTCGCCCCGGGAGAAGTGCTGCGCGGCGGCGACCTTGCGACGGCCTCCGACGGCCGCGTATTCGAGATCGTCGCGCAGGAGGAGGACCTGCTGCACGTCGAGATGGCGGCCGTGGAGCTCACCCGGCTCGCCTACCGGCTCGGAAGCCGCCATGTTCCGGCCGAGGTCGGCGCCGGGCACCTGCGCATCGCGGCTTCCGATTCCGCGGCGCTCGAAGCCGACGGCGTCCAGGCGCGCCCCGTTCGCGCGCCTTTCGAGCCCGAGTTCGAGCCCCATGCTGCCCACGAGCACGACGGGCATTGCGACCACGACCACCACGGACACCCGCACCACCACCACGACCATCGATGACGCCGCGGCTCGGCATCGCGGCGCTCATGCTGATCGCGACCATCTTCGGCGCGAACCACGTCGCCGCGCGCGTCGCCTTCGACCACGGCACCTCCGTCTCCGCCGCAGTCGCGATGCGCTCGGCCGCCACCGCGGTCGTGCTCTTCCTCATGCTGCGCATGCTTCGCGTGCCGCTCGGCCTCGGGCAGGGCAACCTCGGCAAGGCGCTCGCGGTGGGCGTGCTCGTCGCCATCCAGAGCTACTGCCTGTACTCGTCGGTCGCGCTGATTCCGGTCGCGCTTGCGCTCCTCGTCTTCAACGTCTATCCGATGCTCTTCATGCTGCTCGCGGCGGCGACCGGCAAGGAGGCGATCCGTCCGAGCGCACTCATCGCCATGCCGGTGGCGCTCGTCGGCCTCGCGCTGGTTCTCGACGTGCGCCTCGAGGGGTGGGACGCGCGCTGGCGCGAGCTCGGGGCGGGCGTCGCCTGGGCGCTCGGCGCCGGCGTGAGCTTCTCGCTCGTGCTCTTCTGCAACGCGCACTGGCTGAAGGCGATGGACGGGCGGGTGCGCACGCTCGCGATGATGGTGGTCACCGCCGCGATCCTCCTTGTCCTCGGCGCGGCCTCCGGGACGATGGCGCTGCCGCGCGACGGCACCGGCTGGATCGGCCTCGTGCTCCTGACGCTGCTCTACGGTATCGCCATCACGTCGCTCTTCACCGTGCTGCCGCGCGTGACCGGCGGCGCCTCGAGCACCGTCGCGCTCAATTTCGAGCCCATAGCCGTGCTCGGCATCGCCTGGGTGGTCCTCGGCCAGGCTTTCAAGCCGCTGCAGATCGTGGGCGCGCTGGTCGTCGTCGGCGCGATCGCCTGGCTCAGCCTCGCGAAGCGTTAGCCATGCGGGACGGGCGGGCTCGGCTTGGCGACGCGATTACGTGGAACGCTGGAGGAACTCCATCAACTCGTTGATCGGAAGAGGTTTGCTGATAAGGTAGCCCTGCATCTCGTCGCAACGCAGACGCCGGAGAATGCGTGCCTGTGCGTCCGTTTCAACGCCCTCGGCGACAACTTTCAGTTTCAGAGAGTGGGCGAGCGACACCATGGTCGACACCAGCGTCATGGCATCCGCATCCTCCTGCATCTTCGAGATGAACGATCGGTCAATCTTCAGCGTCTGCACCGGCAGCTTCGCCAGATACGCGAGCGACGAGTACCCGGTGCCAAAATCGTCCATGGCCAGCTCAAAGCCGAGTTCCCGGACGCGCTTCAGGTTGGCCAGGTTGGTGTCGATCTCTTCCATCAAAACGCTCTCAGTGACCTCTAGCTCCAAAGACGACGATGTCGCGCCCGCCCGTACGGCGTCCTCCACGTAACCAATGAACTCGCGATGCCGGAGTTGAACGGCCGAGATGTTGACAGCGATGCGCGGCGCCGGAACGCCGGCCTCAGCCATTCTCCGGTGTTCCGCGGCAGCTTGGCGCAAGGCCCACGCGCCCACCGGGACTATCAGACCGCTGGTTTCGAGAAGCGGCACGAAACTCATGGGTGGAACAAGCCCCGACTGCGGGTCGTTCCAACGGATGAGGGCTTCTACGCCTGTTACGGCACGGGACTCGACGTTCACCTTCGGTTGATAGTGCAAGACGAACTCGTTGTTTTCCAGTGCTCGATGAAGCTTGGTTTCCAGCGCGAGCCGTTCGGAGACGCGATCCGACATGCCTTGCTCGTAGAACAAGTAAGGCTCGCTGGCCGCCTTTGCCTTCTTCAGCGCGGCCTCCGCGTGCCTGAACAGCGTCTCGCCGTCGGAAGCGTCGTCGGGGTACATGGCGATGCCAACCCGCGCGGAAACCCTTATGTCGCTTCCGGAGACGGAATAGGGAACTCCGAAAATCGCACCTGCGCGGGCCTTCATCCTGCGGGTGAGATCCTCGGCGCTGATGACCCCCGGAACCACGATCGCGAACTGATCGCCGGCTACCCGGCCAATGGTGCGACCGGGCGCCGCGGCCGACAGCCGGGCGGCAATGTCCTTGAGCAGGGTATCCCCGGAGGACCGCCCAAAGCTGTCGTTCAACATCTTGAAGTTCTGAATGTCGTAGATCAGGAGCGCGACGCGGCCTTGGACGCTTTGCGCTGCGCCGAGCTTCTCCATCACCCGTTCGAGAAAAAGCGTGCGGTTTGCTAGCCCGGTGATCGGGTCGTAGTAGGCAAGGTATTCAGCCTTTTCACTCTTGTCGAGGTACTCGAGCGCAAAGGCCAGATCCTTGCCGAGGTCTTGCAGGAGCCGCAGTTCTTCGTCATCGAAGAACGCTACGTCGTTGGCGTAGAGCGCCATGGCACCTACAGTCTGGCCATTGTTGAGGAGCGGGACGATGCCGATGGCCGCGACGTCCAGCGCCTCAAGGACGGTTTTGGTCGTCCCATCGGCCACGGAATCGCGTTTTGGCAGGACGACAACGGCCCTGCCTTCTTCCGTCACGCGTCTCGCGTGGTCGAACGTCGGGTCCGTTTCCACGATCGACGCCGGAGGCGCTGCGAAGAGCGGACCCAGTTCGCCTGCCCACGCGAGCGGTTGAAGTCCACCATTGCGACGAACCCCGATCCACGCGGCGCGAAATCCTCCTTGCCGGACCGCCACCTCGCACGCGTCCCCGAACAACTGCTGACGGTTCCTCACCCGTACGACGAGGGAGTTGATGCCGCTGAGCATGGCGTACAGTCTGTTCAGGCGCCAGATTCGTTCCGCGGCGATCTTCTCGGCACTGATGTCCTGCAGCGTGTTGAACCAACGTCGCCGGCCGGCGGAATCGGCCGGGCCGGGGATTGGCTCCATGACCTGCCGGACGTGCACCCAGCCAGATCCCTTCCTCCAAAGCCGATACTCGACCCGGGCGCGTTCTGCGTTCTTTCGGGCATTGATGGCAGTGCTACGAAACAGCTCGCGATCGGCGGGATGTATGAGGTCCAGCCAGAGCCGGGTGCTGCGTACGATCTGGTCCGGCGGGATGCCGATCAAATGCGGCAGTGTGTCCGACCAGGTTTCGAATGAACCGTCTGGTCGTGTAATGACGTGGGCAAGGTGCGCAACCTCCTGCGCGTGTCGCAGAAGCGCTGCTTGCTCTCGCAGCCCGCTAAGGGAGACGGCGGAACGGGGTCCGGCGCGCCCCGAGACCGGCTCAGCTTCCTCCCGGACGGCTTTCTTTTTCACCATGTCGTCGACCATGCCGTATGCAGAGCAGCATCGAATGCGTCATGGACGGTTTCATATATGCCGATTTGCCAGTAGCGTCAAAGCTCTGTTGCGAAATGTCCGCCCCGTTAGGACAAAGCGATAAATCGCGTGCGCCGCAGCGACTTATCTCGGAGTTATGGCGGAAGAGGAGGGAGTCGAACCCTCCGGAGGCGTCGGACGCCTCCCAGCGGATTTGAAGTCCGTGCGCCCCACCGGGGTGCGTTCTTCTTCCGTGTTTGATTCGCTCAGGTGCCGCAAATCGCCGCGGCGCTTGGTGTAGCCGGACTGGTCGAGGAACTCCAGCACTTCGATCGTCAGGTTGCGGCCGAGGGCGGATCGGTCGCGGAACTGCGCGGCCGAGAATCCGGCAGGCCCGTCCAGCTCCCGCGCGAGGGCGACCATGCGCTCGACCGCAGCGGGCGTGAAGAAGCGGTTGCGGGCCACGCGCACGGCGAGTCCGGCGAGGGAAGCGCGCAGCAGGAACGCCTCGATGTCCTTCGGCGGCAAAGCGAGCGCCTCGGCGAGCTCGAACACGCGCGCGGGCTTCGCGCTGTCCGCTTCGAGCAGCGGCGCGACCTTTTCCCACAGCGCCTGCTCGGCGGCCGACAGCGCGACGCGATGGCCGGGAAGGCGGACGTGTGTGCCCCAGCGCTCGAGCGCGCCGGTGGCGAACGCGTCCTGGAGCGCGGCATCGAGGAGCGCCCTGCCGTATTCGAGCGCAAAGGCGGCTCGCAGCGCGGAAAGGGGCTGGCCAGGTTGTTCTGGAAAGTCGCGATGATGACGCCCCACGGATGCTAGCAGCGCGCTTTTCAGCGCTTCCCATCGGGCCTCGGAAACGATCGAGGCTTTTCCAAGCCTTCTCGCGTCCTTCACTGGCGGCGGATCGGACAAGTGCCAGTTTGCCGCCAGCCAGTCGAGATCGACGGTCGAGCCGCTTTCCAGCATCCATTGCAGGGCGTCCTGCGCGGATGCGCCGCGCAGGCGCTCCAGCAATGAGAGCCGCTCGGGCCTTGTGGCGCCCCGTGTCGGCGGCAGGGCGTCGAGCACCGTCGCCCCTCCGAACAGCGCGCCGGTCGCCGGGTCGCGGAGGATCATGCGCTCGCCGTGCCAGGCGACGACGTCCTCGCTGAAGGTGAGGCGCGCGAGGCCCTCGCCGAGCTTCGAGAAGGCGGCCGGTGCGGCCTGCGTGCCGAAATGGGCGAGGACCTGGCGCTTCGCCTTGAAGTCCACGGCGACGTCGATGCGCCGCGACCGCGGAAGGCGCGCGCCCGCGGCGAGGACGTCGCCGCGCCGCAGCTCCTCGCGCGACACGCCGTGCAGGCCGAGCGCGGCGCGCTCGCCGGCGCGCGCGGCGCCGGACTCCGTATTGTTGGCGCGGACCGTGCGCACGCGAACCGCCGTGCCGGCCGGCAGCAACGTGAGCGTGTCGCCCGCGCGGACGGTGCCGTGCGTGATCGTGCCGGTGGCGACCACGCCGATGCCGTCGAGGACGAACGAGCGGTCCACGTGCATGCGGAACAGGCCTTCCGCGCTGCGTCGTATTTCCTTCGCTTTGGCCTGCAACGCTTCCTTCAGCCCGGCCGGTCCTTCGAAGACGCGCGTTCCGAAGCCCGAGACCTCGGAGCGCACGGCGGCGGCGCGGGCCGCCTCGACGCGGTCGAGCTTGGACAGCACGACCCAGACCTCGTGCACGCCGAGGTGGCGCAGGATCGCAAGGTGCTCGTGCGTCTGCGGCATGGGACCGTCGTCGGCCGCCACGACGAGGAGCGCAAGGTCGATCGCCTGCACGCCCGCCACCATGTTGCGCACGAACCGCTCGTGCCCCGGCACGTCGACGAAGGCGATCGGCAGGCCCTCGCCGGCGGGCAGGTAGGCGAAGCCGAGGTCGATCGACATGCCCCGGCGCTTCTCCTCGGGCAGCCGGTCGGTGTCGATGCCGGTCAGCGCGCGGACCAGCGTGGTCTTGCCGTGGTCCACGTGCCCTGCAGTGGCGACGATCATTCGAGGTTCTTCATGAAGGCCGCTTCATCCTCGAGGCAGCGCAGGTCGAGCCACAGGGCGCCGTCGTGGATCCGCCCGATCACGGGTATCGGCAGCGCGCGCAGCCGCGCCGCGAGCGCCTCCAGACTTCCTTCGGTGACGATGCGCAGGCCCGCGCTCGGCAGCCGATCCACCGGCAGCGAGCCGCTGCCCACCTGGCTCATGCAATCGGCGACTTCGGCTGTTGCCGAATTCCCGAGGTACTGCTGAAGACGGGAAAGCGTCCGGAGGGCGACGGTACGGATCTCTTCCTGGGTGCGCGCGAGCAGGCGTAGCGTAGGCAGGCGTTCGGCGAGGCGGTCGGGGTCGAGGTAAAGACGCAGCACGGCTTCCAGCGCGGCGAGGCGCGCCTTGTCGAGGCGCAGCGCGCGCTTCAGCGGATTCTTGCGCACGCGCTCGACGAGGTCCTTGCGGCCGGCGACGAATCCGGCCTGCGGTCCGCCCAGCAGCTTGTCGCCGCTGAAGGTGACGAGGTCGGCGCCCGCGGCGAGCGCCTGGCGCGGCGTCGGCTCGCGCGGCAGGCCCCACTGCGCGAGGTCGACCAGGCTGCCGCTGCCGAGGTCGCACACGTAGGGCAGGTCCCTCGCGTGCGCAACGCGGGCAAGCTCCGCTTCCGCTGGGGACGCGACGAAGCCGACCACCGCGTAGTTGCTCGTGTGCACCTTGAGAAGGGCGGCGGTGCTGCCGTCGATCGCGCCTTCGTAGTCGCGAAGGTGGGTGCGGTTGGTCGTGCCGACTTCGCGCAGCCGGCAGCCGGCGCTTTCGATGATCTCGGGAATGCGGAACGAGCCCCCGATCTCCACCAGCTCGCCGCGGGACACGAGCACCTCCCGTCCTTTCGCCAGCGTGTTGAGCGCCAGGAGCACGCCGGCGGCGTTGTTGTTGACCACCGTCGCGGCTTCGGCGCCGGTGAGACGGCATGCGAGCGCCTCGACGTGCGCGTCGCGCTCGCCGCGCCGGCCGCCGCCGAGGTCGAACTCGAGCGTGCAGGGCCGCGTCGACGCTTCGGATGCCGCCTGCGCCGCTTCCTCCGGGTAGAGCGCCCGGCCTAGGTTGGTATGGAGCACCGTGCCGGTCAGGTTGAACACCGGCCGCAGCGACGGCTGGTGCGCCCGCTCGATGCGCTCGAGGAGCGCCGCCACAATCCGGTCCTCCGGCGGCGAAACGCGTTCGCCGCGATAGCCGGCGAGCAGCCCGCGGATCTCGTCGGCGACGAAATCATGGCCGAGGCGCTCGACGCAGGCCCGCACCGGCGCAGTGCGCAGGAGGCGATCCACCGACGGAAGGGAAGCGAGGCTCATCCGGTCGAACCGACTGGAGGGAGGAACCGCATGGTAGCCCCGCGGGGGTATGCGCCGGCAATAGGATCTGGGCCTGCACCTATAATCGGCCGGCATGGATCTCCGGCAGCTGCGCTACTTCGTGCGCATCGTCGACCTGGGCAGCCTGTCGAAGGCGGCCGCGGACCTCTACGTCGCGCAACCGGCGCTCAGCCGCCAGGTCGCCGCTCTCGAAGCGGAGCTGAAGACCCCGCTGCTGGTGCGCTCCGTGCGCGGCGTCGCGCCGACCGACGCCGGCGCGGCGCTCTATCGCCAGGCGCAGGGCATGCTGCGGCAGCTTTCGCGCATCCCGGAGGAGGTGCGCTCAGCGGGGGGGCTGCCCGCGGGCACGGTCTCGGTCGGTCTTCCGTACAGCGTGTCCAACATTCTTGCGCCTGCGCTGGTCGCAGAAGTGCGCGCCAGGCTGCCCGCCGTGCGCCTTGTGATCACTGAATCGGTGAGCGGTGTGCTCGACGAGCAGCTCACCGGCGGGCGCCTCGACATCGGCATGCTGTACGAGACCGAGCGGCGCGCCGGCGGCATCGACGAGCGGCCGCTCCTCGTCGAAGACCTCTTCCTCGTGACCGCGGGGAAGGACAAGGGGCGCGGCGAAATCCCGCTCGCGGAGGCGACGCGCCACCCCTTCATCCTGCCGGGGCGCAGCAACGCGACGCGCCGGATCCTGGAGAAGGCGGTCGCCAAGGCGGGCGGCGCCTTCGAGGTGGTCGCCGAGGTCGACTCCGCCTCGACGATCAAGGCGATGGTGGCGGCCGGGATCGGCGCGACAGTGATGTCGCGCTCGGCGCTTCATCCCGAGAACAGCGAATTCGTCGTCCGCCGCATCGTGCGGCCGGCGCTTTCCCGCGCGCTGAGCATCTGCTCCAGCCGGGGAACGCCGACCCGCGCCACGACGGCGGTCGCGGAGCTCCTCGAAGAGACGGCGCTGGCCCTCGTACGGCGCGGCGCCTGGAAGGGCGCGACCATTCCATAGCGGCATACCGGCAGGCCTACGGGATATTTCCCGGGCATGGCTGGCAGCGCCTAGGATGCGGCGATGGCCGCCGTCCTCGCTTCCGTCGCTTCGCAGGTCCCCGACGACACCGACCTCGTCGAGCATTATTACAAGCAGGGCATGACCGACGGGCTTCCCGTCGTGCCGCCTACGCCGGAAAAGGTCGACGCGATGGTGCAGGCCCTCGGCGGCGAGCCGCACAAGGTCGAGGCGCGCGTACCGCCGCGCTGGGGCGTGCTCACGCGCGAGGTCCTCGCCATCAACATGGTGATGGCGGGATGCCTGCCGCAATACGCGCGGATCGTGCGCGCGGCGATGCTCGCGCTGTGCGAGCCGGCGTTCAACCTGAACGGCGTGCAGGCCACCACGCACATGGCCTCGCCCCTGCTCATCGTGAACGGGCCGGCGGCGCGCGAAGCGGGCATGAACGGCGGCTGCAACGCGTTCGGCTCCGGCAACCGGGCCAACGCGACGATCGGCCGCGCGATCCGCCTCGTCATGCTGAACGTCGGCGGCGGCTGGCCCGGCGAGCTCGACAAGAGCACGCTCGGCTCGCCGGCCAAGTACACCTACGCCGTGTGCGAGAACGAGGCGCAGAGCCCGCTCGCGCCTTACCACGTGGAGAAGGGCTTCGACGCAAGCGACTCGACCGTGTTCGTGATCGCAGCCGAGCCGACGCACAGCGTGGTCAACCACGTGGCGAACGACGCGGAAGGGATCCTCGACAGCATGGTGTCGGCGATGAGCACCTTCGCGCACAACACCGCGGTCGCCTCGGGCCATTGCACGGTGGTGCTCGGCCTCGAGCACGCGACCACCATCGCCAAGCAGGGCTGGAAGCGCAGCGACATCCGCAACTACCTGTGGATGAACGCCGGCAACAAGTTCCGCCAGCTCGCCTTCGAGCATCGCTACGGCAAGGTGTACAACCGCTTCCTGCCGGTCTGGTACAAGCGCGAGCTCGACTCGCGCATCCCCATTTCGCCGGGCCCCGAATACATCCACCTGTTCGTGATCGGCGGCGAGGCGGGACGGTTCTCCGCCTTCATTCCCGGCTGGGGCCACATGTCGAACCCCGTGCTCCGCGAGATCGAGGGCAAGGGCAAGAAGGAACCCGTCTGCGTCGACGGGACGTGCTTTCTCTAAGGAGGCTCATGAAGACCGTATATGACCCGCGCGGCGTGGTCGGCACGGATGCGAAGGCGATGTCGGCCAGGGTGAAGTCCCTGGACGGCCTGCGCCTGGGCATCCTCGACAACACCAAGTGGAACGCGAACAAGCTGCTGCGCCAGGTGCGCGACGACCTGCAGAAGGCGCACGCGTTCAAGTCCGTCAACTACTACCGCAAGGAAAGCTTCTCGCGCTTCGCGGATCCGAAGCTCATCGAGCAGATCCGCGCCGAGAACGACATCGTCCTGACCGCCATCGGCGACTGAGGCTCCTGCACATCGTGCTGTATGCATGATGGCATCGAGCTGGAGTCGCGTGGCGTGCCGACGGCGGTGATCGTGACGACGGAGTTCGTGCGCGAGGCGAAAGTGCAGCGGGCGGCGCTGGGCATGCAGGGCATCGTGCCGGCCGTCATCCAGCATCCGCTGAGCTCGCTCACCGAGGCGGAGATCCACGCGAGGGCGGCGGCGGCGCTGCCGCAGGTCGTCGAGGTCTGGCGCGGCACGCTGAAGGACCCGGCGGGCGATTGAAGGCGCTGCTCGACGGCGTCGTCGTCCTCGACCTCACGCGCTTCCTCTCCGGGCCGCACTGCACGCTGCTGCTCGCGGGCCTGGGCGCCGAGGTGATCAAGGTCGACGATCCGCGCAGCGGCGATCCGACCGCCGGCGCGCCGCCGTTCGTCGGCGAACGCGGCGTCTTCCTGGAGCGGCGCGCCGCGGAAGACGAAGGCATCGCCTACCTGAAGCGGGCGCGCGGCAAGAAGTCGATCACGCTCGACCTGAAGAAGGACGAGGGCCGCGCGCTGTTCCTCGAGCTCGCGGCGCGCGCCGACGTGGTGGTCGAGAACTTCCGCCCCGGCGTGGCCGAGCGCCTCGGAGTCGGTTACGAGGTGCTGAAGGAAAGGAATCCGAAGCTCGTGTACTGCGCCCTGACCGGCTTCGGCTCCACGGGCCCGGACCGCGGCCTCAAGGCCTACGACCTCATGGTGCAGGCCGCGACGGGGATGATGAGCGTGACCGGCGAGCCGCAGGGCGGCCCGGTGAAGACGGGCACCGCGCTCTCCGACACCATCGCAGGCACCTATGCCGCGCTCGGCATCGTGAGCGCGCTCGTCGAGCGTGGGAAGAGCGGCGAAGGGCAGATGATCGACGTCTCGATGGTGGACTGCCTCTTCTCGATGATCATGGACGAGTCGCTCGACTGCTTCGAGGCGCTCGGCCTGGCGCCCCGGCAGGGCAACCGCATCGTGCGCTTCTCGCCCTTCAACACCTACCGGGCGCGCGACGGCTGGGTGGCGATCGGCGCGGCGACCGCAGACGAATGGAGCAACCTGCTGCGGGCCATGGGGCGCGAGGACCTCGAATCCCATCCGGAGTGGTCGCGAGTGGGCTGGCGTATCGCGAACAACCACGAAGTGGATGCTTTCGTTGCCGGCTGGGCGTGCGAGCGCACGGTGGCCGAAATCGAGGCGGCGATGCGCAGCTTCGACGTCGCGTGCGCGCCGGTGCGAACGCCCCGCGAGGCGATCGCGTGGCCGCACCTGCGCAGCCGCGGGATGGTGACGCCGCTGCAGCGCACCGACGGGCGGGAGACGAGCGTCGCGGCGGCCGGGTTCCCGCTCAAGTTCAGCCGCTCGCATGCCGCGCACAATGCGCCCGCACCCGTGCCAGGCGCGCATACGAAGGAAGTGCTTCAATCGCTTCTAGGATTGGACGAAAAAACAGTCGATGGACTGCGGCAGCGCGCAGTCGTCTGATGCTCGACCACGTCTCGCTTCCGGTGGTCGACCTCGCGCGATCGGCGGCCTTCTACGATGTAGTGCTCGCGCCGCTCGGCCTTGTGCGACGCAAGGCGTTGGGGCGCGCGGTTCCGGAGTGCACGCAGCCTTTCTACGGCGCCTTCGCCTTCGACCTCGACGGCTTCAAGATCGAAGCCGTCTGTCGCGCCGGCTAGGCGAAGAGCACCTTCTCCGCGGAAGCGTAGAGCTTCTCGACCAACGCCGCGCGGCGCTCTAGCACGGCGCGCTGGTTCATGTAGCCCTTGTCGGTGATCTCGTTGGCGTCGATCGACGGCGGCTCCGACATGACCATGACACGCGAGACGCGCATGGAGCTCGCTTCTTCCGAAAAGCTTTTCAGGACCTGCGAAAGCCGTTCCGCCAGGTCGACGTCCTTCGCCGCCGGACTCAGGAAGAGGAGCGCGCCGATCTCGTCGCGGTCGTGGCCGGTGATGACGGCGTCCTGGATGAGCGGGTCGCCGGCGGCGATGAGCTTGACGCGCACGGCGCCCACGTGCACCCAGGTGCCGCTGGTCAGCTTGAAGTCCTCCGCGACGCGGCCGTCGAACACCACGCCGCGCGACGGGTCGTCGGCATCTGCGAGCTTCACCGCGTCGCCGATGCGGTAGAAGCCTTCCTCGTCGAAGGCGGCCTTGGTGAGGTCGTCGCGCCGGTAGTAGCCGGGCGTGATGTTCGGGCCGCGCACGCGAACTTCGAGCTTTCCCGCGGCCGGCACGAGCTTCAGCTCGCAGCCGGGAACCGGCAGGCCGATGATCCCGGGGCGCTCCATGTGGAAGTGCACCGACGTGGCGAGCGGCGAAGTCTCCGTGGAGCCCCACGCCGAAAGCATCGCCGGCTTGCGACCTTCGCGCTCCGCCAGCGCCTGCAGGCGATCCCACAGGTTCTGCGGCAGCGCCGCGGCGGCATAGAAAAGGACGTCGAGGTCGCGGTAGAAGCTCGCGCGAAGGTCGGCGTCCTTCTCGAAGCAGGGCAGGAGGAGGTCGAAGCCGCGCGGCACGTTGAAGTACAGCGTCGGCGAGACTTCCTTCAGGTTCTTCACCGTCGTCTCGACCAGTCCCGGCATCGGCTTGCCGCCATCCACGTAGAGGGTGCCGCCGTTGCGCAGCACCAGGTTGAAGTTGTGGTTGCCGCCGAAGGTGTGGTTCCACGGCAGCCAGTCCACGACCACGGGCGGCCGGTCCTCGACGAACGGCCACGCCTGCGCGAGCTGCTGCTGGTTGGCCGTGAGCATGCCGTGCGTGTTGATCACGCCCTTCGGCGTCCCGGTCGAGCCGGAGGTGAAGAGGATCTTCGCTAGGGAAGACGGCTTGACCTTGCCGAACTCCCGCTCGAGGGTGGAGCCGGGATTCGTCTCGAGGAGCTTCTCGATCGAGATGGAGCTCGCCTTCACGGCCTCGAGGGCCGGCGCGAACTTCTGGACGTCCGAGGTCCACACGGCGCCGGGCTTCACCAGCTCGAAGATGGCCTTCAGCTTGCCGAAGTCCTTCGACATGAGCGAGTAGGCCGGAGAGACCGGCGCCACCGGGATGCCGACGTGCATCGCGCCGAGCATGAGCAGCGCATGGTCCACGCTGTTGTCCGAGAGGATCGCGAGCGGCCGTTCCGCCCCCAGGTCCATGTCGAGCAGCGCCTGGCCGATGCGGCGCACCGCGCCGTAGGTGTCGAGGTACGAAAGCTTCCGCCAGCCCTCGCCGCGTCTTTCGCACAGGAACAACCTTTGCGGCTCGCGCGTGGCCCAGTGCACCAGCCATTCACCGATGCAGCGCACGCTCGTGCCGAGCTTCTCCGGCGAGCGCAGGACCATCGTGCCGTCCTTGCGCTTCTCGAGCTCCGTCCGGCGGGGAGCGAACCTCAGGTTGGCAGGCATAATGGGATTCTATGTTCGTCAGGGAAGACGCGCGCGAAACGCCGGTGCTGGGCGAGTACGAGGTCGTGGTGCTCGGCGGCGGTCCGGCCGGCATCGCCGCAGCGGCGGCCGCCGGCCGCGCCGGACGCTCGACGATCCTGGTCGAGCGCTATGGCTTCCTCGGCGGCGCGGGCACCGCGGCGGGGCTGGCCAACTTCTGCGGGCTGCACGGCAAGGTGCACGGCGAGCACCGCCAGCTCGTCCACGGCGTCGCCGACGAGATCCTCGACCGCATCCAGCGCCTCGGCGGCCTCGCGCAACCCCACATGCTGTTCGGCGGCAAGATCCAGGCACAGGCCTATGACGTGTCGGCGTACAAGATCGCCGCCGACGAGCTGCTTCTGACGGCCGAGGTGAAGCTTCTCTTTCATGCCTTTGCAGTCGGTGTCGTCGGCAGCGTCGAAGGCATCCTCGTCGAGACTAAATCCGGCCGTGGCGCGATTCTCGGTCAGGTGTTCATCGACTGCTCCGGCGACGGCGATCTCGCGGCGTGGTCGGGGGCGCCGTATGAAGTGGGCGACGGCAAGGGAAACATGCTCTATCCCTCCACCATGTACCGCATTGGCGGAGTGGATGCGCAGAGGGCCGGCAACGCGTGGGAGACGATCCCGAAGCTCATGGAAGAAGCGGAAGCGAAGGGGCGCCGCTTCCCGCGCAAGAAGCCGATCGTGCGGCCGCAGCCCAACCCGGCGGAGTGGCGCGCCAACCTGACGCAGATCCGCAACCCGGACGGCAGCGCGGTGAGCGGCATCGACGCCGACCAGCTCGCGTTCGGCGAGGTCGAAGGCCGCCGCCAGGTGCGCGACACCTTCGAGTTCATCCGCGGCGCGGCGCCGGGATTCGAGCGCTCGTTCATCGCCGACATCGCGCCGCAGATCGGCATCCGCGAGACGCGGCGCATCCTCGGCGCCTACCTGCTCACGGAGGATGACGTGCTCGACTGCGCCGCGTTCCCGGACAGCATCGGCGTCAACGGCTGGCCGGTCGAAGCGCACGTTGCGGGAAGCGTCGACTTCGTATTTCAGCGCGATCCGAAGGGCTACAACCAGCTGCCCTACCGCATGCTGGTACCCGAGAAGTCGCACAATTTGCTCGTGGCTGGACGCTGCGCCTCGATGAGCCACGGCGGCCAGTCGGCCGCGCGGGTATCGGGCGCGTGCTTCGCGATGGGCCAGGCCGCCGGCACGGCCGCGCACCTCGCGCTGCAGAATGCGATCGCGGTCCGCGATGTGCAGGCAGAATCGCTGCAGCAGGCGCTCGAAGGCGACGGCGCCTTTCTGGGCTAGGGCAGGCGGAGCAGCGCCTCGCAGGCTGAGATGCTGCGCAGGTGGATTTCGCGCATGCGCAGGAAGAGCGCCTTTTCCTCTTCTCCCAGAGTAGGCAGCGCCTCGTCGAAGCGCTTGATCGCCCACCGGAGGCCTTTCACGAGGAACGCGATGCGCTCCCGTGGGCCTTTGACGGCCACCGCCTTGTCATAGAACTCGCCGGTGGCGTGGCTGTAGGGCACGCCGGCTTTTTCCAGCAGCTTGCCGAGGAGCGCGCAGTTGTGCGCTTCTTCCTCATGGACCTTGCGCAGCGTCGTCCACTCCCGGCCGTTGCGCGGCCAGTCGTCCATGAACACCACCAAAGCCTTCGCCCCCGCGCGCTCCGCCTCGAGCATGCGGTTGAAGAAGTCGGTGCGGCTCTTACTGGAGCTTGACGTACTCGTATTCCACCGGAAGGTTGTTGATCCCGCGGTCGGGCGGCGCGATCCAGCCGGCCATTTTGCCCGGCTCGACGACCCGTTGCATCAGCGAATGCACGAATGCGCGATCCGCTTCGGTCGGGATCCACTCGCCGAGCTTTTTCTCGAAGATGGATTTTTCAAGAAGCTTTCCCTGCGGATCGATCGGCTGGCCTGCCCAGACGCCGATGGAGCGGCGGAAGTTCGCGGCGGGCAGGGTGAGTCGCAGGGAATGGCCCGCGCGCTCGATCTGGCGGTTCCAGCG
>DASPMF010000032.1:0-19404 GCA_035627155.1 Burkholderiales bacterium | reverse complement strand
CGCAGCGGCGGCGTGAACTCGAGCTCCGGCTTGCCGGAGGGCAGGTTCACCACCCACATCCCGTGCCAGCCCGCCGGCGAGCGGATGCCCGTGCCGAGGGCCTTGGTGAAGGCCTCCTTGGCGGCAAAGCGCTTCGCGAGGTAGTTGTGCGGCAGGCGATGGCCGGCGAACCGCTGCAGCTCCGGGCCGGTCAGGATCTTGCGGGCGAACCGCTCGCCGAAGCGCTCCAGCGCCTTCTGGACGCGCGCGATCTCCACGACGTCGGTGCCGACGCCGAAGATCACCGCCGCGCGGCCCCGACGATCAGCTGCTTCATCTCGCGCACCGCTTCGCGCATGCCGACGAACAGGGCGCGGCTCACGATCGCATGGCCGATGTGCAGCTCCCGTAGGCCGGGCAGGCGCGCCACGGGCTCGACGTTGAAGTAGTTGAGCGCATGGCCGGCATTGAAGCGCATGCGCCGCGCGCGGATCGCCTCGCCTGCAGTGCGGATTTTCTCTAGCTCGGCCACCACCGCGGGGCTTTCCGCGTCCCGACCCTTGGAGTGGAACGCATGCGCATACGGGCCGGTGTGGATCTCGCACACCGCCACGCCGATGCGCGCCGCGGCCTCGACCTGCCGCGGCTCGGCGTCGATGAACACCGACACGACGATGCCCGCGTCGACCAGCCTTGCGATCCGCGGGGCGAGGTGCCTCTCCTGCGCCACGACGTCGAGGCCGCCTTCGGTGGTGATCTCGTGCCGCCCTTCCGGGACGAGCATGGCCATCTCGGGCTTGAGGCGGCAGGCGATGCCGACCATTTCGTCGGTCGCAGCCATCTCCAGATTCAGCTTGATATGCGTCAGCTCGCGCAGCCGCCGCACGTCCTCGTCCTGGATATGCCGCCGGTCCTCGCGCAGGTGCACCGTGATGCCGTCCGCGCCGCCGAGGTGCGCCTCGACGGCGGCCCACACGGGGTCCGGCTCGTACGTGCGCCGCGCCTGCCGCACGGTGGCCACGTGGTCCACGTTGACGCCCAGCTCGATCATGAAGCCGCCATCATAGTTGGTTCAGCTCGGCGAGGATGGCGCGCGTATGGAGCTCCTGGCCGTGCAGGCGATGGCCGATCAGCATGCGCATCAGGGCCCTCGCCTGCTCGCGTGTCTCGGGCCGCCCGTACTCGTCCTGCGCCACATCGAGGAGCGTCCTGCCGCTGACTACGGCCTCGCCCTGCGGCGCGCCGGCAGCCGGCACGGGCCCGCGCTCCGGCTCGTAGACGTAGAGGCGATCCGGATCGATGGGGCGATGATCGGCGTCATGGTCGAGCGCGGGCGCGTAGCCGAGCTCGGCGAGCAGCCGTCGCTCGAATGCGCGCAGGACCGGCGCCGGCGCGCGATCCCCCGCGAGGAGATCGAGCGCCACCGCGTAGGCGTCGAAGAGCGCTTCATGGGGGTCCTCGCGGGGCAGGAGCCTGAGCATGAGCTCGTTGACGTAGAAGCCGCACATGAGGCCAACCCCCGAAAGGGAGCGCGAGCCGCCGCCCCACTCGGCCGACACCAGCGTCGCGAGCTCCGTCGAGCCGGCCCAGTTGAAGCGCAGCGGATGGAAGGCGAGCAGCACGCCGCGCAGCGAGGAGCGCGGGCGCCGGGCGCCGCGCGCCAGCAACGCCACCCGACCGAAGCGGCGCGTGAAGGCCTCGACGATGAGGCTCGTCTCCTTGTACGGGTACGTATGCAGCACGTACCCGGCCTCGTGGTCCGCGCGGCGCTTACTCATACCCGAGCTGCTTGAGCACCCTCGCGTCGTCGGTCCACGCCTTGCGCACCTTGACCCACACGCCCAGGTACACCTTGCCGCCGAAGAGGCGTTCCATTTCCTTGCGCGCCCGTGTGGCGATCGCCTTCAGCTTGGCCCCGTTCGCACCGATCACCATGGCCTTCTGGCTGTCGCGCTCCACGAGGATCGTCGCCTCGATGCGACGGAACGGGTTCTCCGGCCGCCCTTCGTCCTTGAAGCTGTCGATGACGACTTCGCAGCGATAGGGAAGCTCCTCGCCCATCTGCTCGAACAGCTGCTCGCGCACGAGCTCCGAAGCGAAGAAGCGCTCGTCCTTGTCCGTGAGCTGGTCCTCCGGGTAGATGGCCGGCCCGTCGGGGAGCGCCTCGCGCACCACGCGCAGCAGCTCTTCCACGTTCTTCCCCGTGCGGGCGCTCACCGGCACCACGGCCCTGAAGGCGCGCGTCCTGGACAGCCGGTCGAGGAACGGGATCAGGTCCTGCTTGTTCTTGACGGTGTCGATCTTGTTGACCACCGCGATGACGTTCTGGCTTTCCGGGATGCGCTCCAGCGCTGCCTGGTCTTCGGGCCTGAAGCGCAGCGCCTCGAGGACGAAAAGCGCGACGTCGGCGTCGCGCCCGGCCTCCGTGGCCCTGCGGTTCAGGGCGCGCTGGAGCGTGCTGCGGGCCGTCAGCTGCTGCCCCGGCGCGTCGATGAAGACGTACTGGCAGCCTTCGCGGCTCAGGATGCCGGTGAGCAGGTGCCGGGTGGTCTGCGCGCGCGGCGAGACGATGGAAAGCTTCTGGCCGAGGATGCGGTTCAGCAGGCTCGACTTGCCGGTGTTCGGCCGGCCGACGATGCCCACGGTTCCGGCCCGGTGGCCGGGCGCTGCGCTCATGCCAGTCGCTCCAGGATGGCGAGCGCGGCTTCCTGCTCGGCCTGCTGCCGGGACGCCCCGCTACCCTGCGCCGTGAGGCCCAGGTCCGGGAGCGTGCACGAGACGACGAAGAGGTTCGCCTTTGCGCTGAGCTTCTCCGACACGATGCTGTACTCGGGCAGGCGCTTGTGCCGCGCGTGCATCAGCTCCTGCAGGCGCGTCTTCGCATCCTTCTGGACCGCTTCGGGATCCACGCCGGAGAGCAGGTCGGAAAAAGCCGCGCGGATGGCGCTCCGCGCCGCGTCGTAGCCGCCGTCCAGGAAAACGGCGCCGAATAGGGCCTCCACGGCATCGGCGAGGATCGACGGAGTAAGGGGCGCGCCCGGACCGACCTGGACCAGGTCGGCGACGCCGAGGCTGCGGCCGAGCTGATTGAGGGCTTCCTTGCGGACCAGCTGGGCGCGCACGCGGGTGAGCTTCCCTTCGGGCAGGTCGGGGAAGCGGCGGAACAGCTCCTCGGCGATGACGCAGTCCAGCACCCCGTCGCCGAGGAACTCCAGCCGCTCGTTGTGGCGCGCCGCGGCGCTGCGGTGGGTCAGCGCCTGGTCGAGGAGCGCGGCATCGGCGAACCGGTGGCCGATCCGCCGTTCCAGGGCGTCATGCCGCGGCAAGGGTCATTCGGGCCGCGAGTTCCCCACGAAATCGACGAACAGGCCCACGTTGGCTACCAGGGGGACTTCCTTGCGGTACTGGAAGGTGATCACGACGTCCTGGCCCTCCTTCGTGATCTCCAGGTCGGTGGCCTTGACCGCCGTGATGTCGTCGATCGTGGCGCGGGCGTCGAAAGCCTTGCGGACCTCGTTCACGGAAGAGGTGCGCGACCGGTCGGCGGCAATGGCCTCGATCGCCGCCTGCGCCTTGAAGAACTCGATGTATGCCGGGATCAGCTTGAGCGAGAAGATGCCTGCGATGACCAGCACGAAAAGGATCATGATCAGCCCGAGCAGGCTGACGCCGCGTTGTTCTTGTCTCATCGCCCTTCTCCCTTGCTTCCTCACATGCGCCTCGCTTGTCCTACTGGAAGGCGCCGAACCGGCCAAGCTCGTTCAGGTTCAGCCAGATGAAGAACGCCTTGCCGACGATGTTCTGGTCCGGCACGAAGCCCCACACGCGGCTGTCGCTCGAGTTGTCCCGGTTGTCGCCCATGACGAAGTAGTGGCCCTGCGGCACCGTGCACGCGAGGCCGTTCATATTGTATTGACAATTCCCCGCATGCGGGAACGTGCGCGCCGCCGGCAGGAAGGCCGGCGCGTCCTCTTCGACCAGGATCTCGTGCTCCTGCCCGTTGAGCACCTCCACGAAGCGCCTGGAGAACTGCATCCGCTCGCGGGACAGGTAGTCGTCCACTTGCCGTGTCGGGACCGGCACGCCGTTGATCGAGAGCCGCTTGTTCCGGTACTCCACGCGGTCCCCCGGAACACCGACCACGCGCTTGATGTAGTCGAGCGAAGGATCCTCCGGATAGCGGAACACCATGACGTCGCCGCGCTGGGGATTGTCGAGCGAGACCACCTTCTTGTTGATGACCGGCAGGCGGATGCCGTACTTGAACTTGTTCACCAGGATGAAGTCGCCCACCAGCAGCGTCGGCACCATCGAGCTCGACGGGATCTTGAACGGCTCGACCAGGAACGATCGCAGGAAGAACACGATCAGGATCACGGGGAAGAAACTGACCGAATACTCGACCCACCAGGGCTGCTTCGCGTCCTTCGCCCGCCGCTTCCTCAGGAAGAGCAGCTCGACGAGCCAGACCACGCCGGTCACGGCGAGCAGGATGAACAGGAACAGCGCGAAGCTCATGCGCGGGCGCTCAGCCTTCGGTTCGCTGCAGCACGGCGAGGAACGCTTCCTGCGGGATCTCCACCGATCCGACCTGCTTCATGCGCTTCTTGCCTTCTTTCTGCTTGTCGAGGAGCTTGCGCTTGCGCGTGACGTCGCCGCCGTAGCACTTGGCGATGACGTTCTTGCGCAATGCCTTCACGTTGTCGCGCGCGATGATATGGCCGCCGATCGCCGCCTGGATCGCCACGTCGAACATCTGCCGCGGGATCAGCCCGCGCAGGCGCGTCACCAGGTCGCGGCCGCGGTGCTGGGCGCTCGATCGGTGCACCATGCTGGACAGCGCGTCGACGCGGTCGCCGTTCACGAGGATGTCGAGCCGCACCATGTCCGCCGGGCGGTATTCCCGGAACTCGTAGTCGAGCGACCCGTAGCCGCGCGTCGCGGACTTGAGCCGGTCGAAGAAATCGAGCACGACCTCGTTGAGCGGCAGGTCGTAGGAGATCACGACGTGGCGCGGCGAGTAGTGCATGTTGGTCTGGACGCCGCGCTTCTCGGTGCAAAGCGAGATCACCGCGCCCACGTAGTCCTGCGGCACGAAGATCTTGCAGGCCATGATCGGCTCGCGGAATTCCTCGATGGTCTCCACCGGGGGGAGCCGCGACGGGTTGGAGATCTGCTCCACCGCGCCGTTGCGCAGCAGCACCTCGTACACCACCGAAGGCGCCGTGGTGATCAGGCTCATCCCGTACTCGCGCTCGAGCCGCTCCTGCACGATGTCCATGTGCAGCAGGCCGAGGAAGCCGCAGCGGAAGCCGAATCCCAGAGCCTGCGAGGTCTCGGGCTCGTAGTGTAGCGAGGCGTCGTTGAGATGCAGCTTCTCGAGCGCCTCGCGCAGCGCCTCGTATTCGTTCGCCTCCACCGGATAGAGGCCGGCGAATACCTGCGGCTTGATTTCCTTGAAGCCGGGCAGCGGGTTGTCCGCCGGCCGGGCGGCGAGCGTGATGGTGTCCCCCACCTTGGCGGCGCGCAGCTCCTTGATCCCCGCGGTGACGAAGCCCACCTCGCCCGCCTTGAGCTCCGGCTTCGGCTTGGACTTCGGCGTGAAGACGCCGATCTGGTCGGACAGGTAGGTCGCCCCGGTGCTCATGAGGAGCAGCTTCTCCCTGGAGCGCAACGTCCCCTGGACGACGCGCACGAGCATCACCACGCCGACATAGTTGTCGAACCACGAGTCGATGATGAGGGCCTGCAGCGGCGCGTCCGCGTCGCCGCCGGGCGGCGGCACCCTGGCGATGATCGCCTCGAGGATCTCCGCGACGTTCTCGCCCGTCTTCGCGCTCGCGCGGATCGCCTCCTTGGCGTCGATGCCGATGACGTCCTCGATCTCCTGGATCGCTTTCGCGGGGTCCGCGGAAGGCAGGTCGATCTTGTTGAGCACCGGCACCACCTCCACCCCCTGCTCGATCGCGGTATAGCAGTTGGCGACCGTCTGGGCCTCGACCCCCTGCGAGGCGTCGACCACCAGGACCGCGCCTTCGCAGGCGGCGAGCGAGCGACTGACCTCATAGGAGAAGTCCACGTGCCCCGGCGTGTCGATCAGGTTGAGGAAATAGGTGTTGCCGTCCTTCGCCCGGTATTCGAGGGCGGCGGTCTGCGCCTTGATGGTGATGCCGCGCTCGCGCTCGAGGTCCATGGAATCCAGGACCTGCTCGGCCATCTCGCGGTCGGCGAGGCCGCCGCACATCTGGATGAACCGGTCGGCGAGCGTGGACTTGCCGTGGTCGATGTGGGCGATGATGGAGAAGTTGCGGATGCGGGATTGAGCCATTAGATAAACAAAGAGGGTGCCGGGGCACCCTCCTTTGCGGCGCTATTTTAGCTTGTAAATCTAGCCTTTATCCGTCAACCCGGAGATCGTGACGAAGGCGGTGGACTCGCCGCGGCGCACCTGAAGCGTGATCACCGCGTTCTTGTCCAGCCCGGCCAGCAGGCGATTGAACTGCTCGACCGACCTCAGCTCGGTGTATTGGCCCTTGTGCACGAGCATCAGCAGCACGTCGCCCTTGCGGACCTCCGCCGCCTTGGCGTCGGGCCGCACGTCGAGGACCACCACGCCATGGTTCACGCCGATGCCCTTCTTCTGCTCCGCGGAGAGCTCGCCGACCACGATGCCGAGCCGGTTGGCCGGCGCCTCGGGGGCCGGCTTCGCGCCGCGGGGGCGGTCGGCGGCGGCGACGCGATCCTCCTGCAGCTCGCCGACCGTCAGGTTGAGCGTGCGCCGGCCGCCCTTGCGCCACACGTCCACGGTCGACTGGGAGCCGGGTCGCGTGGAGCCGACGATGCGCGGCAGGTCGCTCGAGCTTTCCACCTGCTTGCCGTCGAAGGCCAGGATGATGTCGGTGGCCTCGACGCCCGCCTTGTCCGCCGGGCTGCCCTTCTCCACCGAGTTGACCAGCGCCCCGCGCGGCCGGTCCAGGCCGAACGAGGTGGCGAGGTCGCGCGAGACCTCCTGGATGACCACGCCGATGCGACCGCGGGCGACGCGGCCCTTCTCCTTCAGCTGCTTCTGGATGTCGAGCGCGACATCGATCGGGATGGCGAACGACAGTCCCATGAACCCGCCCGTGCGGCTGTAGATCTGCGAGTTGATGCCGATGACCTCGCCGCGCATGTTGAAGAGCGGCCCGCCGGAGTTGCCGGGGTTGATCGCGACGTCCGTCTGGATGAACGGGACGAAGTTCTCCTGCGGCAGCGAGCGCCCCTTGGCGCTCACGATGCCCGCCGTCACGGTGTTCTCGAATCCGAAGGGCGAGCCGATCGCGACCACCCATTCGCCCACCTTGAGCTTGTTCGGGTCGCCGAACTTCACCACCGGCAGGCTCGAACCCTCGATCTTGATGAGCGCGACGTCCGTCCGCCGGTCCGCGCCGATCACCTTCGCCTTGAACTCGCGCTTGTCGGTGAACTTGACGTTGATCTCGTCCGCGCCGTCCACGACATGGGCGTTGGTGAGGATGTAGCCGTCGCTGGAGATGATGAAGCCGGAGCCCAGGGAGCGGCTCTCGGGACGTCCGGGTCCCTGGCCCGGCGGCTGGCGCGGGATGAAGCGGCGGAAGAACTCCTGGATCTCCTCGTCCTCCATGCCCGGGACCTGCGGAAGGCTGGCGGGCCGGCGCGGCGCCTGCGTCGTGCTGATGTTGACGACCGCGTTGCCCTGCTCGTCGATCAGCCGCGTGAAGTCGGGAAGCACCTGCGTCTGGGCCAGGCCGGCCGCGCAGAAGCCGGCCAGCCACAGACCGGCCAGGGCTCGAAGGACTCGCATGTTCACTCTCCTGAAGTGGTGTTTTATTGCTGCGGACGGCGGTATTCCACCGCGTCCGCTATGCGCTGCACGCTGAGGGCCGGTGCTTCGCCTACGACCGTGACCATGTGATCGGCGACCTCGCGCGTATAGATGTGGATGGCGCCCATGCTCGCAAGGCCGGTGCGCACGCTCGGCCGCCCCTCGAGGGGCTCGATGAACACGGAAACTGCGGCGAGCCCGTCCGAATAGACCATCTGGCCCACCGGCCGGGCCTCGCCGAGGCGGCGCTTGAGCTCCACGACCTTGCGAAAGCCCGGCAGCTCGCGGCTCAGGCTCCATCCCGGCAACTGGGCCGGCGCGGCCGCCGCATCCTCGATGCGCCAGGACGCGGCCGAATGGCGCGGCTTCACCATGTCCTTCGTCACCCCGCCCAGCGTGAGCTCGGTGAATGTGAACTGCTCGATCGGGCGGCCGGCGGCGTCGACCGTCACTGCCTTCAGCAGCATTCCCGTGCGCGTGTCGGCATACAAGCGCTGTCCATAGCGCAGGTCGTCCTTGGGTTTCAGGACGATCTCCTGGCATTCGAAGCCCGCCACCCGGTGGCGGCCGCCGAGGCTAAGCTCGTAGTAGCGCGCGAGCGCCGTAACCCGTTCTGGGAGCAGCCCGGGAAAATCGCGCTCCGGGGTCCGGCGGTCGACCTTGACCACCTGGCTGTCGGGGAAGTAGCAGCGCACCCCTTCGCGCGTGCGGACAATCTCGCGCGGCACGCCGTCCATGACTTCCAGCTTCTCGGTCCCGCCGCCGGGGCCGGCATACCGCGTGATGCGCGAAGTCTCGGTTCGGCCGTCCTGCTGGTAGACGAACGTTCCCTTGTAGGAGAGCCCCTGGGTGGCATCGTGGACCTTGCGCAGCCACGCCAGCGCCTCGGGCGGCTGCGCCTGGGCGAACGTGGCGGACGCGGCGATGACCAGCGCGAGCGCGCGCGCGAGCATGCTACCGGCGTCCTTCGTTCGCCTGGCTCGAGACGGTGCGCGCGTACGGCGCCATGCCCTGCAGCGACACGCGCGGCGAGAAGCCCTGGTGCGCAAAGAGATAGTCGGGCGTCCCGCTCGGCAGCGGCACGGTCGCGACCTGCGCCGCCGCGGCGGGCGGCTTGGCCGGCGCCTGGGCAACCACCGCATCCTGGCGGGGCGCAAAGGCGAGCCAGCCGACCAGCGCAACGCCCGCGACGCTCGCCGCTGCCGCGGCCGGCAGCGCGATCCGCGGGGCCGATTCCGGCTTCAGGCGGCGCGGCGCGAGCACCGTGGGCTCCTGCGCGAGGCGTTGCGCCACCCGATCCGCAAACCCGGGCGAGAGGACGCGCGCGTCGCGCATGGCGTCGCTGATGAGGTGGTAGGTGCGCCAGGTCTCGCGCGCCTCAGCCGTGGTCTCGAGGTCGGCAATCGCATGCCCGGCCTCGCGGTCCCCCAGCTCCCCGTCCATCAGCGCAGAAATTCGCTCGTTCATGATCCGTTCCTTACCAACGCTTGTCCTTGGTCGTGCCGAGCAGCGGCCTGAGCTGCTCGGCGATCGCTTCGCGGGCCCGGAAGATGCGCGATCGCACGGTGCCGATCGGGCAATCCATCGCCTTGGCGATGTCCTCGTAGCTCATGCCCTCGATCTCGCGCATCTGGATCGCCGTCCTCAGCTCTTCAGGCAGCTGCTCAATCGTCTTGTTCACCGTTTCCGCGATCTCGTTCGTCAGCAGCACGCTCTCGGGCGTGTTGATGTCCCGCAACTGCTCGCCTTCGTCGAACCCTTCGGCCTCCTCGGCCTCCACCTCCGTCGAGGTCGGCGCCCGCCGACCCATGGCCATCAGATAGTTCTTGGCCGTATTAATTCCAATCCGGTACAGCCACGTATAGAACGCGCTGTCGCCACGGAACGCGGGGAGGGCCCGATAGGCCTTGATGAACGCTTCCTGCGTCACATCCTCGACCTCTGCGGGATCGCGGATGAAGCGCGAAAGGAGCCGCGCCAGCTTCCGCTGGTACTTCTCGACCAGCAGGTTGAACGCCTGCTTGTCGCCGCCTTGCGCGCGCGCTACGAGCTGCCGGTCGATCTCGCGCTCAGACATCTCGCGCCATCAGTCCCGCGCACCCGCGCCGCGAGGGTTCCCCGCCCCCGTGCCTGACACGTCTATGTGCCACAGACACACGCAGTTTGAAATAGTTCGGTTCAGTGTACGGCCGCCGCGCCGCCCGCGCCTTGTTCCGTCGACGCCGGGAAGCGGCCCCACAACGCCCAGAGCCGCAGAATCCGGAACGTTTCCGCGGGGAGCATGTCCGCCGTGATGAGAATGGTTCGCTTCGCCGGGCGGCTCACCGGCAACGCGACGAGCCAGCGGGTCACGTAGCGCCGCTCGGCCAGCTCGACCTCGCAGCTTTCGCCGCCTGCAAGCTGGACGGCCGTTCGGGCCGGACCGATCTCGAGCACGCGTACGGACCCGGCCGCTCGCAGCAGCGCCCGGCTCCAGATCGCGGTTGCGCCCAAGGCAAGCAGCGCGAGCGCAAGGCCGGGGCCGGCCCAGCCGGGGACCGACAGGTACGCGCTCCACGCCGCTGCCGCGTGCGCGAGGGCCAGCAGGACGGCGAGGCGCGGCGATGGACGGAGCTCGAAGCGCCTCAAAGGCGGGCGAAGATCAGGCTGCCGTTGGTGCCGCCGAAGCCGAAGGAGTTCGAGAGTGCGACGCGGATCGGCATCTTGCGCGCCGCGTTCGGCACGTAGTCGAGGTCGCACGCCGGGTCCGGCGCCTGCAGGTTGATGGTGGGAGGCGAAACCTGGTCACGCACCGCAAGCGCGCTGAACACCGCCTCTACGCCGCCCGCCGCGCCGAGCAGGTGGCCCGTCATGGACTTGGTCGAGTTCACCGCCACCCGGGGCGCGCGTTCCCCGAGCAGGCGCTTGATCGCGATGGTCTCCGCGATGTCGCCGAGCGGCGTGGAGGTCCCGTGCGCGTTGATGTAGTCGATCGCGCCGGCGTCGAGCGCCGCATCCTTGAGGGCGTTGCGCATCGCGCGGAAGCCGCCGTCGCCGTCTTCCGGCGGCGCCGTCATGTGGTGCGCGTCGGCCGATACGCCGTATCCCACCAGCTCGCAGTAGATCCGCGCGCCGCGCGCCTTCGCGTGCTCGTACTCCTCGAGCACCATCGCGCCGGCGCCCTCGCCGAGGACGAAGCCGTCGCGATGCTTGTCCCAGGGCCGGCTCGCCGTGGCCGGATCGTCGTTGCGCGTGGAGAGCGCGCGCGCCGCGGCGAACCCGCCGATCGCGAGCTCGGTGACCACCGCCTCCGCCCCGCCGGCGATCATCACGTCGGCATCGCCGTAGCGGATGGATTTCCCCGCCTCGCCGATGCAGTGCGTCGAGGTGGTGCAGGCGGTGACCATCGCGAGGTTCGGGCCCTTCGCGCCGATCTCGATGGAAAGCAGCCCGGCGATCATGTTGATGATCGTCCCGGGAATGAAGAAGGGCGAGATGCGGCGCGGACCGTTCTGCCCGAGCTCGGTGTGCATCGACTCGATGAGCGGCAGCCCGCCGATTCCGGAGCCGAAGTTGATGCCCACGCGCTCCGCGTTCTCCGGCGTGACCTGCAGCCCGCTGTCGCGCCAGGCCTGGAGGCCGCTCGCCATCCCGTAGTGGATGAACGTGTCCATGCGCCTGGCGTCTTTTGTCGACAGGTAGGGCGACACGTCGAATCCCTTCACCTCGCCTGCGATCTGGCAGGCGAGGCGCGAGGGATCGAACTTGCTGATGCGGGTGATGCCGGACTTTCCGGCGATCGCGTTGTCCCAGGCTTCCTGGACGGTGTTGCCGATCGGGGAGACGATCCCCAGGCCGGTGACGACGACTCTGCGGCGTGTCACTTACGTCTTTGCGTGAGCCTTGATGTAGTCGATGGCCTGCTGGACGGTGGTGATCTTCTCCGCCTCTTCGTCCGGGATCTCGGTCTCGAACTCCTCCTCGAGCGCCATCACGAGCTCCACGGTGTCGAGCGAGTCCGCGCCCAGGTCGTCGACGAACGACGACTCGTTCTTGATTTCGCCTTCGTTGACGCCCAGCTGCTCGGCGATGATTTTCTTGACGCGTTGTTCTACGTTTTCCATCCCATTGCTCCTTTTGCGGACTGCTGCGGGGACCACGACGAATGGCAAAAACGGGGGCGTATTTTACGCCATATACATCCCGCCGTTGACGTGCAGGACCGCGCCGGTGACGTACCCGGCCCGGGGCGACGCGAGGAACGCGACCGCTGCGGCGATGTCCTCCGGCGCGCCCAGCCTGCCGAGCGGCACGTGCTCGAGCAACGCCTTCCTCTGCTCTTCGGACAGCGCGCGCGTCATGTCGGTATCGATGAATCCGGGCGCCACGCAGTTGACCGTGATGCTGCGGCTGCCGAGCTCCGCGGCGAGCGACTTCGTCATGCCCACCACGCCGGCCTTCGCCGCCGCGTAGTTGGCCTGGCCCGGATTGCCGGACGCGCCGACGACCGAGGTGATGTTGACCATGCGGCCCCAGCGCGCCTTCATCATGCCGCGCATCACCGCTCGGGAGAGCCGGAACACCGCCTTCAGGTTGGTATCGATGACGTCGTCGAAATCCGCGTCCTTCATCCGCAGCGCGAGGTTGTCGCGCGTAATGCCGGCGTTGTTGACGAGGACGAGGACGTCGCCCGCCTCCTCCTGGATCTGTTTCAGGACCGCCTCGGTCTGCGCGACGTCGGTGACGTTCAGGACGCGGCCCTTCACGCCGGAAGCCGTTATCGATTGCGCGCCTGCTTCCGAGGTCGCGGTGCCGTACACGTTCGCGCCCTGCGCTTTCAGCTCGAGCGCGATCGCCTTGCCGATGCCGCGCGATGCGCCGGTGACGAGCGCCACCTTGCCTTCCAGCATGTCAGCCTCCCCTCGTGGCTTGCAGGGCCTGCTCGAGCGTGGCGCGGTCCGCGAGCGCAAGCGACTGCACGTCGGGCGCGATGCGCCGGGTGAGCGCGGACAGGACCTTTCCCGGCCCGCATTCGACGATGTGCGTCGCGCCGTCTGCGACCATGCGACGGATCGTCTCGACCCAGCGCACCGGCGAATAGGCCTGGCGCACGAGCGCGTGCCGGATCTCGTCCGGACGCGTCTCGATCCTCACGTCGACGTTGTTGACGAGCGGCACGACAGGCGCCTGCAGCACCGTCTTCTGCAATCGGCCCTGGAGCTTCTCGCCCGCCGGCTTCATGAGGCTCGAATGGAAGGGCGCGCTCACGGGCAGCGGCATCGCGCGCTTCGCGCCGCGCGCCCTGCACGCCTCGATGGCCCGTGCGACCGCTTCCTTCTCGCCCGCGATCACGACCTGGCCCGGCGCATTGAAGTTCACGGCCTGCACGATGCCGTGCGCCTCGGCGCACGCCGCGCCGACAAGCTCGTCCTCCAGGCCGAGGATGGCGGCCATCGCGCCCTGCCCCACGGGCACCGCATCCTGCATTGCCTGCGCCCTGAAGCGAACGAGCGGCAGCGCGTCGCGGAATGCGAGCGAGCCGGCGGCGACCAGGGCGGTGTACTCGCCCAGACTGTGGCCCGCGACCATCGCCGGCTTGGTCCCGCCCGCCGCGATCCACGCACGATAGGCGAGGTACCCGGCCGTCACCATCGCGGGCTGGGTGTTCACCGTCTGGTTGAGCTCCTCGGCCGGTCCGTCGTCGAGCAGCTTTACGAAATCGAGCCCGAGGACGCCCCCGGCTTCGTTTCGCACCGCATCGACTTCCGCGAGCCCGGCATAGCCCTTCAGCATGCCCACGGCCTGTGAACCCTGTCCGGGAAAAACAAAGGCGAGCTTCATAAAGTGACGAGCGACGCTCCCCAGGTAAAGCCGCCGCCGACGCCTTCCATCAGCACGCGCTGGCCCTGACGGATCCTTCCCGCGCGCACGTACTCGTCGAGCGCAAGCGGCACGGAGGCGGCCGAGGTGTTGCCGTGATGGTCCACCGTGACGACGAGCTTCTCCGCCGGCAGGCCGAGGCGCTTCGCGGTCGCATCGAGGATCCGCACGTTCGCCTGGTGCGGAATCAGCCAATCCACGTCCTCGAGCGTGAGGTCGGCGGCGGCGACGGTCTCGCGCGCCACTTCTTCCAGCACGCGGACCGCGAACTTGAACACGCCCTGCCCGTTCATCTGCAGGTACGGGGAGCCTACGATGCAGCCCTTCGAGACGTTGCCCGGTACGGACAGCAGGTCCACCTGGCTGCCGTCCGCATGCAGCACGCTCGCGTGGATGCCCGGCTTCGAATCGGCGCCGAGCACCACCGCCCCGGCGCCGTCGCCGAAGAGCACGCAGGTCCCGCGGTCGTTCCAGTCCAGGATGCGCGAGAACACTTCCGCGCCGACCACCAGCGCCCGCTTGGCAGTGCCGCTCTTCACGAAGTTGTCGGCGACGGAAAGGCCGTACACGAAGCCGCTGCACACCGCCTGCACGTCGAACGCCGCGCTGCCCTTCGTGCCCAGCTTCGCCTGCAGCAGGCACGCGGTGCTGGGAAAGATGTAGTCCGGCGTGGACGTGGCGACGACGATGAGGTCCAGCTCGTCCGCCCGCGTTCCGGCGGCCTGCAGGGCCGCACGGCTCGCGTGGAGCGCGAGGTCGCTCGATCCCTCGTCTTCCCGGGCGATGTGCCGCTGCACGATGCCCGTACGCTCGCGGATCCAGGCGTCGCTCGTGTCGAGCCCGCGCGCAGCGAAGTCGTTGTTCGTCATCACGCGCTGCGGCAGGTAGCTGCCCGTGCCGAGAATGCGCGAATAGATCATTGCAGCGCGGCCTGCAGGTGCGGCATCTGCGCCAGGCGCTGCGCGATGCGCTGCGGGACGTCGTCCGTCACTTCCTCGAACGCGCGCTCGAGCGCACGCGCGAAGGCGGGCACGTCGGCGCCGCCGTGGCTCTTGATCACGATGCCTTTAAGGCCGAGCAGGCTCGCGCCGTTGTAGCGGCCCGGATCCATGCGCGCCCTGAGCGCCTTGCGAACCGGCAGCGCAAGCGCCGCGACGAGCATGCGCCAGGGGTTGCGCGTGAACTCCTGGCGCAGGAACTCGACGATCATGCGCGCGACGCCTTCGGAGGCCTTCAGCACCGCGTTGCCGACGAAGCCGTCGCACACGACGACGTCGGTCGTGCCCTTGTAGATGTCGTCGCCCTCGACGTTGCCGGCGAAGTTGAGGCCGCTCGCGCGCAGCAGCTCGGCCGCCTGCTTCACGATGTCGTTGCCCTTGATGTCTTCCACGCCGATGTTCAGCAGGCCCACCGTGGGCTTCTCCTTGTGCTCCACCGCCGACACGAGCATCGCGCCCATGAGGCCGAACTGCATCAGCTGCTCCGGGGTGCAGTCGACGTTGGCGCCGAGGTCGAGGACGTAGGTAAACCCGCCCTTCATGTTGGGCAGCACGGTCGCGATCGCCGGCCGCTCGATCCCCGGGATGGTTTTCAGCACGAAGCGCGAGATGGCCATCAAGGCGCCGGTATTGCCTGCGCTCACGCAGGCCTGCGCCTCGCCGGCCTTGACCAGGTTCACCGCCACGCGCATCGAGGAATCCTTCTTCAGCCGCATGGCCTGCGCGACCGGCTCGTCCATGCCGACCACTTCCGACGCGGCGCGCACGCGCAGGCGCGCGCCCTCGGCGCCGCCGTGCGACGCGAGCTGTGCGCGGATCGGCTCGGCCAGCCCGACGAGGACCAGCGCGGCGTCCGGGTGCCGCGCCTGGAATTCGAGGGCGGCGGGAACCGTGACGCGCGGGCCGTGATCGCCCCCCATGCAATCAACGGCGACGGTGACCAGCGGAGTTACTCGCCTTTGGTCTTGACGACTTTCTTGCCGCGGTAGAAGCCGGTCGGGCTGACGTGGTGGCGCAGGTGCGTCTCGCCGCTCGTGGGCTCGACGGCGAGCGCCGGGTTGGTCAGGTGGTCGTGCGCGCGGTGCATGCCGCGGCGCGACGGCGATTTCTTGTTCTGCTGGACTGCCATGGTGAAGCTCCTTTCGTTGTCTCTTCAATGCTTGCGCAGCAAGCCGCGCAAGCCGGCGAACGGCGATGCCGTTCCCTCGTCATCCACTTCCCCCGCGGGCCTGCAACCCGCGTGGCGCGGCGCATACGGCAGCGCCAGGATCAGCTGGTCCTCCACGAGCTCGCGCAGGTCCATCTGCTTGCCGCCCAGCACCCGGTCCGGCGCGCTCGTGTCGGTCGGATCCGCCTCGATTTCCTCGAGGGTCGCCGCGAGCACGAGCACCTGCTCTTCATCGACTTCGTGCGCCATCGGCTCGAGGCAGCGCTGGCAGCGAAGCTGGAGCGTCCCGTGCACATGCAGCTGCAGCCCAGGACGCCCGCGCTCGTCGCGAACGCCGCGGACGGCATACTCCACTTCCCCGTGGTCCGAAGCCAGCTGGTCCCGCAGCCGTCGAAAGCCGCTGATCGGCATCCGTCCCTGCTGCTGGGCGCCGGCCGACGCGAACTCGAAGCCGTCGATGACCGGCTGGTGCGACATAAAGGCGCGGATGATACCATCGTCGAAAAACCTGCGTCAAAACAAAGTCATGCCTCAACCTCGCCGGCTGGTCCTCGCATCTACCTCCCGCTACCGGCGGGAGCTTCTCGAGCGCCTCGGCATGGCCTTCGAAACCGCCTCGCCGCAGTGCGACGAGACGCCGCTCGCCGGCGAAGGGCCGGCGGCCACCGCGCTGCGGCTCGCCATCGGCAAGGCCCAATCCCTGGCAAGCGCGTTCCCGGACGCGCTCATCATCGGCGCGGACCAGGTGGCGTCCTGCGAAGGCGAACGAATGGACAAGCCGGGCGACCATGAGCGCGCGGTGCGCCAGCTCAGGCGCCTGAGCGGCAAGCGGGCGCAGTTCGATACCGCGGTGGCTCTGCTGGATGCGCAGGAAGGCCGGATTGCTTCGCAGGTGGTGCCCTGCGCCGTCACGTTCCGCGGGCTCGACGAGCGGCGCATCGAGGCCTACCTGCGGCGCGAGCAACCCTACGACTGCGCGGGCAGCGCGAAGGCCGAAGGCCTCGGGATCGCTCTCATCGCTCGCATCGATACCGAAGATCCCAGCTCGCTCATCGGGTTGCCGCTCATCGCGTTGAGCGAGATGCTGGAGCAAGCCGGGCTGCCGGTCCTTTGATCCTGTACGCGATCCCGACGCCGTTGGGCGGGGAGCCGTCGGCCGCCCTGCCCGCGGGCGCGATCGGAATCGTGCGCGACCTGCAGGATTTCGTCGTCGAGAACGCCAAGAGCGCGCGCGCGTTCCTGGGGTCGATCGGCATGCCGGTGCGAGAACTGCGGATCGTGGAGATCGAGAAGGAGCACGAGCGGGAGGCGGACCTCCTGCGCCCGTTGCGCGAGGGTCGTTCGCTCGGGCTGCTCTCGGAAGCCGGCTGCCCGGCGATCGCCGACCCGGGCGCGGCGATCGTCGAAGCGGCGCACCGCGAAGGATTCCGCGTCGTGCCGCTCGTCGGCCCCTCGTCCGTCGTCCTTGCGCTCATGGCCTCGGGCCTGCAGGGCCAGCGCTTCGCGTTCTGCGGCTACCTGCCGCGCGAAGCGCCGGAGCGCGAAAAGCGCATCCGGCAACTGGAGAAGCGCTCGCGCGACGAGGACGAGACGCAGATCTTCATCGAGACGCCGTATCGCAACGACGCCCTGCTCGGCGCGGTGCTCAAGGCCTGCCATCCCGGGACACAGCTCTGCGTCGCCGCGGACCTGACGCTGCAGAGCGAGTCCATCCAGACCCGGACGGTCGCGACCTGGCGCAAGCTGGGCAGCGCGATCGGCAAGCGGCCCGCGGTGTTTCTCCTGCTCGCGCGCTAGCGGACCAGTCCGGGCGTATAGCGCAACGCGAACTCCGCGAGGGCGCTCGCCGCGCCGGCGCCGAAGCGCTTGGCGAAGCGCTCGGCGATGTTCTCCTTCTGCGTGAAGTCGACGATGTCCTCCGCCTTCACGACTTCCCGCGCCACGTATTCGAGGTTGCCGATGCCGTCGGCGAGGCCGAGCTCCACGCTCTTCTGGCCGGTCCAGATGAGGCCGGAAAAGGTATCCGTGCTCTCCTTGAGGCGCTTGCCGCGGCCTTCGCGCACCACGCCGATGAACTGCTCGTGGATGTCCTTCGCCAGCTCGACGGCGTACTGCTTGTGCTTCTCCTCCAGCGGCGAGAAGGGGTCGAGCATGGCCTTGTTCTCGCCCGCGGTGATGAGGCGCCGCTCGATGCCCAGCTTCTCCATGGTGCCCACGAAGCCGAAGCCGTTCATCAGGACGCCGATCGAGCCCACCAGGCTCGCCTTGCCGACATAGATGCGATCGGCGCCGACGGCGATGAAGTACCCGCCCGAGGCGCAAATGTCCTCGACCACCGCATAGAGCGGAATGTCCGGGTATTTCTGGCGCAGGCGCTTCATCTCGTCGTAGATGGTCTGCGCCTGCACCGGGCTGCCGCCGGGGCTGTTGATGCGCACGACGACGCCTTGCGTGTTCTTGTCCTTGAAGGCTGCCTGCAGCGAAGCGTTGATCTTCTCCGCGCTCGCTTCGCCGCCCGAGGCGATGGTGCCGTTCACCTCGACCATGGCGGTGTGCTTCTTGCCGCCGGAACCTTCGCTGGCGCCCTTGAAGTCCATCGCCATGACGATGAGCAGGGTGATGTAGCCGAACGTGAGCAGCTTGAAGAAGATGCCCCAGCGCCGGGCGCGCCGCTGTTCCTTGAGCGCCGCGGTCGCCAGCTGCGCGATCAGGTCGCGCTCCCACTTCTCGTTGTCAGCCATCCTGGAACCCCATGAAGTAGACGTTGCCGCCGCGCTCGTCTAAGACCAGCTTGACGAGCGGCCTGCCGGTGCACGGCCCGCCGACGCAACGCCCGCTGCGCGCGTCGTAGACGGCACCGTGCGTCGAGCATAGCAAATCGCGTCCCGCCGAATCGAAGAACACCCCTTCCTGCCAGTCGAGCTCCATCGCGACGTGCGCGCAGCGGTTCAAATAGCCGTGCGCGGCGCCGTCCTTGCGCACGGCGAAGGCCGGCGCCGGTTCCCCGAAGTACTCGACCTCGAAGCGCACGCCGCGGCCGGCCTCGACCAGCTCGCTCGAGGCGCAGATCAGGCGTTCCGGGTCAACCATGCCCGCAGTTCCTCCACGCTCGCTACGCAGCCGAGCGGACCGCACGCGCGCAGGCCCGGTTCAGGATGCGCCCCGTATGTGACAGCCACCGCTCCCACGCCCGCGGCCTGCGCCATCTGCAGGTCGTGCGAGGTGTCGCCGATCATCAGCGTGCCTTCGCGGTCGACGGACAGTTCTTCCATGAGCTCCAGCAGCATCGCCGGATGCGGCTTCGGGTTGGTCTCGTCCGCGCACCGCGATGCCGTGAAGTACCGGCGAAGCCCGCCGGCGTCGAGCGCCCGGTCCAGGCCGCGGCGGCTCTTGCCGGTCGCGATCGCAAGCGTCCGGGACCCGGAAAGATCCTCCAGCAGCTCGCGCACGCCGGAGAAAAGCAGCATCCGGTCCTCCCGCGCGAGGAAGTGTCTGCGGTAGTGCGCCACGAATTCCACGTACTGCTCGGCACGCAGGCTCGGGACCGCCATGCGCAG
>DASPMF010000031.1:0-11359 GCA_035627155.1 Burkholderiales bacterium | reverse complement strand
GAAGTGACGAGCAACTCGTCGGAGCCGCCGGCGTGCCGCCAGCTCACGTTGCCGGTGAAGGCCTCCTGCCCTTGGCGCGCGGCGAGCCGGCCGGAGAGCTCGAAGACCTGGTCCGGGCCCGCGGTGGTTTCGAGTTGGGCGCAGCTCGCGAGGCGCAACGAGGCAGCGAGCAGCGGCACCACCGGGAGTGCCCGCTTCATGCCTACCTCTTCAGGCGCTTGATCGTCTTCTGCAGCGTCTCGTTGTCGGGACTCGACTCGAGCGATTCCTTCCAGATGCGCTCGGCCTCGCCGCGCTCGCCCATCACCCAGAGCACCTCGCCTAGGTGGGCGCCGATCTCGGCATCCGGCCGCCCGGCGTAGGCGCGCCGCAGCTCGCGCGCCGCCGCGGCAAGGTCGCCCTGGCGATACAGCACCCAGCCGAGGCTGTCGACGATAAAGTAGTCCTCCGGCGCGAGCTCGAGCGCCTTTTCGATCAGCTTGCGCGCTTCCGGCAGGCGCGTGTTCCGGTCGGCGAGCGAATAGCCGAGCGCGTTGTAGGCGTGGGCATGGTCCGGCTTCACCTGGATCAGCTTGCGCAGGTTCTCTTCCGCCACGTCGTGGCGCTCGAGCTTCTCGGCGGTGAGCGCGTAGTCGTAGAGCAGCTCCGGCTGGTCCGGCGTCTTCTGCAGCGCCTGCCCGAGCATCTGGTAGGCGTCGCCGTGGCGGTTCGCTTCGCGCAGCAGTTGTGCCTCGGCGACGAGCAGCTGCACCTGCTCGGCGGGTCCGGACGGCTCGATACGCTTCAGGTATGCACGCGCCTCGTCTACCCGCCCCTGCTTGGCGATCGCGCCGGCGGTACGCATCCGCGCGGGCAGGGCATGGTCGCCGTCGTTGATCTGCTTGTACCACTCGACTGCCTGCGGCCACTGCTTCTGCTCCTCCGCGATCTGGCCGAGGAGGTAGCGCACCGCGTCGTGGTCGCGATAGGGAAGGCCGAGCAGCCGTTTCATGTTCTCCTCGGCGACCTGGAAGTCCTTGAGCTGATACGCGAGCACGCCGACGGCGTAGATCACCTCGGTGTTGCCAGGGTTCATCGCGAGGAGCGTCTCGAACTGCTGGCGCGCTTCCAGATAGCGCTTGTCGAGGACCAGGGCCCGCGCGTAGCCGAGGCGCGCGTCGCGCGCGGCCGGGTTCTTTCCGATGAACTCGCCGAGCGCCTTCACCGCCTCGGCCGGCGAACGCTTCTGCAGCACGTGCGCTTCCCATAGCGCCGCCTGCTCCCATTCGGGGCGCAGCGCGAGCGCCTCGCGAATCGCGATGAGCGCGAGCGGCTCTTCGCCCGCCGCAAAGGCGGCTTGCGAGATGGCGAAGTGCGCCGCCGGCAGCTTGGCGTGTCCGGCCGCGAGGTTGCGCACCACGCGCAGGTTCGCGGCCTTGTCCGGGTTGCCGGCGAGCAGCCGGTTGATCTGGAGGAAGCCGCTTTCCGCGTTGACGCCGTCGGCGGAGAGCAGCTTCTCGAGGTAAGCCTGCGCCTCGTCCACCCGCTTTGCCGAAACGAGAAGCGCCGCGGTGATCTGCAGCGCCTGCGGGGAGGTCGGCTCGAGCTGCTGCCACACCTTCGCCGCCTCGATGGAGACGTCGCCCATTTTCGCGTTGTTCGCCACCTCCACCGCGCGGCGGGCGACGCGCGCGTCGAGCGTCCGCCTGGCGAGCTGCAGGTAGGTCTGCGCCGCAAGGCCCGCCTCGCCGCGCTGCAGGGCGATCTCGGCCAGCAGCAGCTCGTACAGCGTGAGCTCGGTCAGGTCGCGCGGCGGCGCAGGCGGTCGCTTCGCCGGCATCGTCTTCTGCGGCAGCGGCGCCGCGCGCGGACCGGAAGGCGTCGTGGTCTGCGCGCACGCACTCATGCCGAGGGAGAGCGACAACGCGCCCAGGACCAGGAAAGCGAATCGCGACGGCATTATGGGTTGACCCGCAACATCAGACTTCGACCCATCTTAGGTATATTTGGTGCCCCATACAAGCCGTTGATTGTTATGCCCGAGCTTCCCGAAGTCGAAGTGACGCGGCGCGGACTCGCGCCGCGCATCTCGGGCCGCACGATCTCCGCCGTGGTGGTGCGCGAGCCTCGCATGCGCTGGCCCGTCCCGCGCGGCCTGCAACGCCTCGCCGGGCGAACGGTCCGCGCCGTGAAGCGGCGCGGCAAGTACCTCCTCGTCGACTGCGGAAGCGGCCATCTGATCCTGCACCTGGGCATGTCGGGCAGCCTGCGCGTGCTGCCGACCGGCACGCCGCCCCTCAAGCACGACCATTTCGACCTGGTCTTCGGCGAGCGCACGTTGCGTCTGCGCGACCCGAGGCGCTTCGGCGCGGTGCTATGGACCGAAGCGCTTCCCGAGCTGCACCCCCTTCTTGCGCATCTCGGCGTCGAGCCGCTCTCCCGCGCGTTCGACGCCGCGCGTCTCCACGCGCTGTCGCGCGGCGCGCGTGTGAACGTAAAGCAGTTCCTGATGGACGGCCGGCGCGTTGTCGGCGTCGGAAACATCTACGCGTCCGAGAGCCTCTTCCGCGCGCGCATCAGCCCTCGACGGCGCGCAGGGCGCCTGTCACTCGCCGACTGCGCGGCGCTCGCGCGCGAGATCAAGCTCACCTTGCGCGAAGCGATCCGGGCCGGCGGCTCGACGCTCCGCGACTTCGTCGGCAGCGACGGCGCGGCGGGCTACTTCCAGCAGCGATACTGGGTGTACGACCGGGCCGGGCAACGGTGCCGCCGCTGTGGAACCGAAGTGCGGCGCATCGTGCAAGGCCAGCGCGCGACCTACTACTGCCCGCGCTGCCAGAAGTAAGTACGCCGCAGGAGGCCGCTACGCCGCGGGCGGCGTGGCGGCCTTGGCCCGCAGCCGCGCCTCGACTCGCGGATCGACGAACTTCGAGACGTCTCCTCCCAACAGCGCGATCTCGCGCACCAGCGTGGCGGAGATGAACATGTGTTGCTCCGAAGGCGTCAGAAACAGCGTCTCGAACTCCGGATAGAGGCTGCGGTTCATCCCCGCGAGCTGGAACTCGTACTCGAAGTCCGAAACGGCGCGCAGCCCGCGCAGCACGACACGGGCCTTGTGCTCGCGCACGAAGTCGATCAGCAGGCCCTTGAAGCCCACGATCTCGACGTTCTTCAGCGTGCCGAGCACCTCGCGCGCCATCGCGACGCGCTCGTCGAGCGTGAAGAAGGTGCGCTTCGCGCGGCTGTCCGCCACCGCGAGCACGACGGAATCGAACAGGCTCGCAGCGCGGCGCACGAGGTCTTCGTGGCCGCGGGTAAGCGGATCGAAGGTCCCGGGGTAGATCGCCTTCGTCATGGTGCCCCTTCCCCTTTCCATTGCAGCAGCTGGTAGACCACCTGGCCGGCGCGCGCGCTGCGCAGCACCTCCCATCGCGGGTGGAGCGCCAGTGCGGCGGGCGATTCGACATACACGCGCGCGCCCGCCGCGATGCGCGGCCCAACCGCCTCGAGCGCGGCCGGCAGCGCATTCTGCCCGAACGGCGGATCGAGGAAAACCACGTCGAATCGCTCGTTCGCGCCCCGAACGAAGCTGAACGCGTCCTCGTGCCGCAGCTCGACGGCGTGCGCGCCGAGGAGCGCCCGCGCGCCTTGCAGCGCGGCGAACGCCGCGCGGTCGCTCTCCACCATCACGACGCGCGTCGCGCCGCGCGACGCCGCCTCGAAGCCCAGTGCGCCGGTGCCGGCGAAAAGATCCAGGCAGGCGAGTCCGTCCAGGCGCTGGCCCAGCCAGTTGAACACCGTCTCGCGCACGCGGTCCGGCGTCGGCCGCAGGCCCGGACGATTCGCAACGGCAAGGCGGCGTCCGCGGTAGATGCCGCCGATGATGCGGATCCTTCCCGGCGCCTCGGCGTTTTTCCGTCGGGTAGAATGCACCGATCCATGGTAGCAGCGCCTTCCTGGGCCGCGCGCCTCAAAGCGGGTCTTGCGCGCACGAGGGATGTCCTCAACACGCCGGTCTCCGAGCTCTTCACGCGGCAGCGCGTGGACGAGTCCGTCTACGAGGAGCTCGAGACTGCCCTGCTGCAGGCCGACTGCGGTGTCGCCGCCACCGAAGCGATCCTCGGCGCCCTGCGCAGGAAGAAGTTCGCCGACGGGCAGGCGTTGCGGCAGGGCCTCAAGGACGCGATCGCGGAGCTGCTGCGGCCGCTCGAGAAGCGGCTCGACGCCGGAGCACGAAAGCCGTTCGTCATCATGATTGCCGGCGTGAACGGCTCGGGGAAGACCACGTCCATCGGCAAGCTGGCGAAATGGCTGCAGACGCAAGGCCGCACCGTGCTGCTCGCCGCCGGGGACACGTTCCGCGCCGCCGCGCGCGAGCAGCTCGTAGCGTGGGGCCAGCGCAATGGCGTGGCGGTGATCTCGCAGGAGTCGGGCGACCCGGGCGCGGTCGTGTTCGACGCGCTCGGCGCCGCGCGCGCGCGCAGCGTCGACGTCGTGATCGCCGATACGGCCGGGCGCCTGCCCACGCAGCTCCATCTCATGGAAGAGATCCGGAAGGTGAAGCGGGTCGCGGGCAGGGCGCTGGACGGCGCTCCGCACGAGATCCTGCTCGTGCTCGATGCGAACACGGGGCAGAACGCGCTGGCGCAGGTCAAGGCGTTCGACGATGCGCTCGGGCTGACGGGACTCGTGGTGACCAAGCTCGACGGCACGGCGAAAGGCGGCGTGGTGTGCGCGATCGCGCGGGAGCGTCCGGTTCCGCTGCTCTTCGTCGGCGTCGGCGAGGGAATCGACGACCTGCGGCCGTTCGCCGCAACCGAGTTCGCCGAGGCGCTGGTTGGTTAGCTTCTCCGCGGTCGCGAAGCGCTACCCGGGCGGCCAGAGCGCGCTTCAAGACGCGACCTTCGGCGTCGACGCGGGCGAGCTCGTCTTCATCACCGGGCGCTCCGGCGCCGGGAAGTCGACGCTGCTGAAGCTCATTCCCGCGATCGAGCGCCCGACCTCCGGGGCAGTCCTCGTGAACGGGCAGAACGTCGGGGCGATCAAGCGCGCTGCCATTCCCTACCTGCGACGCAACATCGGCCTCGTATTCCAGGACCAGAAGCTTCTCTATGACCGGTCCGTATACGAGAACGTGATGCTCCCGCTGTCGTTCTCCGACCATGCGCCCCGGGAAGCGGCGCGCCGCGCCCGCGCCGCGCTGGACAAGGTCGGGCTGCTCGCGCGCGAGCGCTCCAACCCGATCCAGCTCTCCGGCGGCGAGCAGCAGCGCCTCGCCATCGCGCGTGCGGTGGTGAACCGGCCGGCACTCCTGATCGCCGACGAGCCGACGGCGAACCTGGACGCCGAATCAGCGACGCGCATCCTCGAGATCTTCCTTGCCTTCCACCAGGTCGGCGTCACGGTGCTCGTCGCCACGCACGACCAGGCGCTCGTGCAGCGCTTCGGCCGGCGCGTGCTGCACGTGGACGCCGGGCGCGTGGGCGAGGCGGCGCCGGCATGAAGGCCTGGCTGCGCCAGCACCGCGACGCCATGGCCGCGGCCGCGCGCCGGGTCGGGCGCACGAGCGGCCTGCTCGGAGCGCTCGTCATCGGCATCGCACTCGCGCTGCCGGCGACCGGCTACGCGCTGCTGGACGGCCTTCGCGTCGTCGCCGCGCGGGTTCTGCTGGAACCGCAGGTTTCTGTTTTCCTGCGGCCCGAGGCCAAGCGCGCCGATGCGGACGCCGTGGCGACGGCCCTGCGCGGCGACGCGCGCGTTGCGAACGTTCGCTTCGTACCGCGCGAGCAGGCGCTGAAGGAATTGAGCGGCGTCCAGGGCATGCCGGAAGTCATTGCGGCGCTCGGGCGCAACCCGCTTCCGGATGCTTTCGTCGTCCACGTCAAGGACGGCGCGCTGGAGGCCTTTGCCGTCGACGCGCGCAAGCTGCCTGCCGTCGGGCACGTGCAGGCGGATTCGGCGTGGGCAAAACGGCTTTCGGCCTTGGCCGCCGTGGCTCGCGTCGCCCTCTGGCTGCTTGCCGGCCTCCTGGGCGCCGGCCTGGTCGCCATCACGTTCAATTCCATTGGCCTGCAGATCCTCACGCGGCGCGAGGAAATCGAGGTGTTGAAGCTGATTGGCGCAACGGACGCCTTCATTCAGCGGCCCTTCTATTACCTCGGACTCCTGCAGGGCCTCGCCGGAGGACTGGTGGCGCTCGCGTTGGTGGCCGCAACCTTGGCCCTGCTCAACGGCGAGATCCGCCCCTTGGCGGACTCCTACGGCTCGACGTTCCGGTTTCCGCACCTGCCGCCTGCGGACGCAGCGGCCATCCTTGGGTTCGCCGGAATCATCGGCTGGCTTGGGGCCTACCTCTCCGTGCGCCGGCGGCTAAGGGAAGTCGAGCTTCGGTAGGTAAGCAACTACTTACGTGAGGTGTGTTACCGGCGTTATCCACGGAACCGGCCCTTCATTTAGCACTCTAAATACCTGAGTGCTAAACTTGCGCCGCAAGGAGGAACGATAGAGATGCAAGCAGCTACAGCCCTTCCCGTTTCCGTCCCGATGCCGATGCCCACCGGGAGCATCGAGGCGTACATCCAGACGGTCAACCGTTTTCCGATCCTTAGCGCCGAGGAAGAACAGTCGCTCGCGCGCCGCTTCCGCTCCGAGGAAGACCTCGAGGCGGCCCGCCAGCTCGTGGTCTCGCACCTGCGCCTCGTGGTCGCCATTGCCCGCGGCTACCTGGGCTACGGCCTGCCGCACGCCGACCTCATCCAGGAAGGCAACATCGGGCTGATGAAGGCCGTGAAGCGCTTCGATCCGGATCGAGGCGTCCGGCTCGTCTCCTTCGCGATCCACTGGATCAAGGCCGAGATCCACGAGTACATCCTGCGCAACTGGCGGCTCATGAAGGTCGCGACCACCAAGGCGCAGCGCAAGCTCTTCTTCAACCTGCGCTCGATGAAAAGCGGCCTGGCGCCGTTGAGCGAGGCCGACGTGAACCGCGTGGCGAAGGAGCTTCGCGTGAAGCCGGAGGAAGTGCGGGAGATGGAGACCCGTCTCTCCGGCCAGGAAATCGGCTTCGACGGCGACGACTCCGAGGACGATGACCGGCGCGCTTACGCGCCCGCGCGCTACCTTGCCGACCCGGCCGCCGAACCCGTGCAGGCTCTGGAAGCGAAGGAGGCGGAGGAGGTGCGCACGCAGGGCATCGAGCGCGCCCTGGGCGCCCTCGACCCCCGCAGCCGGCGCATCATCGAAGCGCGCTGGCTGCGCGAGAAGGACACGGCGACGCTCCATGACCTGGCCGCGGAGTTCGACGTGTCCGCCGAGCGCATCCGGCAGATCGAGGTGAAGGCGTTGCAGAAGATGCGCAAGGTGCTCGGAGCCGATGGCTTCGACGCGCTGCCCTCCCCGGCCTGATCAGGCGCCGAGGAGCGTCTTCAGGTCCGGAGCGAGGTCCGAAGCGATCCGCTCCGGACGCACCAGCAGGCGCAGCCGTCCGTGCGGGTCGAGGACGTAGCTCTGGCCGCTGTGGTCGATCGAATAGCTGTCGCCGGTCTTGCGCTTCTCGAAGTAGATCTTGAATTCCCTGGCGACCCGCGTGGTTGCCCCCATGTCCCCCCGCAACCCGATGAACCTCGGATCGAATGCGGTGACGTACTTCGCGAGCGCTTCCTGGGTGTCGCGTTCCGGATCTACGGTGACGAACAGCACCTGAACTCGGTCCGCGAGCGGGCCGAGCTGCTTGAGCGCACCGGCCACGTCGACCAGCGTGGTCGGGCAAACGTCGGGACAGTGCGTGAAGCCGAAGAACAGGACCACGGCCTTGCCGCGGAACTCCTCGAGGCGGCGCGGCTTGCCCGTATGGTCGGCGAGCTCGAGCGAGCGTCCGTACTCCACGCCGGTGATGTCGGTGCTGCGAAACTGAGGGCTGCGGTCGCAGGCGCCGAGCAGCGCAAGGCTACAGGTAGTGATCAGCCAGAAGCGCAGCAAACAGAGCGGCCAGATAGACGATCGAGTAACGGAACGCTTTGCGCGCCAGGTCATCGCTGTACGACCAATGGATGCGCACCGCGTAGGCAATGAAGATTCCTCCCAGCGCCACGGCAGCGGCGAGATAGACGAGCCCGCTCATGCGGATGACGTAGGGAAGCAGACTGACGGCGAAGAGGATGAGCGTGTAGAGGAGCACCTGCAGGCGCGTATACCGCTTGCCGTGCGTGACCGGAAGCATGGGCACGCCCGCCCGGGCGTACTCCTCCGTGCGATACAGCGCGAGGGCCCAGAAATGCGGCGGCGTCCAGGCGAAGATGATGAGGAAGAGCAGCATCGCCTCGGTCGTCACTTCTCCGGTCACCGCAGCCCAACCCAGGACCGGCGGCATCGCCCCCGACGCGCCGCCGATGACGATGTTCTGCGGCGTCGCCGGCTTGAGCAGCACGGTGTACACGATGGCATAGCCGACGAAGGTCGCCAGGGTGAGCCACATCGTCAGCGCGTTCACGAACTGGTAGAGGATGAACAGGCCCGCTCCTCCGAGCAGGCCGGCGAACAGCAGCGTCTGCGGCGTGTTGAGCTCGCCGCGCGGCAGGGGCCGCCAGCGCGTGCGCGCCATGACGGCGTCGATGCTCTGCTCCACAAGGCAGTTGACCGCCGCCGCGGCGCCGGCCACGAACGCGATGCCGAGCGTCCCGGCGAGCAGCGTCGCGGGCGCGACCATTCCGGGCGCGGCCAGCAGCATGCCGATCACCGCCGTAAAAACGATCAGCGACACGACGCGCGGCTTCGTCAGCGCGTAGAACGCGCGAACCCGGTGCGATAGGTCGGACGGAACGACGTGGGTGTTCAAAGGCTGCCCGTGCTGTAAGCGGCGCGGAGGTAAGCCGCGGAAGGTAAAGGAGTTTATCACGCAGGCGCGCTTTCAGCCGATGCGCGAATACTTCAGCAGCCGGTTCAGGTCCTTGATGATCCGCTTCGGATCCGGGTCGCGCGGAAAGCGCAGCATCACGTTTCCGAGCGGGTCCACGAGGTAGATGTGGTCGGCGCGCGTTCCCGGAAAGTATTCACCAATGCCGGGTGGCGCCGGGGTGACGTGAGAGCCTTCGATCGCGGCCAGCAGTTCGGGGCGGGGCGTCCCGCCGTCGCTGATCAGCCAG
The DNA here is from genome assembly GCA_035627155.1 of Burkholderiales bacterium. GTDB lineage: Bacteria > Pseudomonadota > Gammaproteobacteria > Burkholderiales > SG8-39 > SCGC-AG-212-J23. Next base: position 2,240 of record DASPMF010000031.1, on the reverse strand, counting down.
AGCCGCTCGATGCGTCCCTGCTCCTTTCCCTGGGCGCGCCGCGTCTGGCGCATGTAGTACAGCTTCTTTTCGCAGTACGCGTCGCATTGCGACGCATCGAACGTCACGAGGACCCATTTGCCGCGCAGCTTGTCGAGCGGCGGAACGCTCGCGGACCGCGGAGCAATCAGCTCGCCATAGTTGCCGGTGCCGCCCGGCGCCCAATCCAGGTAATAGGCGAGCGTTGCCAGGACGACCGGCGCGGCGCAGGCCAGGGCGATGAGGAGGAGCGTGGTGCGCGGCTTCATCGCTTGCGGAACGAAGAGACGAGGCCGAGTGCGACCGCGAGCGCGGCAAGCGAATACCACTGCAGCGCGTAGCTCTGGTGCTTCTCGACTCCGAGGTCGGGCCGCGGCCATTCGCGCACCAGGCCATCGCCGGTGTCGGAATGCTGCTCGATGACGCGCCTCTGCAAAGCGAGGCCGGTCTCGCGGGCAAAGTCCTCGATATCCAATGTTTGCCGCACCTTGCCGCCGCCGGCGCCTTGCGCGAGCAGGCGGGGAAAGCGGTCCTGCACCACCCCCTCGATTCGCACCTCGCCGCGCGGCGTTCGCACCTCGGGCAAGACGTCGCGCGTGCGGGGCGCCGCGACCCAACCGCGCCTTACCAGCACGTGTTCGCCGGTGCGCGCGAGCTTGAGCGGCGTGACGACTTCGTAGCCGGCCTGGCGCTGGTGCACCTTGTTGTCGAGGAACACCGTGAAGCGGGCAACGAATTCGCCGTTCAGGCTGACGCGCTCCACTTCACCCAGCGCGCGCTTCTCCGCCGCGCGCCCCGACTGCCAGTTGCCGAGCGCAATCCCCGCGGCGCAGCCCAGCGCCGCGGCGACGGCGACCCAGGGGCGAAAGTGGAAAGAGTATCCTCGGGGCATGCGCTACGTCGTGATCGCGGTGCTGGTCCTGATCATCGGCAGCCTCGGGTCGGCCCTCTTCTACATGCTGCGCGAGCGGCAGGATCCAAAGAAAATGGCCCGCGCGCTGGCGATCCGCGTGGGCCTTTCCGTGGGGCTTTTCGTGCTCCTGATGGCCGGCTGGCTGCTCGGCCTCTGGCAACCCGGCGGTCTGTAGTCAGCGCGGGTTCTCGCGCTTTCTATAACCAGTAGACGAAGATGAAGAGGCCGAGCCAGACCACGTCGACGAAGTGCCAGTACCATGCCACGCCCTCGAAGGCGAAGTGGTGGTCGGGCTTGAAGTGGCCCTTCAGGCAGCGGAACCAGATCACCGTGAGCATGATGGCGCCGACCGTGACGTGGAAGCCGTGGAATCCGGTCAGCATGTAGAAGGTCGAGCCGTAGATCCCGGTCGAGAGCTTCAGGTTAAGGTCATTGATGCCATGCGCGTACTCCACGCCCTGGCAGATGAGGAACGCGATGCCGAGCAGGACCGTCGCGCCGAGCCAGAGGATCAGCTTCTGGCGGTCGTTGCGGATGAGCGCCCAGTGCGCGAAGGTCACGGTCACGCCGGAAGTCAGCAGCAGGAGCGTGTTGACCGCCGGGAGACCCCAGGCGCCGATGATCGTGAAGGCCTCCGTGATGCCGGGGCCGGCGGTGGGCCACTGGGCCGTGTAGCCCGGCCAGAGGAGCGCCTTGTGCTCGAGGTCGCCGAGCTCGGGAACGGAGTAGACGCGCGCCCAGAAGAGCGCGCCGAAGAACGCGGCGAAGAACATCACTTCCGAGAAGATGAAGAAGCTCATCCCCCAGCGGAAGGACACGTCTTCCCAGCGGCCGTACTTGCCGCCCTCGGACTCGCTGATCACGTCGCCGAACCAACGCGTCATCATGTACACGAGGAGCACCAGGCCCGCGGCGAAGCCGATCCAGCCGGCGCGCGCGCCGTTCATGACGAACACTCCACCGAGCGCCATGAGGAAGATCGACAGCGAGCCCATGATGGGCCAGGGCATCGGTTGCGGCACGTAGTAGTGCCCGCGGTCGGTAGTGGAGGTCGGGTGTGCGCTGTGCGCCATTTTCTGGTTCTCCCTGCTTAGCTGGTCACGATGCCCACGATGGTGCGCACCGCGAGGATGAAGAGGACCACGAACAAGACCGCAGCGATGATGATGTGCAGCGGCCGGATCTGGGACGCCTCATGGGCGGCCTTGCGGCGCACGCCGAGGAATCCGAAGGCCACGGTCTTGAGCGTATCGAGCAAGGACGCGCGCTTCACGGTGGCCTCCATCAACTCCTGCCTCCGGGGGCGGCC
>DASPMF010000030.1:0-24615 GCA_035627155.1 Burkholderiales bacterium | reverse complement strand
TCTACCCGCTGCGCCTGCCGGCCGCCGGCCAGCACGGCATCGAGCGCCGCGACGCGAAGGGGAGGATCCACCATCACCCTTTTCCGGAGGCGGCGTTGCGCAGGGCCGCGGATGAGCTGCGCTCGTTCGCGGAGAAGCACGAAGGGCTCATCTTCGAGGACAAGGGGGCGAGCCTCGCCATGCACTACCGCCTGGCTCCGAATCTCGGCGGCGCGGTGCACGCGGTCATGCACAAGGCCGCGCAGCACCTGGGCGAGGGCGTCGAGGTGCAGGGCGGCAAGATGGTCGCCGAGCTGAAGCCCTCCGGGCGCGACAAGGGCATCGCGATCGACGAGTTCATGCACGAGGCGCCCTTCAAGGGGCGCGTCCCGGTGTTCCTCGGCGACGACCTTACGGACGAGGACGGCTTCCATGTCGTGAACCGGCTCGGCGGACATTCGATCAAGATCGGCCCCGGCGTGACCTCGGCGCGCTGGCGGTTGCGCGACGCCGCCGCGGTGCGCGCCTGGCTCGCGCGCGCGCTGGAAGACATGCCGCCGCTGCCGCGGCACCCCGCGCGAGCGCACGCGCGCTGAGGCCATGCGGATGGGCGTCGACCTCGGCGGCACGAAGATCGTGCTTGCCGTGTTCGATCCGGAATGGCGCGAAGTGGCGCGACGGCGCGTCCCGACGCCGCATGCCGGCTACGACACCGCCTTGGAGCGGCTTGCCCAGACGATCCTCGACGTCGAGCGGGAGGCCGGCGAACGCTGCAGTGTCGGCATCGGCATGCCGGGCGCCGTGTCGCCGCGCAGCGGGCGCGTGTTCAACGCCTACAACACGCCCTACAACGGCCGCGCGTTGAAGCGCGATCTCGAGGAGCGGCTGGGCCGCGAGGTGCGCTTTGCCAACGACGGCAACTGCTTCGCGCTGTCGGAAGCCGTGGACGGCGCCGGCGCCGGCGCCGGCGTAGTGTTCGGCACCACCCTCGGCACGGGCGTGGGCGGCGGCCTTGTCGTCGATGGAAAAGTGCTTACGGGCCGCAACGCGCTGACCGGCGAGATCGGCCACTGCCCGCTGCCTTGGATGAAGCCGGACGAGTTCCCCGGCCGGATGTGCTTCTGCGGCCGACCCGGCTGCCTGGACCAGATGTGCTCCGGACCGGCCCTCGCGCGGCTGAAGGAGGAAACGGGAAACGACGAGACCGCGATGCTGCGCTTCGAGGACCGCCTTGCGCGCGCCTTCGGGCTGGTGGTCAATTTCCTCGATCCGGATGTCATCGTGGTGGGCGGCGGCGTATCGAACCTGGACCGGCTGTTCGTCAACGTGCCGAAGCTCCTGCCTGCGTACGTGTACTCCGACAGCGCCGACGTGCGCATCGTGCGCGCGAAGCATGGCGATGCGAGCGGCGTGCGCGGCGCCGCGATGCTATGGCCGGCGTAGTGCCTTGCGGATGAGGGAGAGGTCGCCGACGAGCTGGTCGAACGCGCGCTTCTTTTCCGCCTCGTCCTGCACGCGCAGGAGCGCCGAAGGATGAAAGGTTGCGAAGACCCGCGGCGCGAGCGGGCTTTCCACGAACTGCCCGCGCATGGTCGAGACCTTGAACTGCGGGCCGATCACCGCCTTCGCCGCCGTGGCGCCCAGGCAGACGATGACGGTCGGCTTGATGGTGGCGATCTCGCCTTCGAGCCACTGGTGGCAGGCATCGATCTCGCGTTGCGCCGGCGTCTTGTGCAGGCGCCGCTTGCCGCGCAGCTGCCACTTGAAATGCTTGACCGCGTTCGTGACGTAGAGCTGCTCGCGCTCGACGCCGGCGGCCTCGAGGGCCCGGTCGAGCAGCTTTCCCGCCGGCCCGACGAACGGATGGCCCTTGCGGTCTTCCGCGTCGCCGGGCTGCTCGCCCACGAGCATGACGCGCGCGTGCGGGTCGCCCTCGCCGAACACCGTCTGGGTCGCGTTGGCCCACAGCGGACAGTCCTGGCAGCGGCGCGCTTCCTCGCGGAGCTGTTGCAAAGTTTTCGCCATGCAACACTTAGAATGCCGCGGATGCCATCCGTTCCGAGAGTTTTTTCCCCATGAAGATTGCCGTGATGACGAGCGGCGGCGACGCGCCGGGCATGAACGCCGCCGTGCGGGCGATTACCCGCGGCGCGCTTTCCAAGGGCTGGGAAGTCTTCGGCGTGCGCAACGGCTACGCCGGGCTGCTCGCCGACGCGCTCGATCCGCTGCAGGCGCGCGAGGTCGGCGGCATCATCCAGCACGGCGGCACCGTGCTTGGCAGCGCCCGCTCCCCCGAGTTTGCGCAACCTCCGGGACGCGCGCAGGCGCTGAAGAACCTTCGCGCGCGAGGCATCGAGGCGCTCGTCGTCATCGGCGGCAACGGGTCGCAGACCGGGAACCACACGCTGCACAAGGAAGGCTTGCGGGTCGTCGGCGTGCCGTCGACCATCGACAACGACCTCTATGGCACGGACATCAGCATCGGCTCGGACACGGCGATCAACATCACGCTCGAGGCGATCGACCGGCTGCGCACCACCGCGTCGTCCCACCAGCGTGCGTTCGCGGTCGAAACGATGGGCCGCGATTGCGGCTACATCGCGCTGATTGCAGGGCTCGCCGGCGGTGCGGAGGTGATCGCGCTTCCGGAAAGCGAGATTTCCCCGGAGGAGGTGGCCGAGCGCATGCGGGCGGCGCACCGTCGGGGCAAGAAGCACGCGCTGATCGTCATCGCCGAAGGCGCACGCTGCGGCGTGCAGGAGCTGATGAGCCACTACGAGAAGGAGCGCGCCTCGATCGGCTTCGACCTGCGCGTCACGCGCCTCGGGCACGTGGTGCGCGGCGGGGCGCCGAGCGCCGCGGACCGCGTGCTCGCCACGCGGCTCGGCGCGGCGGCGATCGACGCGCTCGAGCGAGGCGAGAGCGGGGTGCTCGTGGGGATGAACTGCAACGCCATCTCCACCACGCCGCTCGGCGAAATTGCAGGCCGCACGCGCCCCGCGGACGGGCGGCTGCTCGAGCTCGCCCGCACGATGGCGATCTAGCGCATCAGAGCAGGCCCTCGAACAGCTGCACGTTCACCAGCTCGCCCGGCGCCACCTTGCCGCGGTCGTGCTCGAGCACGATGAAGCAATTGGCCTCCGACATCGAGCGCAGCACGCCCGAGCCCTGCTGGCCAGTAGTGCGCACGCGCCATTCGCCGCTCTCGCGGTAGACGATCCCGCGCTGGTATTCGGTGCGCCCAGGGACCTTGCGCAGCGCCTCCGCCGCCTTGACGCCGAGCAGCGGCGCCGGCGGGTCGGTGCGGCCGCCGAGGTGAAGGAGCGCCTCGCGGACGAACTGGTAGAACGTCACCATCACGGCGACCGGATTGCCCGGTAGGCCGAACAGGATCGCCTCGCCGATCCTGCCGAACGCCATCGGCCGGCCGGGCCGCATGGCGATCTTCCAGAACAGCACCTCGCCGAGCTGCGCCATGAGCTGCTTCACGAAATCGGCTTCGCCCACGGATACGCCGCCCGTGGTGATGACCACGTCGGCCGCCGCCGCGGCTTGCCTGAACGCGCGCTCCAGCGATTGCGGGTCGTCGCGCACCACGCCGAGATCCGCGATGTCCACGCCGAGGCGCGAGAGCATGGCGTGCAGCGTGTAGCGGTTCGAGTCGTACACCTCGCCTTCCTTCAGCGCCGTGCCGATGGAGGCGAGCTCGTCGCCCGTCGAGAAGAACGCGACGCGCAGCCTGCGCCGGACCTTCAGCTCGCCGATGCCGAGCGAGGCGACCAGGCCGACGTCCGCGGGAACGATCAGCCTTCCGGGCCTGAGCACCGGCTGGCCGACCTTGAGGTCCTCGCCGGCATAGCGCACGTTCTGCCGCGGCTTCTGCCCGGCGGGAACGACGACGCGTGAGCCTTCCTTCCTGACGATCTCCTGGATCACGACCGTGTCCGTACCGGCGGGCATCACGGCGCCGGTCATGATGCGCACGCACTGGCCGGCACCCACGGTACCGCCGAACGGCTTCCCGGCGAGCGCCGTGCCGATCTCCTCCAACCGGGACTCGCCGCCGGAGAGATCGGCGGCGCGGACCGCATAGCCGTCCATCGCCGAGTTGTCGTGCGCAGGCACATCGATCTGCGGCACGACCTCCTGGGCGAGCACCCGGCCCAGCGCCGAGCGCACGGGCACGCTTTCCGTTTCGCTCAGTGCAGGCAGGCAGGCCTTGATGGCTTCGATCGCCTTGTCGACGCGCAGCGCGTTCGGATCGTAGCCGTCGAGGCAGCTGACGGTTTCGAGTATGTTCATTCCCGGCCCAGCTCTTCGAGCGTGTTGATGTTGCGAAAGGCTTCCGCCTCGTCGTCGAAGGCGACTTCGACGAACGACAGCGATCCATACCATGCGTCGATCTTCCGCCCGCCGCCCGCCAGGAACGCTTCCAGGTTCTCCAGCACGCTCCTTCGCACGAGCGCGAAAACGGGGTGCGGCTGCTCGCCGGTGCGGGCGACGGCAAGGTCGTTGCGCCCGAGGTCTTTCTCCAGGCGAGAGACGAGGTCGGCGGGGAGGAACGGCGAGTCGCACGGCACCGTGACGACGAGAGGGTGACGAGCGGCCTTCATGCCGGCGTGCAAGCCGGCCAGCGGGCCGGCGAACCCCGAAACCTCGTCCCCCACGACCGGATGCCCGTACCGGGCGTAGCGCTCGACGTTCTGGTTCGCGTTGATGACGACCTCCGACACCTGCGGCGTGAGGCGCTCGAGCACCCACTCGACCATGGGCCGGCCGCGCAGGCTCTGCAGGCCCTTGTCCACGCCGCCCATTCTCCGCCCCTTGCCCCCGGCGAGGACGATGCCGCTGATGCTCATGGGGCGGCGACGCGAAAGTGCGAAGGCGGCGCGCCGAGCTCGCGGCGGAACATGGCGCTGAAAGCCGACGGGCTTTCGTAGCCCAGCTCCATCGCCACTTCGAGGATCGGCCGCCCCTCCGCGATCCAGCCGAGCGCGCGCAGCAGGCGCGCCCGGCGGCGCCATTCGGCGAAGCTCATGCCGGTCTCGCGCCGGAAATGCCGGGCCAGTGTGCGGGTGCTCAGGCCTTCGGCCAGCTCGCCGAGCGTGGCCGTATCGCTCGGCGTTTCCAGCAGGCGCCGGCAGATCGGCCCGAGGGGTGGCGTGGTCGGCATGGGGAGGTTGTACGGCAGGCGGGGCAGGGAAGCGAGCTCGTCGAGCAGCAGCCGCATGATGCGCCCGGCCGGCCCGCGCTCGTCGTATTCCCGCGGCAGCTCCGTTGCCCGCACGATGAGCTCCCGCAGGAGCGGCGTCACCTGCAACACCTCGCAGGTCGCCGGCATGCCGGCGGCGGCGTCCGGGCGCACGTAAAGGCTGCGCAGCTCGACCGGACCCGACGCCTTCAGGCGATGCTCGGTCGCCGGCGGCATCCAGACCGCGCGCTGCGGCGGCACGACCCAGGTGGCATGGCGCGTGTCCACGGTCATGACGCCGCGTGCGGCGTAGACGAGCTGGTAGCGCGGATGGCTGTGCCAGCCGATCTCCTCCGCCGTCGGGAGGTCGCGCGCCAGCGCAACGACGGGTCGCGGCACGGACATGTACGCGTTGGCGCGACCGGCGTGTTGGCCGCCTGCGGGGTTCTGTCTCATTCTCGATAGAGATTGTCCGATGGTCGAGAGACGGACGCAAGCCGCATGGCTACGATCACGAAATGCGACGCAACTACCTCGTGCCGTTCATCAACCTAGGCCACCTGCTGGACCACCTGGTGATGCTGGTCTTTCCGACGGTGGTGATCGCCCTCGGGCGCGAATGGGACCGGCCCTATTCCGAGCTCCTCCCGCTCTCGCTCGGCGGGTTCATCGCGTTCGGCGCCTTCGCCGTTCCGGCCGGCTGGCTCGCCGACCACTGGAGCCGCTACAAGATGATGGTGGTCTTCTACTTCGGCATCGGCGCGTCGCTCTTCGCCACCGGTTTTTCGCAAGCCAATTGGCAGATCGCGGTCGGGCTCACCGTGACCGGCATGTTCGCCGCCATCTACCACCCGGTCGGCATCGCGATGCTGGTCGCGGCGCCGAAGAACCTGGGGAGCGCGCTCGGCTGGAACGGCCTGTGGGGCAACCTCGGCCTGGCCACTGCGGCCGTGGTTTCCGGGGCGCTCATGGACCTCTGGGGCTGGCGCGCCGCCTTCTTCGTTCCCGGCGCGCTTTCGGTGCTGGTCGGCATCGGCTTTCTCGTGCTCGTGCCGGATCCCGGGCCGGTGCAGAAGAAGTCCAAGACGATCGGCTTGCACGTCGACAGCCGGACCATGGCGCAGATCTTCGCCATCCTCCTCGTCGCGACAGCCTGCGGCGGCCTGATCTTCAACTCGACTACGGTCGCGATGCCGAAGGTCTTCGACGAGCGTCTGCGCGAGCTCACCCAGACGAACGTCGGAATCGGCGCGCTGGTGGCCATGGTGTACACCGTCGCGGCTTTCGCGCAGGTGCTCATGGGAACCCTGATCGACCGCTTCGAGATGAAGCGCCTGATGATCGGCGTCGGATTGGCGCAGATCCCGCTGCTTTTCCTCGCCGCGAGCCTGGACGGATGGCCGCTGCTCATCGTCGCGCTGTGCATGATGATGGCCGTGTTCGGCCAGATTCCGCTCAACGATGCGCTGGTGGGCAAGTATGTCGCCGACGAATACCGCGCGCGCGTTCTGTCGGTGCGCTACGTAGTCGCGCTCGGCGTTGCGGCGGTCGCAGTCCCGCTCATCTCCGTCCTGCACGGCACCGCCGGCGGCTTCCGCAACGTCTTCCTGGTACTCGCCGTGCTTGCGGCCGCCGTGGCCATCGCGGGGGCGTTCTTCCCGGCGCCCCACCGCCTCAAGCGAGCGCCGGCTGCGGCCTAGGCGAGCGCGGTCGGCTGCGGAAGCGTCCTCAGGAGTCGCTCCCGGCCGGTGAACGCCAGGTAGTGCCGCCCGCTCGCGCGCCCGAGCATGGTCAGGTTCACTTTCCGGGCGATCGCGTAGCCCATCTCCGTCAAGCCCGAACGGGAGACGAGAAATGGAATGCGCATCTGGGCGCACTTGATCACCATCTCGGAAGTCAGCCGGCCCGTCGTGTAGAACACCTTGTCCGAGCCGTCGATCGCGTCGAGCCACATGAAGCCGGCGATCGCGTCGACCGCGTTGTGCCGTCCCACGTCCTCGACGAACATCAGGATGTCGCCGTCGAGCGTGGCGAGCGCGCACCCGTGCACTGCACCGGCCTGCTTGTAGATCGTCTCGTGCTTGCGGACCTTGTCGACGAGCGCGAAGAGGTTCTCGTCGGCGAGACGCACGTCGTCGCGCAGCCGGACGCTGTCGATCTCCTCCATCAGGTCGCCGAAGACCGTTCCCTGGCCGCAACCGGTGGTGACGGTGCGCTTGCCGAGCCGCGCGTCGAGGTTCGCCTTGCGCCGCGTGACCACCGCCGCGGAATCCGTGTCCCAGTCCACCTGGACCGATTCGATGTCCTCCACGCCTCCAACGAGCCGCTGGTTGCGCAGGTAGCCCACGACCAGGGCTTCGGGCGCGTGGCCGAGCGTCATGAGCGTGACGATCTCCCGCTTGTCGACATAGACGGTGAGGGGATGCTCGCCGGCGATCGCTGTGGGCACCATCTCGCCGCGCTCGTTGTACGCCTCGACCTCGAAGGTCGCTGGGCGCGCCGCGTTCGTGAGCTGCGGCTTAGCCACCGATGTAGGACATCTCCACCTTGCGCTGGCGCGCAGTCTCGAGGGTGCGGATCTCGGAATAGCGATCCGAACGTCCCTGCCAGACTGCGGCGATCTCGTCCCGGAGGGCTTCGTCCGAGGCGCCGCCGCGCAGCAGCGACTTGAGGTCGTAGCCCTGCTGCGCGAAGAGGCAGGTAAAGAGCGAGCCTTCGGTGGAGAGCCGCATGCGGGTGCAGGTCGAGCAGAACGCCTGGGTGACGGACGAGATGACGCCGATCTCGCCGGCGCCGTCCCGGTAGCGCCAGCGCTGCGCGACTTCTCCCGCGTACGTCGCCTCGAGCGGCTCGAGCGGCCACTGGCCGGAGATGCGTTGCACGATTTCCGCCGAGGGCACCACATCGTCCATGCGCCAGCCGTTCGTGCTGCCGACGTCCATGAACTCGATGAAGCGGGCGACATGGCCCGTGCCGCGCCAGCGCTCGGCCATACGGATGACTTCGGCGTCGTTCACGCCGCGCTTAACGACCATGTTGATCTTGACCGGCCCGAGGCCCTCGGATGCGGCGACCTCGATCGCCTGCACGACGCGGGATACCGGATAGTCCGCGTCGTTCATCGCGCGGAACGTCGCCTCGTCGAGCGAGTCGAGGCTTACCGTGACGCGGTGGAGGCCGGCGGCCTTGAGCGCGCGCGCATGCTTGGCGAGCAGCGAGCCGTTCGTCGTCAATGTAATTTCTACACCGAGCTCCGCGAGCTGCGCGACGAGGCGGGGCAGGTCGCGCCGCACGAGCGGCTCGCCTCCGGTAAGGCGGATCTTGCGCACGCCAAGGGAGACGAAAACGCGCGCGAGGCGCGTGATCTCCTCGAACGTGAGGAGCGCTTCGTGCGGGAGGAACTTGTAGTCCGCGTCGAACACTTCCCGCGGCATGCAGTACACGCAGCGGAAGTTGCACCGGTCGGTGACGGAGATCCTCAGGTCGCGCATGCTCCGCCCGCGCGTATCCGCGAGCACGCCGCCGGAAAACGCGGGCGCCGGGGTGCGCGGCAGCGCGGCGACGCCAATGGGAATGACCTTTTTCATCGCAATGTCTTCGAGCCGAAGATCGTAGCAGAGAGGGTATAGTGCCGGCCGTGGAAAGGCTCAAAAAACGCGTAGCCGTCATCATGCGGCGCAGGATGCTGAAAAGCGCGTGGCAGAGCGAGACCTGGGAGCCGGTCGGCGTGCTCGCCGGCTACGAAGAAGGCGGCGGACCGCGGATGATCGTGCGCGATCCGGATGCGACGCAATGGATCCATCCCGGTTTCGAGATCGATTTGCGCCGCGACGAAGCCGATGGCTACTACATGAACATCTCGACGGACGAGCCCAGCGTCTTCGTCCTCTGGCGCATGGAAGACGGGCAGGCCGTCCCGCAGTTCGTGACCGTGAGCTACGCGGAAGCGGGCCGCTGGATGGATGCCGGCGAGCACGTGGACCGCGTGCCGATGCCGGCGGAACTGCTGCCTTGGGTACGCGGCTATGTCGAGCGGAACTACCGGCCGGAGCCGAAGAGGAAGTTGCGCCCGCAATCCTTCCGCGCTCCGAAAGACCGGGCGGGCGGCGCATGAACCGGGACGGCGACGATTTTCTCTCGCGCTGGTCGCGCCGCAAGCGGGAAGCCGCCGCGCGCAAGGCCGAGCCGCAGCCACCCGCGCAGCCCAAGGCTGACGGAAGCGGCGTGCCGGCGCAGGCGGCCGGAGTCCCGAAGGCGGCGGATCTGCCGCCGGTGGAGAGCCTTACGTTCGATTCCGACTTCGCGGCCTACCTGCGCGCCAACGTCGACGAGGCCGTGAAACGGGCGGCGCTGAAGAAGCTCCTCCACGATCCGCGCTTCAACGTGATGGACGGCCTGGACACCTACATCGACGACTACAGCATCAACGACCCGATTCCCGACGAGATGATGAAGACCCTCGAGCACGCCCGCACCACGCTCTTCGGGCCGCGCAGCGACGATGCGTCCGCGCAGGCGCCGCAGCCCGAGGCGCAGCAGCAAGCGCAAGAGGGCGAGGCGGCGCAGGACGCTGCATCCGCGCAACCGCAAGCCGGCAAGGCAAATGACGATCCAAGACAAGACACTTAAGGTCTGCAACTGCAACAACACGATGGCGCTCGACGCCAAGGCCCTCGGCGCGGCGCTGAAGCTCGGCACGCCCGTTCGCGTCCATTCCGAGCTGTGCCGCAAGGAAGCTGCGGGCTTTCATAGCGCGCTCGCCGATCCGAGCGTGATCGTCGCCTGTACGCAGGAAGCGGCGCTCTTCACGGAGCTGGCGAGCGCCGCCGATTCGAAGGCTGAGCTGCGCTTCGTCAATATCCGCGAGACGGCCGGGTGGTCGCGCGAAGGCGCCGCGGCCGGGCCCAAGATCTCGGCGCTCATAGCCGCGGCGGCGCTTCCGGAACCGGATCCGGTCCCGGTGGTGGAATTCAAATCCTCCGGGCAGGTCCTGATCGTCGGCCCCGGTGCCGCCGCCCTCGACTGGGCGGAGCGGCTCTCGGCGTCGCTGGAGGTTTCGGTGCTCATCACCGATTCGAGCGGCGAGCTGCCGCTCGAGCGCAAGTTTCCCGTTTGGTCCGGGAAACCGGCGAGGCTCGACGGCTGGCTCGGGGAATTCGACCTGGAGTGGAACCAGGCGAACCCGATCGACCTCGAGCTTTGCACTCGCTGCAACGCATGCGTGCGCGCCTGCCCGGAAGGTGCGATCAGCTACAGCTATCAGGTGGACGCGGCCAAGTGCAAGTCGCATCGCGCTTGCGTCAAGGCGTGCGGTGCGATTGGCGCGATCGATTTCTCGCGCGCCGATACGCTGCGCAAGGAAAGGTTCGACCTGGTGCTCGACCTGTCGCGCGAGCCGCTCATCCGCGGGCGCGAGGCGCCGCAGGGATACTTCGCCCCCGGGGACGATCCGCTGGAGCAGGCCGTCGCTGCGCAGAAGCTCGCGGCACTCGTCGGCGAATTTGAAAAGCCGAAGTTCTTCAGCTACAACCCGCGCATCTGCGCGCATAGCCGCTCCGGACGGAAGGGCTGCGACCTCTGCATCGAAGTGTGCTCAACCGGGGCGATTCGCGCCGACGGAGACCACGTCAAGGTGGAACCGCATTTGTGCGCCGGCTGCGGCGGCTGCGCGACGGTGTGCCCGTCCGGCGCGATGACGTACGCCTATCCCAAGATCTCGGACATCGGCGCCCGCCTGAAGACGATGCTGGCCGTCTATCGCGAGGCGGGTGGCAAGGACGCGTGCGTCCTTTTCCACGATGGCGAGGACGGGCGTGCGCGCCTGCTCGAGCTGGCACGCCGTGGCAAGGGCCTTCCCGCGCGCGTCATTCCGGTGGAAGTCTTCCATCCCGCTTCGGTGGGCATGGACCTGTGGCTCGCCGCCCTCGCATACGGTGCGAGCCAGGTGGTCGTGCTGGGAAGCGAGCGTTTCCTGGACGGCTACGCCGCTGCCACGCGCAAGCAGATGGGGTACGCGCAGGCACTGGTGAGCGCCCTGGGCTTCGCCGGCACGCATTTCCATATCGGCGGAGACCTCGCCGAGCTATGGGCGCTCCAGCCCGCTGCGAGCGTGGCGAAGCCCGCGACTTTCAACGTCTCGCCGGAAAAGCGCACGACGCTCGACTTCGCCCTCGATCACCTCGCGCGCAATGCGCCGCAGAAAGTGGATGTCATCAGCCTCGGCGCCGGCGCGCCGTTCGGCGCGATCCAGGTCAACAAGGCCGCGTGCACGTTGTGCAAAGCCTGCATCGGCGCATGCCCGGAATCCGCGCTGATCGACGCGACGGAAACCCCCGCGCTGCGGTTCATCGAGCGTAACTGCGTGCAATGCGGCCTGTGCGCGGATACCTGTCCCGAGGGCGCGATCAGCCTGGTACCGAGGTTCCTCTTCGGGGCGGGTGCGAAGGAGGCGGTCACGCTGAACGAGGCCGAACCCTTCAACTGCCTGCGCTGCGGAAAGCCGTTCGGCACGAGGCAGATGGTCGAGAACATGCTCGGAAAGCTCGGATCGCACTCGATGTTCGCGGGTGGAACGCGCCGCCTGCAGATGTGCGGCGATTGCAGAGTCGTCGACATGATGGAAAACCAGGCCGAAGCGACGATCTTCGACATCAAGAAATGAGCGAAGCGGTCCCGATGCAATTCGCGCCTACGCTGCCTCCCGAAGAGGTGGCGCGGGCTAACTTCTACGGGCTGATTGCCCGGCTGTTCTACGCGCCACCGGATGCCGCGCTCCTCGAGGCGATCGCCGGAGCGCAGGACGAAGAAGCCGAGGACGGCGATTTCGGCGACGCCTGGCAGGCACTCGCCCGTGCCGCCAGCCAGGCCGATCCCGGCGCCGTACGCGAGGAGTACGAGAACGCCTTCGTCGGCACGGGCAAGGCGCCGGTGACCTTGTATACGAGCGCCTACACCATCCGTTTCGAGAGTGAGACGCCGCTTGTGGAACTCCGAGCGCAGTTGTCCGACCTCGGGCTCAGCCGGAAGAGCGGCGTGTTCGAACCGGAAGATCACGTTGCCGCACTGTGCGACGTGATGCGCCATCTTGTTGCGGAGCAAAAACGCGATCTGCACGAGCAGAAGCGTTTTTTCGGTCGCTGGATCGCGCCTGCCGCGGAACCATTGTGCGCCGCAATAGAGGCATCAGAGGCCACCGACTTCTACAAGTTCGCGGGACGCTTCGCTAAGGCATTCTTTGCCATTGAGCAATCGGCATTTGAAATGCTCTAGAATCGTGCGCGAACAGTCGTTCTACGACAGTCTCACTGATACTTACAGACACCTCGAATCACCGGGGTGATTAGAAGGAGGAGGCAGCGATGAGCGAGCGCACGAAGCGTCTGTCCAGGCGCAATTTCCTTTTGACGGTCGGAGCAGGCGGGGCAGCGACTGCCGCGGCGATCGTCGCCCGCAACTCCGGGTCCGGCGATCCGGAGAAGAACAAGAACGATAAGCGTGCTACGCGCGGCTATCACGCCTCCGAGCACATCAGCAACTACTACCGCACCACCAAGGTTTGAGGAGCTCACCCATGCTTCTGACCCGCAAAGCATCAGGCCAAGCGGTCGCCCAGTCGCGCCTTGCGCGCGGCCTTTCCGGCGCGCTGGCCAAGACGATGGATCGCCGCAGCTTCCTCAAGCGCTCGGGCGTCACGCTCGGCGCCGGCGCGGTCGCCTCCCAACTTCCCTTCAGCATGATCGGCACGGCCGAGGCGCAGTCCGCCCCGGACGGCAAGGTCGAGGTGAAGCGGACGGTCTGCACGCACTGCTCGGTCGGTTGCGCGATCGATGCCGTGGTGCAAAACGGCGTCTGGGTACGCCAGGAGCCGGTGTTCGATTCGCCGATCAACCTGGGCGCGCACTGCGCCAAGGGCGCCTCGATCCGCGAGCATGGCATCGCGCATGACTCCCACCGCCTCAAGTACCCGATGAAGCTCGAAGGCGGGAAGTGGAAGCGGGTGTCCTGGGACCAGGCCTACGACGAAATCGCGCAGAAGCTGCTGCAGATCAAGAAGGAGAGCACCGCGGACGCGACCTTCTGGATCGGCTCCTCCAAGCACAACAACGAGCAGTCGTATCTGATGTGCAAGTGGGTCCGCCTGTTCGGCACGAACAATACGGACCACCAGGCGCGCATCTGCCACTCGACCACCGTTTCCGGCATCGCCAATACGTGGGGGTACGGGGCGATGACGAACTCGTACAACGACGAGCAGAACTCGAAGTGCATGCTGTTCTTCGGTTCCAACGCTGCCGAGGCGCATCCGGTGTCGATGCTCCATACGCTGCACGCGAAGGAGAACGGCGCGAAGGTGATCGTCGCGGACCCGCGTTTCACGCGCACGGCCGCGAAGGCGGACAAGTACGTGCGCGTACGTTCCGGAACGGACGTCGCGTTCCTCTTCGGCCTGCTCTACCACGTGTTCAAGAACGGCTGGGAGGACAAGAAGTACATCCATGACCGCGTCTATGGCATGGACAAGGTCAAGGCCGAGGTAATGGAGAAGTACACGCCAGCGGCCGTGGAAGCGGTGACCGGCGTCCCGGAGGCCGAGATGTACGAAGTTGCGAAGATGCTGGCCGAGAATCGTCCCGGCTTCATCATTTGGGCGATGGGCCAGACGCAGCATTCGAACGGCAATGCGATCGTGCGTGCGAGCGCGGTGCTCATGCTTGCCCTCGGCAACGTGGGTCGTTCTGGCGGCGGGTGCAACATTTACCGCGGGCACGACAACGTGCAGGGCGCGACCGACCTCGGGCCGAACCCGGACTCGCTGCCGGCGTACTACGGCCTTGCTCCCGGGTCCTTCGCGCACTGGGCGCGGGTGTGGAACGTGGACCTCGACTGGCTGAAGAAGCAGTACGCCTCCGAGGCGATGATGGCCAAGCCCGGCATCACCGTTTCGCGCTGGCACGACGCCGTGCTCGAGAACCCGGATCACCTCGACCAGGAAGGGCGGATCCGCGCGGTCATCTACTGGGGCCACGCGCCGAACTCCCAAAGCCGTGGCCTGGACATGGTCGAGGCGATGAAGAAGCTCGACCTCCTGGTCGTCGTGGACCCGTATCCTTCGGCCACCGCGGCGATGTTCGCCATGGTGCGCAAGGACGGCGCGTACCTACTGCCGGCTGCGACACAGCTCGAGTGCCCTGGCAGCGTCACCGCCTCGAACCGCTCCCTGCAGTGGCGCGAGAAGGTGATCGAGCCGATGTTCGAGTCGCGCACCGACCACATGATCATGTATCAGCTCGCCCAGAAGCTCGGCTTTGCCGACCAGCTCATCGGCAAGAAGGACGGCAAGCAGAGCATCAAGCTCGTGAAGGGCAAGGGCGGGATGGACGAGCCCGACATCGAGGACATCACGCGCGAGTTCAACCGGGGCTCCTGGACGATCGGCTACACCGGCCAGTCGCCCGAGCGCATGCAGGCGCACATGAGGAACATGCATGTCTTCGACGTCAAGACGCTGCGGGCAAAGGGCGGCAAGGATGCCAAGACGGGCTACGACCTCACCGGCGACTACTTCGGCATGCCGTGGCCCTGCTACGGGACTGCGGCCATCAAGCATCCGGGCTCGCCGAACCTGTATGACACGACGCGCCACATGATGGATGGCGGGAACTGCTTCCGCGCCAATTTCGGCATCGAGAAGGACGGGGTGAACCTGCTCGCCGAAGACGGCGTCGCCTCGAAGGGCTCCGACATCACGACCGGCTATCCCGAGTTCGACCATGTGCTGCTCAAGAAGCTGGGCTGGTGGGACGAGCTCACGGACGAGGAGAAGAAGGAAGCCGAGGGCAAGAACTGGAAGACCGACCTCTCGGGCGGCATTCAGCGCGTGTCCATGAAGCATGGGTGCTCGCCATTTGGCAACGCCAAGGCGCGTGCGGTGGTGTGGAACTTCCCGGACGGCGTGCCGCTGCACCGGGAGCCGATCTACTCGCCCAAGCCAGAGCTCGTCGCGAAGTGGCCGACGCACGACGACCAAAAAAACCGCTGGCGCATGCCGGTGCTCTTCAAGACCGTGCAGCAGAAGGCGGTGGCCGACAAGGCCCACGAGAAGTTCCCGCTGATCCTCACCAGCGGCCGCATCGTCGAATACGAGGGGGGCGGCGACGAAACCCGTTCCAACCCATGGCTCGCGGAGCTGCAGCAGGACTGCTACATCGAGATCAATCCGAAGACCGCCGCGGACCGCGGCGTGCGGCACGGCGAATTCGTCTGGGTGAGCACGCCGTCCGGCGCCCGCCTCAAGGTGAAGGCGAAGGTGACCGAAGGGGTCGGTCCGGACACCTGCTTCATTCCGTTCCACTTCGCCGGCTGGTGGCAGGGCCAGGACATGCTGCCGTACTACCCGGAGGGAGCCGCACCGATCGTGCGCGGGGAAGCCGTCAACACGGCGACGACGTACGGCTACGACATCGTCACCATGATGCAGGAAACGAAGACGACCATCTGTCAGGTCGCGAAGGCATAAGGAGACCGCCATGGCAAGAATGAAGTTCCTCTGCGACGCCGAGCGCTGCATCGAGTGCAACGGCTGCGTCACCGCGTGCAAGCAGGAAAACGAGGTGCCCTGGGGCGTGAACCGCCGCCGCGTCGTCACGATCAACGACGGCGTGGTGGGGGCCGAGAAGTCGATCTCGGTGGCCTGCATGCACTGCTCGGACGCCCCCTGCATGGCGGTATGCCCGGTCGATTGCTTCTACAAGACCGAGGACGGCGTGGTCCTGCACGACAAGGACCTGTGCATCGGCTGCGGCTACTGCTTCTACGCCTGCCCGTTCGGCGCGCCGCAGTTCCCGCAGGCGGGCGCCTTCGGCCTGCGCGGCAAGATGGACAAGTGCACCTTCTGCGCCGGCGGCCCGGAAACGGACCGCAGCGAGGCGGAGTTCACCAAGTACGGGCGCAACCGCCTTGCGGAAGGCAAGCTGCCCGCGTGCGCCGAGATGTGCTCGACCAAGGCGCTGCTCGGCGGCGACGGCGACGTGATCGCCGATATCTATCGCGAGCGCGTGCTTCGCCGCGGCAAGGGCTCCGAGGTCTGGGGCTGGGGCACGGCGTACGGGCCGGGACGCCCGGGCGCCACGCCGCCGCAACCGGCGAGGAAATCATGAGTCGCCTCCTCTGCGCATTGGCAACGTGCGGCATCCTGGCCGGTCTTGCGGCTTGCAGCGAGCGCGGGCAGGAGCCGGTTACGCAATCCGGCGAAAAGCGCTACCAGGGCAAGCGCGACACCTTGCCGTGGGACAACGATCCGCTGGCCCTGGCGACGCAAAGCAGCGCCGGCGGTAGCAAGTGGACGAAGGGCGACCGCGCCAGCTGGGAAACGCAGATCAAGACCCGGCAGCTCGGACAGCACGAAGATAAACGCATCTACCGGTAGCAAAGGGTAGGCGGCTGTAGTCAGACCAGCGGTCGAGGAGGTCGAATGAAGCATCTTTTCAGGCTTTGCCTGGCATTAACTCTCGTCGTTTGCGCGCCGGCCATGGCGCAGTCGACGGCGCAGGACGAGGCGCCGCCGAGCACGCCGCAGGAAGCCCAGAAGCAGCGCTCCGTCACTCAGCCCGGAAACAATGCGCCGGTCTGGCGCCAGGTCGAATCAGGTGCGCCCGCCCGGACGAGCCTCCCCGGGCGCGAGACCGACGTCCTCATCCAGGGGCCGGCGCGTTTCCTCGGGCAGAACGTGTCCATCACCGCTGGCGAAGCCTGGAGGCAGTTCCGCAACGGGCCGATCACGTTCTACGGCGGCTGGCTGGTGCTGATCGCCCTGATCGCGATCGCCGCGCTCTACTTCACCAAGGGAGCGGTGAAGCTGCATGATCGGCCGACCGGCCGCAAGCTGCTTCGCTTCACCGGCGCCGAGCGGGTGGTGCATTGGTCGGTGGCCATCAGCTTCTGCATTCTCGGCATTTCCGGGCTGATCATGCTCTTCGGCAAGTACATCCTGCTGCCAGTGATCGGCTACACCCTGTTCGGGTGGCTGGGAAACCTGTCGAAGAACCTGCATAACTTCGTCGCACCCTTCTTCATGGTGTCGGTGCTGGTCATGGTCGTCATCTGGATCCGCGACAACTTGCCCAAGTCCTACGACCTGAAATGGTTCGCCGGCGCATGGGCGTTCTTCGCCCGCGGCAAGCACATCCCGTCGGGGCGCTTCAACGCCGGAGAGAAGGCCTGGTTCTGGATCGGGGTGGTGGCGCTCAGCGTCATCGTGAGCTGGAGTGGCCTGATCCTGCTCTTCCCCAACTTCGACCAGACGCGCGCCGTGATGCAGGACGCTTGGGTGTGGCACGCCTCTGCGGCGCTGCTCTACATCGCCATGTCGCTCGGCCACATCTACATGGGCACGATCGGGGTGGAGGGCGCGTACGGCAACATGCGCGAGGGCTACACCGACGAAACGTGGGCGCGGGAGCACCACGAGTATTGGTACAACGAGGTTAAGTCCGGGCAGCCGCGAGCTAGCGGCGGTGCCGTCCCGGCCGGCGCACCCAACATGAAGGAGAAAGCATGAAGAAGATCCTGATGGTCCTGGCTGCCGGCGTGCTTGCCGGCACTCTGGCAGCGGCCAACGCGAAGCTGCCGTCGCCGCCGGCGAAGAGCGATGCCGAGAAAGCCGCCGAAGCGGAGAAAGCCGCGGCCAAGAAGGCCAAGGATGCCGCCGACCTCGGCAAGGCACAGGACAAGGCGGTCGCGAACTACAAGAAGAACAAGGGCGTTTCGATGGACGGGAAGGCGAAGAAGTAGTTCCCGTTCCGATAGCTACGCAAAGGGCGCCGCGAGGGCGCCCTTTGTTTTTCTAGGCGCCCTCGACGAGGATGAGCCGCCCTTCGGACGCACTCTGGCGCAGGGTGATGAGCGGGGCGTACTCGGCGGAGCGATACCACATCGAGGCGTGGTCATAGCTCGGGAATTCGAGCACGACGATTCGCCCCGCGGGTGCCTTGCCCTCGAGGCCCTCGGACCGGCCCCCGCGCACCAGGAACCGTCCGCCGTATTTTTCGATCGTGGCCAGGACCTGCTTGCGGTAGTCCTCGTAGGCGCCCTGATCCCTCACGCTGACTTCCCCGATCACATAGCCCTTCATTGCGACTCCTCCGGTCATCCAAGCGCGAGCCGCAGCACGATGCCGGCGGCTGCCATGGCGATGATCAACTTTACCAGCCCGCAGTGAAAGCGGAACGCCAGCAGGCCTGCCAGGACGGCAAGCCCGAGGGCCCGCCAATCGATGGCGAAGAGATCGAAGACGTACCAGCGGAGCGACCCTGACCGGGCTTCGGCGACGTCCGGAAACAGCACATGCAGGACGAACCACACGGTGAGGTTCAGGATGACGCCGACTACCGCTGCGGTCACCGCGGCAAGCGCACCCGAGAGGCGCTTGTTCGCGCGCAGCTGCTCCACGAATGGCGCGCCGGCGAAAATGAGAAGCATCGGCGGAACGAAGGTAACCCACGTCGTCAGCGCGGACCCGAGCACGCCGGCTGCAAGCGGAGAAAGCGGGTCCGGATGGCGCCAGGCCCCGAGGAAGCCGACGAACTGCGTCACCTTGATCAGAGGTCCGGGCAGCGTTTCCGCGAGTCCCAGGCCGTCGACCATTTCCCGCGCGCTCATCCAGCCGTAGGTCTCGACCGCCTCTTGGGCCATGTAGGAGAGCAGTGCGTACGCCCCGCCGAAGCTTACGGTGGCGAGCTTCGAAAAGAAAAGCCCGATGTCGAAGAAGACGTGCGAGGCTCCGAGCCAGAGCGCAGCCAGCACCACGGGCGCCCACCACAGGACGAGGCCGGCTAACGCCACTCGCAGCGCCTGCTGCCATTGGCCCGGGGGGGTCGGCGCGAGCGGCGTTTCCTGCCGGGTCGTGGTGGCGAAGCCGATGGCAGCCGCGGCGACCACGATGAGCGGAAACGGGAGGTCCAGCAAGAAAATCGCGGCGAAGGCGGCTGCCGAAAGCCCCGCCAGCAAACGCGAGCGCAGGGAACGCCTCCCGATCCGCACGAGTGCTTCCACGACGATCACGAGAACCGCTGCCTTGATGCCGAACAGCGCACCCTCGACCGCCGGGACGCCTTGGCCGAGCACGTAGAGCAGGCTGACCGCCAGCATGACGAGCGCCCCAGGCAGCACGAAGAGAACCCCGGCGACCAGGCCGCCGCGAACCCCGTGGAGAAGCCAGCCCACGTAGGTCGCGAGCTTCTGTGCCTCCGGACCGGGAAGCAGCATGCAGAAGTTGAGGGCGTGCAGGTAGCGCGCTTCGTCGACCCACTTCTTTTCATCCACGATCACGCGGTGCATGAGCGCGATCTGGCCCGCGGGACCCCCGAAGCCTAGGCAGCCGATCTTCAGCCACACCCTGAACGCCTCGTTGAACGGAACCGTCATGCGACGCGGTACGCCGCAGAATTCCAAGTATGCAGCTCGTCCCTGCCGTCCCGGCACCATGCGTAAAGCGCGTCGTACAGAATCATGCCGTGCTCCAGCATCTGGTGGTCGTCCGCGAAGTTGCGGGACAGACCGAGCGAGATCGCGGCTAGGCCGGCGGCCTGCGGCGCGAGCTCGAGGCGGTTCGTATCGGCGCCACGGACGATCAGCGCAAGGGCGTCCAGCGCGGGGTCGCGAAGGCGGAATGCCGCCAGAAACGCGTCGAAGCTGCAAAGCTCGCCCTGATGCGAGAACGGAACATCCGGGATGTCGTAGGGGGTTGCCTGCCGTTCTAGTGCCGCGCGCAGCACCTCCGCCGCCGGAACGTAGTGGAACTCGGCCTGCGGATCGATGAAGCGGCGCAGCAGCCATGGGCAAGCGATGCGATCGATCTTGGGCCGCTCGCGCGTGATCCAGCGGGTCGCGGCGCCCGCCGGTTTCGGGGCGAGCTCGCCCCCTTGCTCCCGCCAGCCTTCGAGGCCGCCTTCCAGGTAGCGTGCGCCGAGCATCCGGGCCACGTTCTGGCTCACCTCATGGCCGTGGACGCAATAGACCACGACCTCGGCACCCTCCGGGAGATCCTTCTTCCACTCCTCGATCCGAGCCGGGTCGCGGCGCAAAGCGCCCTGCACGAAATAGGGCGACTCGAAGAACCGTTCGTTGCGGCGAACGTCGATGACGAGCGGCGGGCGGGGGGATCGAAGGGCAAGCCGCAGCGCGGCGGGGGTAACACGGGCGTCCATAGCGCTTCTCCTCTAAAAGAGTTGCGCAGAGCTTGGACGGACCGCCGTCTTCGTAGGGCCGGGGGTCTGCGCCCCGGCGAGCTGCGACGCGAGAATAGTTCAGCGGCGAAGGGAGCGCAAGCAGTGGCCTTCACCGCGCCGCTTCAACCCAGGTTAGTGCCGCGTCCAGCGCGTGTCGCTTTCCGGCCTCGGAAGCGTCATACCCCGGCAGGCGCTCGACCTGCGCCCGAAAGGCCGCGCTGCGAAGGATCTCGAGAAGCGCCAAAAGCGATGCCGAGCGCTGCAGCGACTTCGGACACGCGATGAAATAGCGTTCGACCGCGAGCGGAACGAACGAAAGCTTGTGCTCGGCGGCCTCGGCGCGAAGGCCGAACCCGGCATCGGCGTGACCGCGCGCCACGGCGACAGCGACCGGCGCGTCGCGTCCGGTGCCCGCGGAACCCGAATTCTGCCGATGGATGAAGCGCACGCCTGGACGGGCAAGGTCGTGCACGTTGCGAATGCGCGAGCCGGGACGAACGATCAGGCCCTGCTCGCGCCGGACGAAGTGCAGGACGGCATGCTTGCGCGAATCGAGCCACTTGCCCAACGCGGCCGCCGCGGCCGCCGCGCGGGGCAGGGCATCGGCGACGTGGAAACCGGCCAGGTCGCATTCATTCCTCGCCAGAGCGGCCAAGCAGTCATCGGAGCCGCGGAAACTGACCTCGAGGTCCAAGGTCGAGGCGCACAGGTCGGGGAGAAGCGCAATCGCCAGGTCATGGCTCGCGTGCAGGGCGAGGCGTGGACGTGCGGTCGGGCGTGTGCCGGCGAGCAGCTGGGGGACTTCGCTGCGCAGCTGCTCGAACCTTTCGGAAAGGACTTCACGTACCCGGGCATCGGCGCGCAAGACGTTGCGACCCGGTTCGCTAAGTCGCGCGCCACGGCCGCGCTGCATTTCGACCAGCCGCGTGCCGAGGATGCGGCCCGCGTCGCCCAGTAGCCCCCACGCAAACCGGTACGACATTCCGGCTCCGCGCGCAGCCTCGCGCAAGGAGCTCGACTGCTCCAGTTCCCGCAGCAACAGAACGAGCGCCCGGCCACGTTCCCGCGGCAATCCCGGCGCGGAGAGCCAAGCGCTGTCGAGGCTGATCTCGATCTTCGTATGCATGTGAGCGCCTATTTAAAAGAGGGAGGACCGGTTGTAAAGTACGTTGGATCAACAGGATATGCAACTTGATGCATAACTTCCCAGCCATCCTTCTCGACGACGAGCTCTGGCGCATCGTGACGCTCAGCCTTCAGGTGAGCCTGTCCGCAGTAGGGATTGCCATGGCGCTTGGCTTGCCGCTTGGCGCGGCGCTGGCGGTATGGCGATTCCCGGGACGGGATGTCGTTGTGGTGACGCTGAACGCCTTGATGGGCCTCCCGCCGGTTGTGGTCGGCCTGGTGGTGTACCTCCTTCTTTCCCGCGCCGGGCCGCTCGGCCAGTTGGGACTTCTGTTCACGCCCGGCGCGATGGTAATCGCGCAAACGATCCTTATCCTGCCGATCGCCGCCGCGCTGTGCCGCCAGGCCGTCGAGGACGCATGGCGGGAATACGAGGAGCAGCTGAGATCGCTCGGCGTCGAGGGCCTCCAAGCGGCATTGACGGTGCTCTGGGACATCCGCTTCTCGTTGCTCACGGCCGTCCTAGCAGGCCTCGGCCGGGCGAGCGCCGAGGTCGGCGCAGTCATGATCGTTGGCGGGAACATCGATGGCGTAACGCGCGTCATGACGACGACGATCGCCCTCGAGACGTCCAAGGGAGACCTGCCTCTCGCGCTCGGGCTGGGTATCGTCCTGATCGGCGTTGTCCTCCTGCTGAACGGCGCCGCACACCTCGTGAAGGAAGCGGCGCAGCGGAGGTACGGTTGATCCTTCCACTGCGGCTCGACGAGGTTTCCCTGACCATTCAGGGCCGCACGGTGATCCACCCGCTTTCCCTCGAGATCGCCGCCGGGCCGGCGACGATCATTCTCGGCGCCAACGGCGCCGGGAAGAGCGTGCTCATGCGCCTCATGCATGGACTGCTGTCCCCCACCAGCGGCCGCGTTCAATGGCGCGACGCCGATCCGGATCGCGTGCGCCGCATGCAGGCGATGGTGTTCCAGCGGCCCGTCATGCTGCGGCGCTCCGCGCTTGCGAATGTTCAGTACCCGCTGCAGGCGGCCGGCGTCGCGGAACCCGAACGCAGCCGGGTAGCCGCCGCCGCACTGCAGGAAGTCGGATTGCATCACCTTGCGGGACGACCTGCGCGCGCGTTCTCCGGAGGCGAGCAGCAACGGCTCGCCCTCGCGCGCGCGTGGGCCCTACATCCCGAGGTGCTCTTCCTGGACGAGCCGACGGCGAGCCTCGATCCCACCGCAACGCGGGAGATCGAATCGATCATCCGCGCCTTCGACGCATCGGGCACGAAGATCATCATGGCGACGCACAACCTCGGCCAGGCCCGACGACTCGGCGACGAAGTCTTGTTCATCCACCAAGGGCGCCTTGTGGAGCGTGCGTTGGTGGACCGGTTCTTCAACCAGCCGGCCTCTGCCGAGGCGGCTGCTTTCATCAAGGGAGAATTGCCGTGGGTTTGATGCTGCGGTTTCTCTTGCTGCTCGGGCTGACCATGCAAGCGGAGGCGCAGCAGAGTTACATCACCGTCGCTTCGACAACTTCGACGGAGCAATCCGGCCTTTTCAGGCATCTGCTGCCGCGATTCGAGAGGAAGACCGGCATCCAGGTCCGGGTGGTGGCGCTGGGAACGGGCCAGGCGCTCGACATGGGAAAGCGTGGGGACGCGGATGTCGTTTTGGTGCATGCGAAGGCGCTGGAGGAAAAGTTCGTAGCCGAGGGGTTCGGCGTCGAGCGCGTCGAGGTGATGTATAACGACTTCGTCATCGTCGGTCCGAAGTCCGATCCGGCCCGGATTGCCGGTACGAAGGACGTCGTCGAGGCGTTCCGGAAAATTGCGTCCGCGAAGGCTCGATTCGCATCGCGCGGCGACAAGAGCGGCACTCACTTCGCCGAGCTTCAGCTCTGGAAAGCGGCGGGAATCGAATTAGAGAAGGAAAAAGGCCCTTGGTACCGCGACACCGGCTCCGGAATGGGACCGACCTTGAATACCGCCGCCGGAATGGACGCGTACGCACTGGCGGACCGCGGCACCTGGTTGTCGTTCAAGAACCGGGGCAACCTCACCATCGCGGTCGAGGGGGACAGGAAGCTCTTCAACCAGTATGGCGTCATCCGGGTCAATCCCGCGAAGCATCCGCATGTCAGGAAAGCAGAGGGACAAGCCTTTATTGATTGGCTCGTCTCCGATGAAGGGCAGGCGGCGATCGCCGCCTATAAGATCGGCGGCGAGCAGCTTTTCTTTCCGAACGCGAAGAGGTGACGTGCGGTACAAGGGCTTGACGCTCCGCGTGCTCGGTCGCCGCGGGCCCTTGATCGGCCCCGGCAAGGCCGAGCTCGTCGAACGTATCGCGGCGAGCGGCTCCATTTCTGCTGCAGCGCGGGAGATGGGCATGTCGTACCGCCGCGCATGGCAGCTCGTCGAATCGCTCAATGCTGCGTTCCGCGAGCCCGTGGTCACTACGGCTATCGGGGGAAGGCGCGGTGGCGGAGCGCGCGTGACGGCTTTCGGCAAACAGGTCGTCCGCGAATACCGGAAGCTCGAAGATAAGGCGTCTACCGCCATAGCCCCGGGCTTGAAGCGCTATCAGCGCTATATTCCATGATATATAGCGTGTTCCATGGATGGGGCCGTCATCGCGCTGTTGGGCGCGGGCATGCTGCTCGCGGCATTCGGCTATGCGTCCGTGGGACACGGCGGCGCTTCGGCGTATCTTGCGGCCATGGCGCTCGCCGGAATAGCGCCGGCCGAGATGCGCCCGGTCGCGCTCCTCCTGAACGTCCTTGTCTCGTCCCTCGCGACGTGGAAGTTCAAGCGCGCAGGACATTTCAACTGGAGCCTTTTCTGGCCCTTCGCAATCGTGTCGATCCCGATGGCCTACATAGGCGGCGCACTGACGCTTCCGGGCCACACTTACAAGATGCTCGTGGGACTGGTGTTGCTCTACGCAGCATGGCAGTTGTGGCACAGCGCAACGCGCGGCGAGGAGATGCGATCCGTACGGCAGCCGCCGCTGCCTGCCGCGATGGGCATGGGGGCCGGCATGGGACTGCTTTCAGGGCTTACCGGCGTGGGGGGTGGAATCTTCCTCAGTCCCCTGC
>DASPMF010000029.1:0-44546 GCA_035627155.1 Burkholderiales bacterium | reverse complement strand
GGACCCGTACGCGAGCCTCAATCCGCGCTGGCGGGTGCGCGACATCGTCGCCGAGCCCATCCGGGTCCTGCAGCTCGAGAAGAATCCCTCGCTGATCGGCGACCGGGTGGCCGCCCTGTTGCGGCAGGTGGGCCTGTCCCCGGACGATGGCGAGAAGTATCCGCACGAGTTTTCCGGCGGCCAACGCCAGCGCATCTCGATTGCGCGCGCGCTGGCCGGGGAGCCCGATCTGCTCGTCTGCGACGAGCCGACCTCCGCGCTCGACGTGTCGGTGCAGGCGCAGATCCTCAACCTGATGCGCGAGCTGCAGGAACGGCTCGGCCTCACCTACGTCTTCATCTCGCACAACCTCGCCGTGGTGTCGGAGATCGCAGACCGCGTCGGCGTGATGTACCTCGGCCGGCTGGTCGAGCTCGCGCCCGCCGCCGCGCTTTTCAGCCGCCCGCGCCATCCCTATACGCGCATGCTGCTCGACGCCCTGCCCGACCTCTCCATGTCGGGCAAGGCACGCACGCCGGTCGGCGGGGAAGTGCCCAATCCGCTGGCGCCGCCGGCCGGCTGCGCGTTTCATCCGCGATGCCCGCGCGCCTACGAGCGCTGCCGTACCGAGCGACCGCTTTTCGAGGACGCGATCGCGTGCCACGCCGTGCACGACGCGCTGCCGGGCGTGTAGGGCAAGCAGGGGCGGGATGTAGAATTCGAACGACATGAAGCGCGAACAAGTCCCCGTCGAGAAGCTCGAATTCGGCATGTACGTGGCCGAGCTCGACCGGCCGTGGACCGACACGCCGTTCATGTACCAGGGCTTCCAGCTCCGGACCGCGGTGCAGCTCGCCGCGCTGAAGAAGTTCTGCAAGCACGTCTTCGTGGACCCGGCCCGCACGGAGCCGCCGGAGAAGGTCAAGCTCGCCGCGCCCGCCGCCTTCAAGGTGCGCGGCAACACCGCCTACCCGGAGAAGGCGCGCGTCGAGGAAGAGTTCAAGGTCGCCCAGCCGATCTTCGAGCAGACGGCGAAGAGGATCGACGACCTGCTCCAGCCGATGACCAAGGCGGGCGGCGCCGCCGGCACGGTGCTCGACGCGAAGGAAGTGAAGGAGTCGGTCACGAGGCTCACCGACAGCGTGGTGCGCAACCCGGACGCGATGCTGCTCGTGTCGCGCCTGCGGGAGAAAAGCGCCGAAGCGCACGCCCGGGCGCTGCAGGTCTCGCTCTACATGATCGTCTTCGCGCGCTTTCTCCAGCTGCAGCGCGAGGAGCTGGAGATGCTCGGCCTGCTGGGCCTGCTGCAGGACATCGGCAAGACGCGCCTGCCGCCGGAGCTGCTGGCCAAGAAAGGCCCGCTTACGGCGGAGGAGTCGGAGCTCGCGAAGCAGCATGTCATCTATTCGGCCGAGATCCTGAAGACGACGCCCGGCATCCCGCCCGAGCTCCTGAAGCTCGTATTGCTGCACCACGAGCGCCAGGACGGCACCGGCTATCCGAACGCGCTACGCGGCGACGAAATCGGCCTCTACGGCTCTATGGCAGCGATCTGCGACACGTTCGACGCGCTGACCGCGGTGCGCCCATATGCCGAGCCGCTTTCGCCGTCGAGCGCACTGAGCTTCCTGTACAAGGAGCGCGGCACCGGATTCCACGGCGAACTGGTCGAGCAGTTCATCCAGTGCGTCGGCGCCTTTCCCGTCGGCAGCGTGGTCGAGCTCAACTCCGGCGAGGTGGGCATCGTCATCGCGCAGAACCTGCTGCGCCGGCTCAAGCCGCGGGTGATGGTGGTGCTCGACCCGAAGGGCGCGCCGGTGCGCCCGCATAAGATCCTCGACCTGGACCGCGACCCGAAGGTGACGCCCGACGAGCCCTACAAAATCCGGCGCACCCTCGAGCAGAGCAAGGTCAACCTCGACCCGCGGGAGTTCTTCATCTAGTGACCTTGAGGTTCGCGATGCCGAACGGCACGTGGCCGGCGGCAACGTGGGCGCGCGCCGACTCGATGTGGCCGCGCTGGTCGTCGAAGTAGAAGTCCGGCTGGAACGCCTTCAGGAACGCCCCCTTGTCGAGGCCGCCGAGGAACATCGCCTCGTCCACGGAAATGTTCCACTCCATCAGCGTGCGCACCGCCCGGTCGTGCGCCGGCGCGCTGCGCGCCGTCACCAGGGCGGTGCGGATCTTCACCGACGCGTTCTGCTCGCTCTGCAGGCGGTGCAGGGCCTCGAGCAGCGGCTTGAACGGGCCCGGCGGCAGCGGCTGCAGCGCGCGCGCCGTCTCGTGGCGCGTGAACGCCTCGAGCCCGTCCTTCTGGTAGACCTGCTCCGCCTCGTCGGAGAAGAGCACCCCGTCGCCGTCGAAGGCGATGCGGACCTCCTCGGCATGCCGGCTCGCGGCCTGCGCAGACTCCGGGTACACGCGCGCCGCCGGGCAGCTCGCGCCCAGCGCGCCCATCACGTCCGACTCGTTCGCCGAAAGGAAGAGGTTCGCCTTCAGGGAGTCGAGGTAGCCGTACGGGCTTCGGCCGCGCGTGAACACCCCGCGTTCGATCTGCAGGCCCGCCATCCGCGCCGACCGGAACACCCGCAGGCCGGAGACCGGGTCGTTCTTCGACAGGACGACCACCTCGACGCGCTGGGCCTCGGGCGTATTGAAGGCGAGCAGCTTCTTCACCAGCGGAAAGGCGACGCCTTCGCGCGCCGGTACGTCGAGCCGGCCGAACTGGAGCGCGATGTAGGCTGCCTCGCCGTCGCGCTCGAAGACACGGTTCTCTTCCTCGAAGTCGAACAGCGCGCGCGAAGAGATCGCGACGACGAGCTTGCCATCGACGGAGTACGCCATCGGCCTATGCTACTAGCTTCCCGCGGTCATCAATTGCACGTCGCCGCCGGCGGCCGCCGTGTTGACCGTGCAGACGCGCTCGGTGGCGAATCGCAGCAGGTAGTGCGGGCCGCCGGCCTTGGGGCCGGTGCCGGACAGTCCTTCGCCGCCGAACGGCTGCACCCCGACGACCGCGCCGATGGTGTTGCGGTTCACGTAGAGGTTCCCCACCGGCGCGCGGCGCCGGACGTGCTCCGCGCGCGCGTCCACGCGGGTCTGCAGGCCCATGGTGAGGCCGTATCCGGTCGCCTCGATGTCATCCAGCACCCGGTCGAGCTCATCGATGGCGAAGCGCGCCACGTGCAGCACGGGCCCGAAGCGCTCTCCCGGCAAGTCGCGGATGGAGCCGACCTCGAACGCCACAGGCGCGAGGAAATTTCCTTCGGACGGAACCGGCGGCGCTTCGCCGACAATCTTGCGCGTCGCCCGCAATTCCTCGACGTACGCCGAAAGCGCGCGCCGGGCATCGGCGTCGATCAGCGGGCCGATGTCGGTGGACGGATCGGCGGGATCTCCGACGCGGAGCGCCCGCATCGCGCCGCCCAGCATGCCGGCCACCCGGTCGAACGCTTCGTCCTGCACGTAGAGCATGCGCAGCGAGCTGCAGCGTTGCCCCGCCGAGCGAAAGGCACTCGCGATCACCGCGTCCACCACCTGCTCGGCGAGCGCCGTCGAGTCCGCGATCATCGCGTTCAGGCCGCCGGTCTCGGCGATGAGCGGGACGAGCGGCCCGCCGCGCTCGACCAGCGCCCGCTGGATGTGGCGCGCCGTCTCGGTGCCGCCGGTGAACGCGACGCCGGCGATGCGCGGATCCGAGACGATCGCCTGGCCGGTCGCGCCGTCCCCCGGCAGCAGGTGGAACGCCGCCGCCGGCACGCCGGCTTCGAGCGCGAGCTCGGCGATGCGGAACGCGGCGAGCGGCGTCTGTTCCGCGGGCTTCGCGACGACGGTGTTGCCGGCCACGAGCGCCGCGGCGACCTGGCCGGTGAAGATCGCCACCGGGAAGTTCCACGGGCTGATGCACGCGAACACGCCGCGCCCGTGCAGGCGCAGCTCGTTGCGCTCGCCGACCGGCCCGCGCAGCTCGCGCGGCGCGAAGGCCTCGCGCGCCTGCTGCGCGTAGTAGCGGCAGAAGTCGACGGCCTCGCGAAGGTCGGCGAGCGCGTCGGGAAGCGTCTTCCCGGCTTCCCAGACACACAAGGCGCAGAGGCGCGGCGTGTCCTGCTCGAGAAGGTCCGCCAGGCGCTCCAGGATTGACGCCCGGCGCCCGACCGGCGTCGCGTCCCACTCGCGGCGCATCGCGAAGGCGCTGTCGATCGCCGAGCGCACGTCGTTGGCGCTGGCGTCGACCACCTCGCCGATCCGCTCCTGCGGACGCGCCGGGCTGGCAACCGGCCGCGCCACGCCGTGAAGGCGACGTCCGCTCACGAGCGGCGCCGCGCGCCAGTTCCGGGGCAGGCTCGCGACTTCGGCGGCGAAGGCTTCCAGCGTGCGCGGTTCGGCAAGGTCGTGGCCGCGCGCGACGAGGCGTTCAGGCATCTGGATCTCCTGGGGAAGCGGAAACGGGTGCGGCGCGCTTGCCGCGTCCGTGAAATCGAACAAGCGGCCGAGCGCGTCGGCGGCGGAGAAGCCGCGCGCGGCCTGCCGTACGTAGGATGTGCTGGCCGCATTCTCGAGCAGGCGGCGCACCAGGTAGGCGAGCAGCTCTTCGCGACGACCCACGGGCGCATAGACGCGCAACGGAATGCGCGGCGCGAGCCCCGCCAGGGCCTCCTCGAGCCCCGCGCCCATGCCATGCAGCCGCTGGCATTCGAACCCGTCCCAGTTTTGTGCCAGCGCAAGGACGCAGCCGAGCGTCGCCGGGTTATGCGTCGCGAACTGCGGATACACGGCATCCCGGCCTTCGAGCAGCCGCCGCGCGCAGGCAAGGTAGCTGAGGTCCGTGGTGCGCTTGTCCGTGAACACCGGATACGCGGCCAGCCCGAGCTCCTGGGCGCGCTTTACCTCGGCGTCCCAGTACGCGCCTTTGACGAGGCGCACGCAGACGCGCCCGCCGCCGCGCGAATGGCGCCGCGCCGCCAGCGCGAGCACCGCTTCCAGCGTTTCGCCAGCGCCGGTGCGATAGGCCTGTACCGCGAGGCCGAGCCCTTCCCATTGCAGGAAGGCCGGCTCCTCCGCAAGGGCGGCGAAGAGGTCCACCTGCAGCGCCGCCCGCTCCGACTCCTCCGCGTCGATCGTGAGGCCGATGCCGGCTTCGGCGGCGATCGCGCAAAGCTCCTTCAGCGCGGCGAAGAGGTGCGGCCGGACCAGCCGATAGCTCGCCGCGTCATAGCGCGGATGGATCGAAGAGAGCTTGACCGATATGCCGAATCGCGAACGCCCGGCGGGGTGGCCCGCCGCAGCCTGCACGGCCCGACGGTAGCTCGCCAGATTGGCGTCCGCGTCCGCGCGGGTCCGTGCGCCTTCGCCGAGCATGTCGAACGAGTAGCGCAAGGCGGCCTGGCGCCCGACCGCCGCCAGCGCGTCCTCGATCGTCTGCGCGAAGACGAACTGCCCGCCGACGAGGTCGAGCGTGCGGCGCACAGGGACGAGTGCCGCGCGCGCGAGCGGCCCCCTGCGCAGGAGCGGAACGCGATCGGCCAGGAGCGCCGCGCCGCCGGCCGCATCCGGCGTGCGCGGCAAGGCTTCGGCGAGGCGGAACAACGATTCGCCCGTCGCCGAATCGGGCGGGAACAGGTTGAAGAGGCGCTGGATGTCGAGCAGCCCCCGGCGCGCTTCGTGCCGGGCGAGCGCTGCAGTGAGCTGGACCGCCCGCGCGCGCCACGGTGCGACCGGACCGAGCGCCTCGCGTAGCGAGGCGGCCGCGCTCGCCTCCGGGTGCTCTACGCGACCCACTCGCTGACGGGCGCGCGGGCCTCGTGCAGCGGTTGCGTGACGACGTCGACGAGCGTCGGGCCGCCGTGCTCCAGCGCCGCGCCGAGGGCGGCGCGCAGCTTGAGCGGATCTTCCACCCGCCAGACCTTCAGCCCGTAGGCTTCGGCGACGCGGGCGTGGTCGGTACGGTCGAAGTCCACGGAGAAGTAGCGGCCGCCGAAGCCGGACTTCTGGCCGGCCTTGATCCAGCCATAGGTGCTGTTCGTCAGCACGACGAACGTGATCGGCAGCTTGTGCCGCACCACGGTCTCCAGCTCGCCGCCGGTGAAGCCGAAGCTGCCGTCTCCCATGACGGAAACGCACTTGACGCCCGGACGGCCGAAGTGCGCGCCGACGGCGCCGGAAAGCGAGTAGCCCAGCGCGCCGTGCGCGCGATTGGAGATGAACTGCCGGCCGGTGCGCCGGCCCACGTAGTAAGCGGAAAAGTACGGACAAGGCGTGCCGGGATCCGCAACGACGACGGCGTCGGGGGCAAGCACGGCCTGGAGATCGGCCACCACGCGCTCCGGCCGAATCGGCGCCTGCGTCGACTCGGCCAGCTCGCGGAACGCCGCGAATTTCTCGCGCTTCGCCTGCTCCACCCGTTTCTCCTGCGATCCCGCTTTCTTCTGTACGGCGGCCGCAAGGGCGGCGAGCGCGAGGCGCGCGTCGCCTGCGAGCGCGGCGTCCACCTTGTAGTTCGCGCCGATCACGGCCGGATCGACGTCGATATGCACGATCGCGGCCTTCCCGGGCACGGGATAGCGCCAGCGCTCGGTGGTGACCGAGCCGGCCCGGCAGCCGACGAAGACCACGAGGTCCGCTTCCTCAACGACCGCGCGCGTCTGCGCCGTGCCGCCGTTGCTGCCGACCACGCCGAGGGCGAGCGGATGTTCCTCGCTGATGCTTCCCTGCCCGCTGATCGTCGTCGCCACAGGCGCGCCGAGACGCTCGGCGAGCGCCTGCAGGTCCGCCTCGGCGCCCGAGATTACTACCCCGCCGCCGCAGACGAAGATGGGCCTCTGGGCCTGGTCGAGGAGCGCCGCCGCACGCTGCACGGCCTGCGGGTCCGGACCGGCGCGCCGCGCCGGATAGCGGCCCAGGTCCGGATCGGCCCAGAGCTCCGCTTCCGGCACCGGATCCTTCTGCACGTCGAACGGCAGGCCGATGTGAGCTGAACCCGGCCGGCCGGTGGTCATGTGGGTGAAGGCGCTGCGCAGCACGCGCGGGATGTCGACCGCGCGGTTGAGCACCTGGTTCCACTTGGTGAGCGGCCGGAAAAGGTTCTGCTGGTCGAGCTCCGTGAGCGTGTAGCGCCCGCGCGAGCCGACCGCGATGTCCGTGGTCACGGCAAGAATGGGGACGGAGGATTCGTTCGCCTCCACGAGCCCCGGCAGGATGTAGGTCGCGCCGCCGCCGCTCGGGCCTTCGCAGACGCCGACCTTGCCGCTGACGCGTGCGTAGCCGTCCGCCATGTAGGCCGCAGAGCGCTCGTCGCGGCAGAGGATGTGCTGCATGCCGTGGTCGAGCCGCGCCAGCGCATCGTAGAACGGCAGGCTGGTGTCGCCGCACAGGCCGAAGATGTGCTTCACGCCGTGCAGCTGCAGCATGCGCACGAACGCTTCGGCGCCGGGGATATCTTTCATCGTGGCTCGCTCATCGGGTGGAGCGGGTGAAGGGAATCGAACCCTCGTATGCAGCTTGGGAAGCTGCCGTTCTGCCATTGAACTACACCCGCTTGCAGCAGGGATTTTAAGGGACTTTGCCGTGCATAATCGGGATGTGTTCCAACGCATCCTGGCCGTCATCGCCGGCCTCCTCTTCCTCGCCGCCGTCCTGGTGTCCGCGGCGATCGCCGCGGGCGTTCTGCTGGCCGCGGCCCTGCTGGCTGGCACCTGGGCCTGGTGGCGCGGCCGCGCGCCGGCGCGCGGGGTCGTGATCGAGGGCGAATACCGGGACGAAACGCACCTCGAGCCGCGGCTCGATCGCTTGAGCGATCTCAATCGTCGCTGAGCGGGCCTTGGATATGATGCCCGCATGATCCGGGTCACCGTGAACGGCTCCGCGCACCGCCTCGAAGGACCCGTGGACCTGCGCGTTCTTCTCGAGCGGCTGGACATGGCCGGAAAGAAGATCGCCGTGGAGCGAAACGGGGAGATCGTGCCGCGTGGCCGCCATGCGGATACGCTGGTCCAGGACGGGGACTGTCTCGAGATCGTCGTCGCCGTCGGTGGAGGCTGACATGAACGACTCGCTTGTCATCGCAGGGAAGAGCTACGCATCGCGCCTGCTCATCGGCACGGGCAAATACAGGGATTTCGCACAGACCCGCGCGGCGGTCGAGGCCTCGGGCGCGCAGATCGTCACGGTCGCCATCCGACGCACCAACATCGGCCAGAACCGCAACGAGCCGAGCCTCCTGGAAGCGCTGCCGCCGTCGCAGTTCACCTACCTGCCCAATACGGCGGGCTGCTATAGCGCCGCCGACGCAGTGCGCACGCTGCGCCTTGCGCGCGAGCTGCTGGACGGTCACGCGCTCGTCAAGCTCGAGGTGCTGGGCGACGCCCACACCCTGTTTCCGAACATGCCCGAGACGCTGAAGGCCGCCGAGCAGCTCGTAAAGGAAGGCTTCCAGGTCATGGTGTACTGCTCCGACGATCCCATCCAGGCGAGGATGCTGGAGGAGGTCGGCTGCGTCGCCGTCATGCCGCTCGCCTCGTTGATAGGCTCGGGCATGGGCATCCTGAACCCGTGGAACCTCCAGCTCGTCATCCAGAGCGCCAAGGTGCCCGTCATCGTCGACGCGGGCGTCGGCACCGCATCGGATGCCGCCGTCGCCATGGAGCTCGGCTGCGACGGCGTGCTCATGAACACCGCCGTCGCGGCGGCCCGGGACCCGACCCTCATGGCGCGCGCGATGAAGAAAGGCGTGGAAGCGGGCCGCGAGGCGTTCCTCGCCGGCCGCATGCCGAAGAAGCTCTACAGCGCCGCGCCGAGCTCGCCGACGGAAGGCATCATCGCCCCGTCGCCGTCCTCCAAGGCGGCTTGACCCGCCCGATCCGCAGCTACGTCCTGCGCCAGGGCAGGACGACGCCCGCGCAGGAGCGCGCCCTCGAGGCGCTGATGCCGAAGTACGGCATTGCGTTCGCGGAACGGCTCCTCGACGCGAAGGCGGTCTTCGGCCGCGAAGCGCCGCTGGTGCTCGAGATCGGATCGGGCATGGGCGAGACCACCGCCGCGATCGCGGCGGCCCGGCCGGACGCCGACTTCATCGCCGTCGAGGTCCATGGACCGGGCGTCGGCAGCCTGCTCAATCGCATCGAGGCGGCGCAGCTTCCCAACCTGCGGGTGATCCGCCACGATGCGATTCAGGTCCTCGAGCACATGATCGGCGACGCGGCGCTCGCCGCCATCCACCTTTTCTTCCCCGACCCGTGGCCGAAGAAGCGGCACCACAAGCGGCGCATCGTCCAGCCGGCGTTCGTCTCGCTTGCAGCGCGCAAGCTGGCGCCGGGCGGCGTGCTCCACGCGGCGACGGACTGGCCGGAGTACGCCGAGCACATCGCATTGGCGTTCGCGAACGCGGAGGGGTTCGAGAAGGCGGAAGCAGGCCTGGTGAGCCGCACGACCACCAAGTTCGAGGCGCGCGGAAAGCGCCTCGGCCACCCTATCCGCGACCTGTACTACCGTCGGGCAGGAAAAGCGCCAGCAGCTCGTTGAGGAAATGCCGGCCCCGCTCCGTGGGGCGGATGCGCTGCCAGTCGCGCTCGACCAGGCCCTTTCGTTCCGCTTCCTGCAGGGCGCTTTCCGCGGCGGTGAGCGGCAGGCCGGTGCGTTCCGCGAAGAGGCGTACCTCGAACCCATCGACCAGACGCAGGGCGTTCAGCATGAATTCGAAGCCGAGCTCCGCGACGGGGATCTCCCGGTCCTCGACCCGCGTGTCTTCCGCGGCCAGGTATTCGCGCGGCTGCTTGATGCGGGCGTGGCGCGTGATGCGGTCCGGGAAACTCAACTTGCCATGGGCGCCGGCGCCGATGCCAAGGTAGTCGCCGAAATGCCAGTAGTTCAGGTTGTGGCGGCTGCGGCGCCCGGGCCGCGCGAAGGCCGAGGTCTCATAGTGCTCGAGGCCGGCGGCGCCGAGGCGCTCCTCGGCCATGGCCTGCATCTCGGCGCAGAGGTCGTGCTCCGGAAGCTGCGGCGGCTTGCTGTAGAAGACGGTGTTCGGCTCGAGCGTCAACTGGTAGGCGGACAGATGCGGCACGCCGCTCGCGACGCCCTGCTCGAGGTCGGCGCGGGCCATCTCGAGCGTCTGGCCGGGAAGGCCGTACATCAGGTCGAGGTTGACGTTTCCGACGGCCGCGAGCGCCGCATCGACCGCCGCGCGCGCCTCGGCGGCGCCGTGAATGCGGCCGAGTGCGCGCAGCATCGCATCGTCGAAGCTTTGCACGCCCACCGAGATGCGGTTCACCCCGGCGGCACGGAAGCCGGCGAAGCGCGCCGCCTCCACCGTGCCGGGATTCGCCTCGAGCGTCACCTCGGCCTCCGGCTCGATCGGCAGGCGCGCGCGCACGCCCGAAAGCAGCGCGTCGATCGCCTCGGGCGAGAAGAGGCTCGGCGTGCCGCCGCCGATGAAGACGCTCGTCAGGCGCCGCCCCCATACGGAAGGCAGCATGGCTTCGAGGTCCGAAAGCAGCTTCCCGACGTACTCGCGTTCGGGCAACGCGCCGGCGCGCTCGTGCGAGTTGAAGTCGCAGTACGGGCACTTGCGCACGCACCACGGTATGTGCACGTAGAGTGCGAGCGGGGGCAGCGCGGCGAGCTTGGCCCGCCCGGGAATTTCAATCGAGGCGGACATCTTCGAGCAGGCGCGCCAGCTGGGCGAGGGCCTGGCCGCGATGGCTGATGCGGTTCTTCTGTACCGGGTCCAACTCCGCGGCCGTCCGGCCGAACTCCGGCAGGAAGAAGTAGGGGTCGTAGCCGAAGCCGTTCGACCCCCGGGGCTCGCGCGCGATCTCGCCGTGCCACGAGGCCTGT
This sequence comes from Burkholderiales bacterium, assembly GCA_035627155.1. Lineage (GTDB taxonomy): Bacteria > Pseudomonadota > Gammaproteobacteria > Burkholderiales > SG8-39 > SCGC-AG-212-J23. The sequence goes on along the minus strand of DASPMF010000029.1, from coordinate 33,737 downwards.
GCAACGAGCGGCGCCGGGTCGTCGGCATGGCGCACCAGCACCATCACGCACCGGTAGTGCGCCTTGCGCGCGTCCTGCAGGCTCGCGAGCAGCTTCGCGTTGTTGCGCGCGTCGCGCTCCTGGCGATCCCCTTCGCGGCCCGCGAAGTACGCGGAGTGCACGCCGGGCGCGCCGCCGAGCGCATCAACGCAGAGCCCGGAGTCGTCGGCGAGCGCTGGCAGGCCGCTGGCACGACTGGCGTGGCGCGCCTTGGCGAGCGCATTTTCGAGGAAGGTCTCGTGCGGCTCCTCGGCTTCTCCGATCCCGAGCCGGTCCTGCGGCACAGCCTCCACGCCGAGCGGCTCGAGGAGCGCCGCGATCTCCCCCAGCTTGCCCGGATTTCCCGACGCCACCACCAGCTTCTTCATTTCTACGCGCCCAGCGCCCGCCTCTGGTGCGCAACGAGCTCGGCGATGCCGCGCTCGGCAAGCGCAAGGAGCGCATCGGCCTCGGCGCGCGAGAACGGCTCGCCTTCCGCGGTGCCCTGCACCTCGACGAACCGGCCGTTCCCGGTCATGACGACGTTCATGTCCGTTCCGCACGCGGAATCCTCCGCGTAGTCCAGGTCCAGCACCGGCGTCCCCTGGAAGATCCCGACCGAGACGGCCGCTACGTGCTCCCGGATCGGGCTTGCGGCGAGCAGGCCCTTGGCCTTGAGGTACGTCACCGCGTCGTGCAGGGCGACGAATGCGCCGGTGATCGAAGCGGTGCGCGTGCCGCCGTCGGCTTGGAGCACGTCGCAGTCCACCTGGATGGTCCTCGGCCCGAGCGCCGCGAGGTCGACCACTGCGCGCAGCGAGCGGCCGATGAGGCGCTGGATCTCCTGCGTGCGGCCCGATTGCTTGCCGCGCGCCGCCTCCCGGTCGGTGCGGGTGTTGGTCGCGCGCGGAAGCATGCCGTATTCGGCGGTCACCCACCCGCGTCCGCTGTCGCGGAGGAAAGGCGGCACGCGCTCCTCGACCGATGCGGTGCACAGCACCCGCGTATCGCCGAACTCGACGAGCACGGAGCCTTCGGGATGCTTCGTGAAGCGGCGTTGCAGCCGCACCGGGCGCAGCTCGCCGGCCTGTCTGCCACTGGGTCTCATACGAATCTCTCTACCTTTGCGGCGCGTTCTTGCGCAGGGCCGCGCGAATCTCGTCGATCGCCTTCTCGACGTCCTCGTCGGTCATGCGCAGGAACTCCGGGTCGGTCGCAGTGAAGTCCTGCACGTCGGTGGGCAACTCGTCGTACGGTACCGTGCGCGGACCGTCGTCGGGCAGCGCAACCGCTTCCTCCTGCCAGCGCAGCGCGACGACGGAGGTATTGTCGCATTCCTTTCCCGAGCGAGCCTCGGCGAGCGAGGCCAGCTCCGCGATGGCCTCGCCCAGCGGCCGGTTGACGAGCGCGTGCAGGAGCTGGCGCTGCGTCAGCGGGCCCCAAAGCCCGTCGGAGCAGAGCATGAGGATGTCGTCCATCTCGAGCCGCTCGGTTCCGGAGTCGATGCGCGGCGACTGCAGGCCGCCCAGGCATTGGAGCAGGCGGTTCCTCTCCGGATGCGTCGCCACCGCTTCCTCGCGGATCCGCCCTTCATCGACCAGCTGCTGCACGACCGAATGGTCGCGCGTGCGGGCATGCAGGCGCCCCTTGCGGACGAGATAGAGCCTGCAGTCGCCGGTGTGCGCCCAGTAGGCGTGGCCGTCCTGGATGAGGCAGGCGACGACCACGGTACGCGGCGCCTCGTGCATCCGCCGGTTCTGCGCCTCGAGGAGGATGCCCGCGTGCGCCGCCGCGAGGAGCCGCGGCAGGAACTGCGCCGGCGCCGGCAAGCGCGGCTTCGCTTCCTGCGCGAAGGCGCGGCCGAGAAGATCGACCGTCACCTGGGCGGCCACCTCGCCGTGCGCATGGCCGCCCATGCCGTCGGCGACGACCATCAGCAACGACGCGGGCGTCGACCAGTGGCCGATGCGGTCCTGGTTCACCTTGCGCCCGCCGAGGCGGCTCTCCTGGACGATGGAGAACTTCATCAGGCGGGCTTCTTCTTCCGGAACACGCCGCGCAGCTGGTCGAGAAACGGCGCCTCGCCGCGCCGCTCCGGGGCCTTCTCGCCGAGGAGCGCCTTCTGCAGCGCGAACACGCTTTGCGGGCGCTCCATGTGATCCAGGCGCATGCACCAGTCGATGGTGTCGAGGAGCTCCGCGGAATACTTGCCGGCCCACTGCCGCCGCGCGGGCACCAGAGTGTCTTTCTCCTGGCGCTGCGGCGCAGCCGGCGGCGTGCCCCCGGAGAGGCAGGCGTAGAGCGTGGCGCCGACGGAGTAGATGTCGCTCCACGGGCCCAGGTCCTTGCGCTGCTCGTGCTGCTCTGGCGAAGCGAAGCCGGGCGTGTAGGTCGGCGGCAGCTTGAAGCCTTCCTCGGTCAGCGTCTGGCGCGCCGCGCCGAAATCGATCAGCACCGGCGTGCCGTCGTTGCGCACGTAGATGTTGCCGGGCTTGATGTCGAGGTGCAGCAGCTTGTTCGAATGCACTTCGCGCAGGCCGTTGAGCAGCTCGGCGAAGGTGTGACGAATCCACGCTTCCTCCAGGGCGCCGTCGCGCTTCTGGATATGCCGCTGCAGGGTGCGGCCGCGCTCGTAGCGCATCACGAGGTACACGGTGTCGTTGGCGCGGAAGAAGTTCAGCACGCGCACCACGTTCGGATGCGAGAGGGTCGCAAGCGCGCGGCCTTCCTCGAAGAAGCACTTCATGCCGTAGCGGAACGTCGCGGCATTCTCTTCGGGCACCCTGGGGCTCGCCGCGCCGTTGGTGCGCAGCGCGAGCGTCGAGGGCAGGTACTCCTTGATCGCGACCGGCACCTCGTTCTCGTCGTGGGCGAGATAGACGAACGAGAAGCCGCCGGAAGCCAGCACGCGCAGCACGCGATAGTTCTCGAGTTGCGTGCCTTCCGGAAGCGGCTGGTTGGCTTGTGTCGCCATTCTCCCCTATGATACCCACGCCAGCCACGGCGCCCTGTTCTTGCAAAGCTTGTCAAAAACCATCCGGAGCATGACCGGCTACGCCGCGGCAGCCGCGGAGTCGCCGCGCGGGCGCCTGAGCGTGGAGCTGCGCTCGGTCAACTCTCGGTTCCTGGACCTGCAGTTTCGCGTCGCCGAGGAGCTGCGTGCGCTCGAGCCGGCGTTGCGCGAGCGCATCGCAGCGAGCGTGGCCCGCGGCAAGGTCGATTGCCGCGTCTACCTCAACGAGGCCTCGAGTGCGCTCTCCGGCGGCCTGAACGCCGAAGCTCTGGCGAAGCTGAGCGAGCTGTCGCGGCAGGCGCAGGCGGCGTTTCCCGGGGCCGAGCCGCTTTCCACCGCCGACGTGCTGCGCTGGCCGGGCGTCCTCGCGGAAGCGCGCGCCGACGACGAGGCGATGCGCGCCCTGGTCCTTCGCGTGGCGGAGCAGGCGCTCGACGACCTGCGCGCGGCGCGCTCGCGCGAAGGCGAGAAGCTCGCGGCGCTGGTCCTCGAGCGCGTCGCCGCAATGCGCGCGCGCGTTGCCGGCGTGGCGCCGCTGCTGCCGGAAGCCATTGCCACGTACCAGCGCAAGCTCGAGGAACGGCTGCGCGAGGCGCTCGGCACCGGGCAGGAGGAGCGCATCCGCGCCGAGGTGGCGCTCTTCGCCGCCAAGGCCGACATCGGCGAAGAGCTCGACCGGCTCGGCGCGCACTTCAGCGAGGTGGAGCGGACGCTGAAGCGCGGCGGGGCCGCAGGCAAGCGCCTAGATTTCCTCGCGCAGGAGCTCAACCGCGAAGCGAACACCCTCGCCTCGAAGGCCGCGAGCGGCGCCATCGCGGACTGCGCGCTCGAGCTGAAGCTCCTCATCGAGCAGATCCGCGAGCAGGTGCAGAACATTGAGTAGGGAAACCGCGCGCAAGGGCCGGCTCTTCGTCATCACCGCGCCTTCGGGCGCGGGCAAGACCTCTCTCATCGACGCGGTGATGAAGGCGGACCCGACGCTGAGGATCTCGGTGTCGTACACGACGCGCGCGCCGCGGCCGGGCGAACGCGACGGCGAGGACTATCACTTCGTCGCAGGAAGCGAGTTCGCGGCCATGCAGGAGCGCGGCGAGTTTCTGGAAAGCGCCCAGGTGCACGGCAACCACTACGGCACGTCGAAGAAGGTGATCCTCGACGCCCTGGCGCGCGGCGAGGACCTGATCCTCGAGATCGACTGGCAAGGCGCGCGGCAGGTGCGCCGCTTCTACCCCGACGCGGTGGGGATCTTCATCCTTCCGCCCTCCATCGAGGAGCTCGAGCGGCGCCTGCGCACGCGAGCCCAGGATTCCGAAGCCGTGATCCGCCAGCGCATGGAGAACGCGCGCGAAGAAATCGGGCACCAGGGGGAGTTCGAATACACTATAATTAACAAAGACTTCGAAGCCGCCAAGCGCGCGCTGGCGGAGATCATTCGAAAGGAACGCACCGATGGCCCGCATCACCGTTGACGACTGCCTGAAGAGAATCCCGAACCGCTTTCACCTCACGCTCGCGGCCACGTATCGCGCACGCCAGCTCGGGGCCGGCGCCTCGCCGCTGGTCGAGCCCAACCGCGACAAGAGCACGGTGATCGCCCTGCGTGAAATCGCCACCGGCAAGGTCGGCGCCGAAGTCCTGAAGAAGAACCCCACGCCGCCCTCCGCGCCGCCGGCGGCGTAGCTACGCGGGCCGCAAGGCCTGATTTCCCGGGGGTTTGGAGTTACCCTCGCAGAATGGCGGCCGCTCACCCCGTCCGGGAACCGCTCCTCGACCCGAATCGCTTCGGCTACCTGAAGCCGAAGGACATCGCGCGCCTGGGCGATGCGTACCGCTTTTCAGAGGCGGCCCACGCCGGCCAGAAGCGCCAGTCCGGCGACCCCTACATCTCCCACCCGCTCGCGGTGGCCGAGATCCTCGCCGACTGGCACCTCGACGGCCAGACGCTGATCGCGGCGCTGCTGCACGACGTGACCGAGGACACCCGGGTCACCAAGGACGAGATCTCGGACACCTTCGGCAAGCCCGTGGCGGAGCTGGTCGACGGGGTGTCGAAGCTCGACAAGATCGAGTTTCAGTCGGCGGCCGACGCGCAGGCGGAGAACTTCCGCAAGATGCTCCTCGCGATGGCGCGCGACGTGCGCGTCATCCTCATCAAGCTGGCCGACCGCCTGCACAACATGCGGACCCTGGGCGCGGTGGCACCGGCGAAGCGGCGGCGCGTGGCGCGCGAGACGCTCGAGATCTACGCGCCGATCGCCAACCGCCTCGGGCTCAACGCGCTCTACCACGAGCTGCAGGAGCTGGCGTTCTCGCACATGTACCCGCTGCGCTACCAGGTGCTCGCGAAGGCGACCAAGGCGGCGCGCGGCAACCGGCGCGAGATGATCGGCCGCACGCTCGAGGCCATCAAGAAGAAGCTCGCTGAAAGCCGCATCAAGGCCACGGTGCAGGGCCGCGAAAAGCACGTGTATTCGACCTACCGGAAGATGGTCGAGAAGCGCCTCACCTTCTCCGAAGTGCACGACATCTTCGGCTGCCGCGTGGTGGTCGACGACGTGCCCGCCTGCTATCTGGCGCTGGGCGCGCTGCATTCGCTGTACAAGCCCATTCCCGGCAAGTTCAAGGACTACATCGCCATTCCCAAGGCGAACGGCTACCAGTCCATCCATACCGACCTCATCGGCCCCTACGGCGTGCCGGTGGAAGTGCAGATCCGCACCGCGCAGATGCATCGCCTGGCCGAGTCCGGGGTCGCCTCGCACTGGATCTACAAGGACGACACGGACAAGCTCTCGGACCTGCAAAAGCAGACGCACCGCTGGCTGCAGTCGCTGCTCGAGATCCAGCACCAGTCCGGCGATCCCCACGAGTTCCTCGAGCACGTGAAGGTCGACCTCTTTCCGGACGAGGTGTACGTCTTCACCCCGAAGGGCAAGATCCTCTCCCTGCCGCGCGGCGCAACGGCGGTCGACTTCGCCTACGCGGTGCACACGGACATCGGCAACCGCTGCGTCGCAGCGAAGGTCAACGGCGAGCTCGTGCCGTTGCGCAGCGAGCTGCGCAACGGCGACCGCGTCGAGATCATCACGGCAAGCCACGCCAAGCCCAACCCGGGATGGCTGCAATACGTCCGCACCGGCAAGGCGCGCTCGAACATCCGGCATTTCCTGAAGACCATGCAGTACGAGGAATCGGCCGGCCTCGGCGAGCGCCTGCTCGACCAGGCGCTTCGCGGGCTCAAGAGCGCGCTCGCGGAAGTCGACGAACAGAGCTGGGAACGCGTGGTGCGCGACGGCGGCGCGCGTTCGAAGCACGAGGTGCTCGCGGACATCGGCCTCGGCAAGCGGCTGCCCGCGGTGGTGGCCCGGCACCTCCTGCGGCGAATGGAGAGCGGGCAGGAGGACAGCCGCGCGAGCGCAAGCATCACGATCCGCGGCACCGAAGGCATGGCGGTGCAGCTGGCCAGCTGCTGCCGCCCAATCCCGGGCGACGCCATCGTCGGCTCGATCAAGAAGGGCCAGGGGCTGGTCGTGCACGCCTCGGATTGCCGCGCCGTCGAGCGCTCGAGGCGCAACGAGCCCGACCAGTGGCTCGACGTCGAGTGGGACCCGCGCACCGCGCGCCTGTTCCAGGCCGGCATCGACGTGTTCGTCGAGAACCAGCGCGGCGTCCTGGCGAAGGTCGCTTCCGAGATCGCCGAGGCCGGGTCCAACATCGATTCGATCGCGATGGAGGAAGAGCGCTCCATCTTCACCACCATGCACTTCGTCGTCGAGGTGCAGAACCGCCAGCACCTGGCGCGCGTCATGCGGGCGCTGCGCCGCCTGCCGAACGTCAAGAAGATCTCCCGCGTCCGGGAGTAGCGACCCGCCTAGCGGACCGGAATCGCGAGCTGCGTTTCGCCGCGCACGACGTTCAGCGCGACGCGGCCCGGAGCGCGCACGAGTTTCGCCAGCTCCTGGACCGAGCTCACCCGGCGCTGGTTGACGCCCAGGATGAGGTCGCCCGCGCGCAGCCCGTGCTGGAAGGCCGGCGAGCCGGCTTCCACTGCATTGACGAGCACCGCGCGAAGGCGCCCGCGCTGCACGTCGACGAATGCCGCGCCGGCGAGCTCAGCGATCGCCTGGCCGCCGGCCGCCTGCCCGCGCTCCAGCTCGCCGATCCGCGCCTTCACCGTCTGCGTGTCCTTGCCGCGCCGCACGCGCAGCTCGACTGTCTCCCCGACGGGCATCACGCCGAGCCGAGCGCGCAGCTCCGCCGCGCCGCGCACGGGCCGTCCGTTCAGCGCCGTCACGAGGTCGCCGGCGCGCAAGCCTGCCAGCGCGGCGGGGGAACCGGAGAGCACCTCGGCGACGCGGGCGCCTTCGGCACCCGGCACGTCCTCCATGCTGATCCCGAGGCGGCCGCGCTTCACCTCGCCGAAGCGGATGAGCTGGTCCATGACCGCCCGCGCCATGACCGACGGCACGGCGAACCCGATGCCGACGTTGCCGCCCGCAGGGCCGATGATCGCGGAATTGATGCCGACCAGCTCGCCCTTCAGGTTGATGAGCGCGCCGCCCGAGTTGCCGGGATTGATCGACGCGTCGGTCTGGATGAAGTGCTCGTAGCCCTCGAGCGAAAGCCCGCTGCGCCCGAGCGCCGAAACGATGCCCGAGGTCACGGTCTGCCCGATGCCGAAAGGATTGCCGATGGCGAGGACGAAATCGCCGACCTGCAGCGCGTCCGAATCGCCCCATGCGACGTCGGTCAGGCCCTTCGGGTCGATCTTCAGCAGCGCAATGTCGGTCCCGGCGTCGGCGCCGACCAGGCGGGCCGGGAAGCGGCGCGAGTCCTTCAGCGTCACGGCGACCTCGCGCGCGTCCTTGACGACGTGCGCGTTGGTGATCACGTATCCGTTTTTCGCGTCGACGATCACGCCGGAGCCGGCGGCGATCTGCGGCTGCTGCTGTTCCGGAAGGCCGAAGAAGCGGCGGAAGAACGGGTCGCGCAGCATCGGGTTCTGGTCTTCCGGGCTGCGCTGCAGTACCGCGATGTTCACCACCGCCGGCGTGACCTTGTCCAGGACCGGCGCAAGCGTCGGCACACCGTCCCGAGTCGCGACCGCCGGGATCTGGGCATACCCGGTCGCCGGGACCAGGGCGAGCACTGCAAGAACGAAACCTGCGAGCCTTGCCACGATGGGCGCAAGTCTAACTCCCTAGAATGAAGCCTTCGCGAGCCGCGGAGGGACCATGGCACAAGGCAGCCGGCAGGGCATGACGAGGGCAGAGGCGCACGAGCTGATCGACACGCGCATCCGCGGCGCCATACGCGAGGTCACGTGGCTCATGGCGGTGATTGTCCCGGAGCTGATGAAGTCTCCGAACTGGACCAACGAGGACCGCAAGCGCCTCGCCGCCGCGCTGCACGGCGTCGCGGAGAGCCAGATGGGCGACGGCCGCGTCGCGGCCGCAACCGCCGCTGCGGCGCTCGCGGAAGCGCTCGACGCCCAGGCCGCAAAAGCCGGATGACGCGCAGGGAAATCGCCGCCCGGGGGCTGCTATATTCGGGGCTGGCAACTTTGAAAGGAGGTGATCCAGTGAGAGACGACCAGGGCAGCACCGGCAGACAAAGCTCTACGGGATCAACCCGCGGTATCAGGAGCTTGGTCAACTAGGCCAGCTGCCTTCTGTACGGAAGTACCGGCGCCCCGGTCGCAACCCGACCGGGGCGTTTTCATTTCGGCGGCACGCGGCTTGCAGCATTGCCGGGAGCGCGGCACTGGCGCCGCGCGACACGGAGGTCTAGTGAACCAGAAGCAATCCGAAGGTGATCCCGCAACCGCCGATGCCCAGCAGCGTCGCATCCAGAAGCCGGGCGCGCAGGGCATGCACCGCGGCGCCGACGCCATCAAGCCCTCGGGCGACGTGGACGAGGAGAAGCTGAAGGAAAACCAGCGGCGCCTGAACGTCGACAAGGAGCACAAAACGCCGGAGATGAAGAAGGGGCATCGCGGCACCTTTCCGTAAGCTGGCTCTTTTCCTGGCGGCGCTGCCCGGCTGCGCGTTCGTTCCCGAATCGATGCGGCCGCCGGCAAGCGCCACTGCCGTCGCCGTTCCGCCGGGCCACGAGCGAGTCGTGACCCTGCGCGCCGTCGGACACCTGAACTACGAGTGCCGGCCCTTGACCGGCATGGCCGGTGCCTACGCCTGGACGCTCGCGGCTTACGATGCGTCGCTCCAGCATTGGACGGGTTTTCCGGTCGGCCGGCTCTATCAGGGGCCGACTTGGGCGCATCGCGACGGCAGCAAGCTTACGGGAGAGTTGATCGGCAGCGTCGCCGCCGGACCTGACCGACTGCCGTTGCAGCTCTGGCGGGCGCGGCCGGGGGGCAGGAAAGGGGAACTGAGCGACGTGGCCTTCATTCGCCGTATCAATGCCGTCGGGGATCGCGCGCCGGCAAAACGCTGCACGGCCCTGCTTGCCGGCGTGCTCGACAAGCGCGGTTTTCAGGCAGAGTACGAGTTCTTCGCGCGTAAAACCACTCCGGTTTCAGACGGAGGCGGCGGGCGCGACTTCCTCCTCGGTGTCCGCGTAGCGCTGCGCGATTAGGATGAATTCATCCTGCAGGCGGACGAAGGCATCGACGATATCCGGGTCGAAGTGCTTTCCCCGACCCTCCATAATGATCGCGGCCGCTTTCGCATGCGGAAAGGGCGGCTTGTAAACCCGCCGGGAGGTCAAAGCGTCATAAACGTCGGCGACGGCCATCAGCCGGGCGGACACTGGGATGGCGTCGCCTGCGAGCCCTTGCGGATAGCCGCTGCCGTCCCATTTCTCCTGGTGCGAATAAGCAATTTCGCGCGCGTAGCGCAGAAAGCTGCTCGGCGTATCGAGCAGCCTTTCGGCCGCGGTGATGGCGTCGCGCCCGAGCGTAGTGTGGGTCTTCATCACCTCGAATTCCTCCTCGGTCAGCTTCCCCGGCTTGAGGAGGATGCGATCGGGAATCCCGACCTTGCCGATGTCGTGCAATGGCGCGGATTTGTACAGCATCTCGACTGCATCGTCCGTCAAATGGGCGGTAAAGCGCGGGTGGTCGCGCAGCGCGCAGGCGAGCACGCGCACATAGTTCTGGGTCCGGCGGATGTGGTTGCCGGTCTCGTTGTCCCGCGTTTCGGCGAGCGAGGCCATCGCCATGATCGTGACGTCCTGGATCACCTGCACGTCGCGCGTGCGCCGGGCGACCTCGGCTTCCAGGAACGCGTTCTTGTCCCGCAGGAAGTCTGCGGCGGCTTTTAGCGTCAGGTGCGTCCGAACCCGCGCCGCGACGATCGGCGGTGAGATCGGCTTGGTGATGTAGTCGACCGCCCCCACGTCGAATCCTGTCTGTTCGTCTTCCACCTCGGCCTTTGCCGTCAGGAAAATGACGGGAATACCCGCCGTCGAGGGGTTCGCCTTGAGGCGCCTGCAGACCTCGTAGCCGTCCATTCCGGGCATCATCACGTCGAGAAGGACCAGATCCGGCGCAGGCGCGTCCGCAACGAGCTTCAGCGCGCGTTCTCCACCGGTCGCGATTCGGGTGTTGTACCGATCCTTCAGCAGGCCGTGCATGAGCGTCAGATTCTCGGGGGTATCGTCCACGATCAGCACGGTCTGGCGCCCGGCAGCTGGCTGAGATGCGTCGTTCATATCCTGGGCTCCTATGCGCTAACTCCGTTGGCCGGATTTCGCAACCGCAGGCGTTCCAGGGCAACGTCGAATTCGAACCTATGAACAGCCGCCTCGAACGCCGCGTATTCCCCGGCCGGGAACAGGTTCGCCAGCACGGGGGCGTGCTCATTGACATAGTCCACCGCGTCGCCGTCCGCCCTCTCCAGGAGAGCGAGCAGCCGTCCGTAATGTTGACTCAGTATCTCGGCGGATGGCGCGGCCGCTGGGCGGCTCGGCGGCAAGTCCACCGTCGGCCCGAGCGCGTCCATGATCGCCCGTAATCTTTCGGCCGTTCTGCCGAGGGAGGGGCGAAGCTGCCGTTCCATCCGGATGTCGTCCTCCAGCGCGGCCGCCTGGGCCTGCAGCTCCGTGAATCCAAGGTTGCCTGCCACCCCCTTAAGCGTATGCGCGCGGCGCATGGCGGTTTCGCGGTCGCCGGAAGCGATCGCGGCTGCGATATCTCCCGCCGCGTCGGCCTGTTCGTCGGCGAACTGCCGCAGCAGCCGTAGGTAAAGCGCCTTGTTGCCCGCCACGCGTCGCAATCCGGATACCGCGTCGAGGCCTTCCACCTGCGGAATGGCCGGCATCACCGCGAGGGCCGGGGCTTGCCGCTCGGCCGGCGGCGCCCCTGCCGGATCGAGCCAGCGCGCGATCGTACGAAACATCGTCTGCGGGTCGATCGGCTTCGTGATGTGGTCAACCATGCCCTCCTGTATACAGCGTTCGCGCTCTTCCGCCATGGCGTGCGCCGTCATGGCGACGATAGGTGCGCCGGCGTAGGCCGGATCGGCGCGGATGCGTCGAGTAGCCTCGAGCCCGTCCATGTTCGGCATCTGGACATCCATCAGGATGAGGTCGAACCGGACGCCCGGTTCGGTGGCTTTGCGGAAAGCCTCCCGGCCGTCCACGGCCACCTCCACGTGCGCCCCCGCCGTCTCGAGCAGTTCGGTCGCGATCTGCCGATTGATCTCGTTGTCCTCCGCCAACAGGATCCGTGCGCCTCTGACCAACTCGGGTGTGCCCTCGACCGCCGCTTGGCGCGCAATCTCGCCCCGCGCGGGCGCAAACAGCGACACGAGCACGTCGAAGACAGCGGATTCCGTCACCGGCTTGACGAGGAACGCTTCGATCCCGGCGGCCTCCGCCGCGCTGCGCACCTCTTCATGGCCGAAGGCGGTCGCCATGATGAGCCGCGGTTGGCACCGAAGCGTGGTGTCGCCGCGTATCCGCTGCGCGACTTGAGCGCCGTCCAGAACGGGCATCCTCCAGTCCAGGAACACCACATCGTAGGGATGATCCGTGTCGGCCTGCCGTATCGCCTCGAGCGCGGCTTCTCCGGAACTCACCGCGCGGGTCGGAAGCCCGAAGCCTCGCAGCAGCTCCGTGAGGATCTCGCGGGCCGCCGCGTTGTCGTCGACGACCAGGACACGCAGGCTGCCAAGACGCTCGGGAACCACTCGAGCGCCCACGCGCCCTTCGTCGCCGACGCGGAACCACGCGGTGAAGCCGAAGGTGCTGCCGGCGCCGGGCTGCGAGTGAACCCAAACCGTCCCGCCCATGAGCTCGATCATCCGCTTGGTGATGGTCAGGCCAAGGCCGGTGCCGCCGTACTTTCGGGTGGTCGACCCATCCGCCTGCGTGAAGGGCTGAAAGAGCCGCGCAACCTGCTCCGGCGCCATGCCGATCCCGCTGTCCACGATGTCGACGCGCAACTGCGCCTTCTCGCCGTGCCGCTCATCGCAGCGCACACGGACCGCGACCTGCCCGCGCTCCGTGAACTTCACGGCGTTGCCCAGGAGGTTCGTGAGGATCTGTCCCAGGCGCAGCGCATCGCCTACGAGCGCGTGCGGTACCTGCGGCGAGACGTCGAAGATCAGCTCGAGTCCCTTGTCGTAGGCCTTTTGCGCCACCATGGAGGACACGGTGCCGAGCACGTCCTCGAGGCGGAAGGGCGCTTCTTCGAGCTCGAGGCGGCCGGCCTCCACCTTCGAGAAATCGAGGATGTCGTTGATAATTCCGAGTAGCGACGTGCCGGCGTTGTGGATCTTCGACACGTAGTCCCGCTGCTTCGGGTCGAGGCCGGTCTTCAAGGCGAGGTATGCCATCCCGATGATGGCGTTCATCGGCGTGCGGATCTCATGGCTCATGTTGGCGAGGAACATCGATTTCGCGCGCGTCGCCTCCTCGGCGATGTCCTTCGCCTCGCGCAGCGCTTCCGCGGCCCGGCGCTCCTCCGTCACGTCCTCGAAGAGCCAGACCGTGCCCTTCGACAGGTCCGCCGGGTCAACGGCCCGGCCGGACAACCGGCACCAGAACGTGCTCCCGTCCATCCGGCGGAACAGCCGCTCCCGGCGGCTCGTCTCTCCGTCCCGGAGCTTCGCGAGCACCTCCGCGCTGTCCGCGTCGTAGTCGGCCGCATCTGCGAAGCGCAGGCGAAGCGCGTCGCCGGACAGGTCGCCCGCTTTGGCGCCGAACAGCTCCTCGAGCCGGCGGTTGGCGCGCACGATCGATCGATCGCGCACGAACGCTATGCCGTGTGTTGCGCTCTCGAGGATGGCGCTCTGCTGCTCGAGGGCCGAGCGCAGCGCTTCGGCGGCGGCGCGCTCGTCGGTGACGTCCTCGAGGATCCACACGCTCGCCCGGCTCGCCTGCGCCGCGTCGATCGCCCGTCCGGTCAGCCGGCACCAGAAGGCGCTGCCGTCCTTGCGCACGAGCAGCTGCTCGCGCCGATGCGTCTCGCCGCGCTCGAGCTGCGCATAGACGTTCTCGCCGCCCTTGCGATACTCTTCTGCGGTCGAGTACCAGACCCGCGTCGGCAGGCCGATCAGCTCTCCCGGCCCATAGCCGAAGATCTCCTCAAGCTTGCGGTTGCAGCGCTCGATCAGTCGGTCATGGATCAGTGCGATGCCGGACGTGGCCGACTCGAAGATCGCGCGCTGCTCCTCGTTCGCGGTACGCAGGCCGTCCTCGGCGCGCTTGCGCGCCGTGATGTCCTCGACCATCCAGATCGCCACGCGCAGCCGCCCGGGCATCTCGAGCGGCGTTGCAACGAGCTGGCCCCAAAACTCCGCTCCGTCCGCGCGCGCCATCCGGCATTCCCCCTGGTAGCGCTTCCCAGCCCCGAGAACGGGCCCAGCTTCGGCCCCCAGGCGGGCGTATTCCTCATCGCTGTAGAACAGAATGCGGGTCGGCTTCCCCTCCATCGCTTTGTCGCTCTCGTAACCGAAGGCCTGGGCAAGGCGGTAGTTGCAATTGAGGATCTTGCCGTCCCCGGCAAAGACGATCCCAACCGGCGCGTTCTCCAGGACGATGCGCTGCTCCTCCGCGACACGGGCGAGCTCTCGGGTGCGCGCTGCGACCTCGTCCCCAAGTCGCGTCATAGCGCGCGCAGCGATGCGGGCGCCGTACGCCGTCGCCAGCAGGGCGAGCGTTAGCGCAGCGGCAAGAATCCCCAGCGCCGCAAACAGATGCCACGCCTGGCCCACTGCGAAGGCAGCGTGTGGCGCCACGGCGCTCACCAGGATGCTGCGCCCGCCGAGGGGCACCGCGCGGAACCATGCGAACCATTCCTCGCCGCCGGCCTGGAAGCGGAGGGGAACTTCCATGGGCCGCCCGAGCGCCTCCCAGTGGCTCAGGGCATCCGCGAAACTACTGAGACCCGCCTGAACAGGCGTGCGTAGAAGCTTTGCCTGCGCCTCTCCCGACGCTGCCGCGTCGGCGGGAAGCGCCAGGACGAGTCCGTCCGTGTTCAGGACGGCGACGCGAACCGGCGAGGCGGAGCCTACGGATGCCGTGATGCGCGAAAGGTCCCGCAGTTCGACGTCGAAGCCCAACACGCGGCGAGCCCCCGTCGCCGGCTCGGTGGAACGCACCGAGGCCGTCACACCGACCTGTTGCGTTGTGAAAAAGCGGTACGGAGCGGTCCATGCGACGGCCGCTTCACCGTCCAACGCAAGCGCGCCAAGGAACCAAGGGCGCTTGCGAGGGTCGTAGTCCGACCGAGTTCGTTCTTCGCCGAGGACAGTGCCGGCTGAATCCGCGTGCAACAGCCGGTGCACGCCCGGGTGTGCGGCCCGGTCGGTCACGCGCACGTCCCATCCCGAAGCGGTGCGCCGAAGGAAGAGCTCGCGCCCGGACTCGTCGGCGAGGAGCGCACCTGTGATCTCCGGACGGCTTCGAATGTGCGGGATCAGCATTCTTGCGTAGCGGCGCGGCTCGTCCAGCCCGAGCAGCCCAGCGGCAGCCCACGCACCCGCCGTTCCGGCGACCCGCTCTACCTCCGCCACGAAGCCTGCGACCTTTTCCGAAGCGGCGCTCGCTTCGGCCTTCATCTCCCGCGCAACGCGCTCGTCTTCCGCCGGCACGACGATGAGCTGCCAGACTGCGGCGGAGAACGCGAGGACGGTACAGAAGACCACGCTCCCCACCAACCAGAACAGCAACGTACGGATGCTCGGCTGCACTACCGGCTCAATGGTCTTCCCCTCCGTCGTGCACGCTAGCACGCCGTTCACGCGGCGCAATGTGACATAAACCGCAAGCGCGGGGCCGAAAGGCACTCGTTTCGACCCCACCGTATGGCCGCAGCTTATGTGTAACCATGGCCGCTCGTTCGAACCACGGGTGCGGCGATCGCTTTGCGGCGCATTCACGTGCACGGCGAAGTGATCGTCGGGATACTCGGGGACACAAATCCAGCACAAGCCCCCAAAGAAAAAGGGCCTAGCTTTACGCTAAGCCCTTGAAGATTTGGTAGGCCGTGGCGGATTCGAACCGCCGACCAACGGATTAAAAGTCCGCTGCTCTACCAGCTGAGCTAACGACCCGGTGTTGTGCGTGCTGCGGCTCCGGCGCAAGGCGCCGGAAGGGCGAAATTTTATCAGCCCGGGCTGGCTATTTGCCAGTAGCGCGGCGGCTGCGCGCGCTCAGCGTTTTTGCAGGATGGCGAGGCGCTGCTTCGCGCTCGCGGCGGCGCTGCTCGACGGGTACTTGGCGACGAGCTCCTCGAGCGTGCGTCGCGCGCCCGTCCGGTCGCCCATGGTTTCCTGCGAGCTGGCGATGCTGAGGAGCGCGTCCGGGGCCTTGTCGCTCTCGGGCCACGCGGCGAGCACCTTGCGCTGCGCACTGATGGCTTCCTTGTAGTTGCGCTGGCCGGAATAGGCCATGCCGATCCAGTACTGCGCGTTCGGCGCCAGCACGCTGCTCGGGTAGGTGACCAGGAAGCCCTGCATCGCGGAAACGGCCAGCGGATAGTTGCCGAGCTTGAACTGGTCGAGCGCCGCCTGGTAGGCGCGCGATTCCGCGGCCGAAGGCTCGCCTGGCGCACCGCCCGGCTTGGCGGCAGTCTTCTCCGCCGATTCCTCCAGCTTGCGCAGGCGCGTGTCGATGTCGAGGTACAGGTCCTTCTGGCGCTTCTCCGCGATCTCGGCCTGGTTGGCCAGCACCTCGACCTGCCCGCGCATGCGCTGCAGCTCTTCGCGTAGCGACGTGATCTGGGACGAAAGCTCCAACAGCGCGGTGCGGTCCGCGGAAGCAGACTCCACCTTGGCGAAGCGTTCCTCCAGCGAGCGCTGGTTGGCCTCGATCTGCTGGCGCAGCACCTCGATGCGGCGGCGCGCCTCGTTGTCGTCGAACAGGCCCTGGCCGAGCGCCGGGGCGGCGCAGGCAAGCGACAGGGACAGCGCGGCGAGCGCGCGTGCGCGCATCAGAACTCGCCGCCGTAGAGCATGTCGCTGCGCCGGTTCTGCGCCCACGACTGCTCGTTGTTGCCCTCGGACTTCGGTTTCTCCTCGCCGAGGCTCACCGCCTCGATCTGCGCGTCCTTGGCGCCGAGGAGCATCAGCATGCGCTTCACGCCGTCCGCGCGGCGCTGGCCGAGCGCGACGTTGTATTCGCGGCTGCCGCGCTCGTCGGTGTTGCCTTGGATCAGCATCTTCGTGCCCGGGTTCTCCCGCAGGTACTTGGCGTGCGCCTCGACCAGCGGCCGGTACTCGTCCTTCACGTCGAACCGGTCGAAGTCGTAGTAGATGGAACGCTTGGACAGGATGTTCGCCGGGTCCTTGAGCGGGCTGAGCGACGCGCCGCCCGGCTTGTTCGTCAGGTCCACCGTGGCGACGCGCGGCTTCTGCGCGTCGGTACCCGCGCCGGGCTTTCGGCTTTCGACCGATGCGCCCTGCGGATCCTCCGAGGTCGTCGAGCAGGCGCCGAGGAACAGTCCCGTGGCGGCGAAGATGGCAACAAGTATGGCTCGCATGCTGGCTCCTTTTCTCATTCGATGAACGGCCCCCACGCCGGCTCGCGGACGTCGCCGCCGCCAGTCGTGAGGCGCTGCTTGATGCGCCCGTCGGTGGATACCGCGGACAATACCCCACGCTCGTTGATCACCGTCGCGAGGAGGATCATGCGCCCATTCGGCGCGAAGCTGGGGGACTCGTCGCGATCGCTGTCGGTCAGGATCTGCACCTGCCGGTTGTTGAGGTCGAGAAGCGCCACCTGGAATCTGCCGCCGTTGCGGGCGATGTAGGCGAGGTGCCTGCCGTCCGGGCTGATGCGGGGCGACACATTATAGCTACCCTCGAACGTCACCCGTTGCGGCGTGCCGCCGCCGGCCGGCATGCGGTAGATCTGCGGCGAGCCGCCGCGGTCCGAGGTGAAATAGATCCACTGGCCGTCCGGCGAGTAGCGCGGCTCCGTGTCGATCGCCGCCGAGCTGGTCAGGCGGCGCACGCCGCTGCCGTCCGGGTTGAGGACGAAGAGCTGCGAGCCGCCTTCGCGCGAAAGCGAGACCACGAGCGTCTTCCCGTCCGGCGACCAGGCCGGCGCGGAATTGGAGCCGCGGAAATTCGCCGCGACATGGCGCTTGCCGTCGACCAGCGAGTGTACGTACACCACCGGCTTCTTGTTCTCGAATGAGACGTAGGCAAGGCGGCGCCCGTCGGGCGACCACGCCGGCGAGATGATCGGCTCGAACGAGGCGAGCGCCGTCTCGGGGCCGAAGCCGTCGGCGTCGGCGATCTGCAGCTCGTAGCGGTTGCCACGCTTCACCACGTAGGCGATGCGCGTCGAGAAGACGCCTTTCTCGCCGATCAGCTTCTCGTAGACGAAGTCGGCGATGCGATGCGCCGTGGCGCGCGCCTGGTCCTTTGACAGCGTGAACGCGATGCCCGAAAGGTCACGCTGCTGAACGATGTCGTAGAGCTTGAAGCGCGCCTCGAAGCGGCCGTCCGGGCGCGCCGCCACGGAGCCAACGAGCAGCGCGTCGGCGAGGCGCGCGCGCCATTCCGCGAAATTCACTTCCGAGCGCTCGGTCGGCGAAGGCGAGAGGGGCGGCACCTCCAAGGTTCGGAAAAGGCCGCTGCGCTCCAGGTCGGCGCGGATCACCTGCGTGAGCCCGCCGATTGCCGGCTCGCCCGCAAACGGGACGATGGCCACCGGGATGCGCTGCGCTCCCGCTCCGGTGATCTCGATCGAGAGCTGCGCATGCGCGGGAATCGCGCCCAGCAGCCCGGCGAGCAGCGCCGCCGCGCTCGCAAGCCAGCGGAACGGGGCAAAGCGGCTTGGGGACAAGTTCGGCATCCTCCTGATGTTGTTCGTGGGTACCTTAAAGCCGCCTTATTTGTCCTGCGGCCGGAAGCGAAGTTCCAGCTGCCGCTCGAACAGGCTGGCCGGATCCGGCTTGGGCAAAGGCGAGGACTTAAGGATAGCGCGCTCCACCGCTGCGTCGTAACCCTTGTGCCCGCTCGACTTGCGCATGCGCACCGTCAGCACTTCGCCGGTCGGCAGGAGCGACACGTCGAAGATCGCCTCGGGATTGCCGGCGATGTCCGGAGGCAGGTTGATGTTGCCGCGGATCTTGTTGCGGATTGCGCCGATCCACGCCGCCATGGCCTTCTCGCGCGCGGACCGCTCGCGCGCCGCGGCCTCGCGGGCCGCCATCTCGCGGGCGAGCCGTTCGTTCATCGCGGTTTGCTCCCGCGCGAGCTGCTCCTGCATGCGCTTCTCGGCCTGCACGTCCCGCGGCGGCACCTTGGGCTTCACCGGCTCCGGCTTCGGTTTCGGCTTGGGTGGCTCGGGCTTGGGTTCCGGCTTGGGTTCCGGCTTGGGCTTGGGCTCGGGCTTGGGCTTCTCGACGATGTCGGGCTTCTCCACCTTCGGCTCGGGCTTCGGCGGCTCGGGGTCCGGCTTGGGTGGCGCCGGCGGCTCGGGCTTGGGCTCGGGCTCCGGCTTCGGTGCCGCCTTGGGCGCGGGCGGCGGTTCCCACAGCTCGACCTGGACCGTCTCCGGTGGATGGTTCTGGAAGCGCACGCCGAAGACGAGGATCGCGAGCAGCACGGCGTGCATCGCGAAAGCGAGCGCGAAGGAAGCGCCGTAGCCCGTGTCGCGCCGGTTGTCCCAGGCAAGCGTGCTCATCCGCTCAGCGCTGCGCGGGCTTCACCTGCAGGCCGACGCGCGTCACCCCCTGGCTGCGCAGGTCGTCCATCACGTGCAGCACGGCCTCGTAGCGGACGTTCTTGTCGCCGGCGATGAGGACGGCGAGCTCGGCGTTCTTCGCCTGGCGCTGCTTTACGAGCTGCACGAGCGAGGCGCGCGTCACCGGCTGCTCGTTGACGATCGCGCCCGAGGCGTCGCGCTCGCGGACCGTCATGCGCTCGTTCTCGCGCACGATGATCTCCATCGGCACGACCCTCGGCTGGCTGGCCTTGCCGACGGTGGGAAGCTCGATCACGCCAGGCGTCACGAGCGGCGCCGTGACCATGAAGATGACGAGCAGCACGAGCATCACGTCGATGTACGGCACGACGTTGATCTCCGACATCGGGCCGCGTTTGCGTCGCAGCGTGGCCATGTCCTAGACCGCCCCGCTCACTTGACGGCCTGGCGGTGGAGGATGTTGGAGAACTCCTCCATGAAGCTCTCGAAGCGGTTGGCGAGCCGCTCGATGTCGTGCGAATAGCGGTTGTAGGCCACCACGGCCGGGATCGCCGCGAACAGGCCGATCGCGGTGGCGACCAGGGCCTCCGCGATGCCGGGCGCGACCTGCGCCAGCGTCGCCTGCTGCACGTTCGCCAGGCTGCGGAACGCATGCATGATGCCCCACACGGTGCCGAACAGTCCGACGTACGGGCTCACCGATCCGGTGGAGGCGAGGAACGCGAGGTGCCGCTCGAGGAAATCCATCTCGCGCTGGAACGCGGCGCGCATCGCGCGCCGCGCGCCGTCGACCATGTCGCCCGGGTCGTTCGACTTTTGCCCGCGCAGCTTGGCGAACTCGCGGAACCCGGCCTCGAAGATGCGCTCGAGGCTGCCGATGCTGTGGCGATGGTTCACCGCACCCTGGTAGAGCGCGAGCAGGTCGTTGCCGCCCCAGAACTCGCGCTCGAACTTCTCGGTCTGCGAGACGGCGCGGCGGATGGCGTACCACTTCTGGAAGATGAACATCCATGACATGAAGGACACGGCGAGCAGCAGCGCCATGACGCCCTTCACCACGAGGCTCGCGTTCAGAACGAGCGTCCAGATGTCGAGGTCCTGGGTCAGGTTCATTTGAGGGCCTGTTCGAGTTCTTGGGGCATGCGCACCGGCCGCATGCGGCTGCGGTCCACCAGCGCGACGACGACCTCGCCTTCGACCAGAAGCTCGGCGCCGCGTTCCACGCGCTGCCGGAACCGCATGGAAGCGCGACCGATTGTAGCGACTTCGGCACTCACGCTGAGCAGGTCGTTCAGGCGCGCCGGCAGGTGGTACTTCACGTTCAGTTCATGGACGACGAACAGCAGCCCGTGGCGCTCGCTGAAGGCCGCGATGTCGATGCGGGCGTCGTTCAGCAGCTCCGTGCGCGCGCGCTCCATGAAGGCGAGGTACTGTCCGTGAAAAACGACACCCCCGGCGTCCGTGTCCTGGTAGTAAACGCGGACCGGGATGTGAAAGGGTTTTTTCAACTTCCGGAAAGCAGGTCCCGGGGACCCGGGGTCGCTATACCGAAGTGCCGGTAGGCGGCCGCCGTGGCGATGCGCCCGCGCAGCGTGCGCTGCAGGAAGCCCTGCTGGATGAGGTAGGGCTCGAGCACGTCCTCGATGGTGTCCGCCTCCTCGCCGATCGCATGCGCGAGGTTCTCCACGCCGACCGGGCCGCCGGAAAACTTCTCGATCACCGCGAGGAGCAGCTTGCGGTCCATGAGGTCGAAGCCGAGCGCATCCACGTCGAGCATCTTGAGCGCCGACTCCGCCACGGCCTTGGAGACCACGCCGTCGGCCTTCACCTGCGCGTAGTCGCGCACGCGCCGCAGCAGGCGGTTGGCGACGCGTGGCGTTCCGCGGGCGCGCGAGGCGATTTCCCGCGCACCCTCGGCGTCGAGGCTCGCCTTCAGCAGGCCGGCGGAGCGCTGCACGATCTTCGAGAGCTCCTCCTGGTTGTAGAACTCGAGGCGCGACACGATGCCGAAGCGGTCCCGAAGGGGATTGGTGAGCATGCCGGCGCGCGTGGTGGCGCCGACGAGCGTGAAGGGCGGCAGGTCGAGCTTGATCGAGCGCGCCGCGGGCCCCTCGCCGATCATGATGTCGATCTGGTAGTCCTCGAGCGCCGGGTAGAGGATCTCCTCGACCACCGGCGACAGGCGATGGATCTCGTCGATGAAGAGGACGTCGCGCGGCTCGAGGTTGGTGAGCAGCGCCGCGAGGTCGCCCGGCCGCTCGAGCACCGGGCCGGAGGTCTGGCGCAGGTTCACGCCCATTTCGCGCGCGATGATGTGCGCAAGCGTCGTCTTGCCCAGCCCCGGCGGCCCGAACAGCAGCACGTGGTCGAGCGCTTCCTTCCGCGCGCGCGCGGCCTCGACAAATATCTCGAGCTGCCCGCGCACCTTCTCCTGCCCCACGTATTCCGCCAGCGTGGCGGGCCGCAGGGAGCGCTCGAACTGCTCTTCCTGCGTCGAGGCAGGCTTCGCGGAGATGAGCCGGTCGGTCTCGATGGCCATGGCGCTAGGATTTTGCCAGTGCCTTGAGGGCTGCGCGGATGCCTTCGGCAACCGCGACGCCCGGCTCGAGGCCCTTCACCGCGGCGAGCGCCTCCTTCTCGCTGTAGCCCAGGCCGACGAGCGCGTTCACCACGTCCGCGGTCCCGCCGCCCAGCGGCCGCACCGACTCGGCGATCTTGCCCTTGAGCTCGAGAAGCAGGCGCTCAGCGGTCTTCTTGCCGATGCCGGGCACCCTCGTGAGCGGCGCGGCGTCCTGCAGCGCGACGGCGGCGGCGAGGTCGGAGACCGACATGCCGGAGAGCACCGCCAGCGCAGTCCGCGGACCGACGCCGGAGATCCGGATCAGCTGCCGGAACGCGGCGCGCTCCTCGAGCGAGCCGAAGCCGTAGAGCGTATGCGCATCCTCCTTTACGGAGAGATGGGTGAAAAGCGTGACGGTCTCGCCCGTGCCGGGCAGGCCGTAGAGCGTGTTCATCGGCACGTCGACCTCGTAGGCGATGCCGCCGACGTCGACCAGGATCTGCGGCGGGTTCTTGGCCAGCAGCTTGCCGGTCAGGCGGCCGATCAAACCAGGCGTCCTTCCCGCATGCGCAGCCGGCTCGTGTCGAGCGCGCCGAGCTGGCCGCTATGCGCGTGGCAGATCGCGCACGCGAGCGCGTCCGCCGCGTCTTCGGCCGGATTGCCGGGCAGCGCTAGGAGGCGCTTCACCATGTGCTGCACCTGGTCCTTCTTCGCCTTTCCATAGCCGACGACCGACTGCTTGACCTGCAAGGCAGTGTACTCGGCGACCGGCAGGCCGGCGAGAACGGCGGCGCAGATCGCGGTCCCGCGCGCCTGCCCGAGGAGCAGCGTGGACTGCGGGTTCACGTTGACGAACACCTTCTCGATGGCGACCTCGCCGGGGGCGTGCGCGGCGATGATCTCGTTCAGCCCTTCGAGCAGTACCTTGAGCCGCGCGGCGAGCTCGCCTTCGCCCGCCTTGACGCAGCCGCTGGTCACATAACGAAGCCGGGTGCCTTCCTTCTCGATGATCCCGAAGCCGGTGATGCGCAGCCCGGGATCGATGCCGAGGATCTTCAGTCGAGCACCGCGGTGGTGTAGACGTCTTGCACGTCGTCGAGCGATTCGAGCGCGTCGAGCATGCGGCGCAGCCGCGCCGCGTCGTCGCCGCCGAGCGCGCTCTCGTTCAGGGGCTTCATCGTGACTTCGGCGAGCTCCGGCTTGAGGCCCGCCTGGTCGAGCGCCTCCTTGATCGAGGCGAAGTCGTTCGGCGCGCAGATCAGCTCCACCGAGCCGTCGTCGTTCTTCACCACGTCCTCGGCGCCGGCTTCGAGCCCGGTCTCCATGACCTGGTCCTCGCTCGTGCCGGGGGCGAACACGAACAGGCCGCAATGCTTGAAGAGGTACGCCACCGAGCCGTCCGAGCCGAGGTTGCCGCCGTTCTTGCTGAAGGCGTGGCGCACTTCCGCGACGGTGCGCGTGCGGTTGTCGGTCAGGCAATCCACCACCACGGCGGCGCCGCCCGCCCCGTAGCCCTCGTAGCGCACTTCCTCGTAGCTCACGCCCTCGAGCTGGCCGGTGCCGCGCTTGATGGCGTTCTGCACGCTGTCCTTCGCCATGTTCGCCTCGCGCGCCTTGTCCATGGCGAGGCGCAGGCGCGGATTCGTGTCGGGGTCGCCGCCGCCGAGCTTCGCCGCGACGGTGATCTCCTTGATGAGGCGGGTGAACACCTTGCCCTTCTTCGCATCCGCTGCCGCCTTGCGGTGCTTGATGTTTGCCCACTTCGAGTGACCGGCCATAGGCTATGATTTTAGCGTCATGCTTCCAGCGCTTCCCGTCGCACGCGCCGGCAAGGCCGAGCTCGGCCTGCTGCCCGGCGCCGGGAACCGGCACGGCCTCATCACCGGCGCGACCGGGACCGGCAAGACCGTCACGCTGCAGGCGCTCGCACAGGCCTTCTCCTCGAGCGGCGTGCCGGTCTTCATGGCAGACGTGAAGGGCGATCTCTCAGGCCTCGCGAAGCCGGGCGGCGGCAACGCGAAGGTCGAGGAGCGCTTCAAGAGCCTCAAGCTCAAGCCGCAGTACGCCGCCTGCCCGGTGCAGTTCTGGGACGTCTACGCAAAGAGCGGCATCCCGGTGCGCGCGACCGTTTCGGACATGGGGCCGCTGCTGCTCGGCCGGATGCTCGGCCTGAACGAGGTGCAGGAAGGCGTGCTGGCGGTGGTCTTCAAGGTTGCCGACGACCAAGGGCTGCTGCTGCTGGACCTCAGGGACCTGCGCGCGATGCTGCAGTTCGTCGGCGACAACGCGGCCCGGTTCAAGACCGAGTACGGGAACGTTTCCTCCGCGTCCATCGGCGCCATCCAGCGCGGCCTCGTCTCGCTGGAAAGCCAGGGCGCGACGCAGTTCTTCGGCGAGCCGATGCTGCAGATCGCCGACATCATGCAGGTGGAGGGCGGCAAGGGCGTCGTGAACATCCTCGCGGCGGACAAGCTGATGAATTCACCGCGCCTGTACTCCACGTTCCTCCTCTGGATGCTGGCCGAGCTCTTCGAGCAGTTGCCGGAGGTCGGCGACCCGGAGAAGCCGAAGCTGGTCTTCTTCTTCGACGAGGCGCACCTTCTCTTCGACGAGGCGCCGAAAGCGCTCCTCGACAAGATCGAGCAGGTGGTGCGCCTCATCCGCTCCAAGGGCGTCGGCGTGTACTTCGTGACGCAGAACCCGCTGGACATCCCGGAGTCGGTGCTCGGGCAGCTCGGCAACCGCGTGCAGCATGCGCTGCGCGCGTTTACGCCGAAGGACCAGAAGGCGGTGCGGGCGGCCGCCGAGACGCTGCGTCCCAACCCGCAGCTCGATGCGGCGAAGGCCATCACGGAGCTCGGCGTGGGCGAGGCGCTGGTGAGTTTCCTCGACGCGAAGGGCCGCCCGGGCGTCGTCGAGCGCGCGTTCATCATCCCGCCCGGGAGCCAGCTCGGGCCGCTCACCGAGCGCGAGCGCGCCGAGCGCCTGGACGCATCGGACCTGCTTGCGAAGTACGAGCAGGCGGTCGACCGCGAGTCGGCGTACGAGAAGCTGAAGAGCCGGACCGAAGCGGCGCAGCCCGCGAGCAAGCCGGTCGGGGGGCAAAATCCGGTCGGCGACATCCTTTTCGGCAAGATCGGGCCGCGGGGCGGCCGGCAGTCGCAAGGCGTCGTCGAAGCAGTCACGAAGAGCGCCGCGCGCGCCATCGGCTCGGAGCTCGGCCGCCAGATCATCCGCGGGGTCCTCGGATCGATCCTCGGCGGCGCGCGGCGCCGTTGAAGTCCTACCGCGCCGTCGGGGTCGCGTTCGCGATCGCGGGCATCCTCGCCTTCTCCTTCCGGCCGATCTGGATCAAGCTTGCGTACGCCGTGCCGACCGAGACCGGCCATCCGGTGAGCCCGGTCACCCTGCTCTTCCTGCGCATGGTCCTTTCGCTGCCTTTCTTCGTCGCCATCGCGCTCTGGCTGCGGCGCAGCGCTTCCACGACGACCGAGCTCAGCGCCCGGGACTGGGCCGCGATCGCCGGCCTCGGCTTCGTCGGCTACTACCTTGCGAGCTTCCTCGACTTCCTCGGCCTGCAGTACGTGGGCGCGGGCCTGGGGCGCCTCATCCTCTTCCTGTATCCCACGATGGTGCTGCTGCTCTCCTTCCTCTTCCTGCGCAAGAGCCCGACGCGGCGCGAGCTCGCCGCGCTGGTCGTCAGCTACAGCGGGGTGGCGCTGGTGCTCTCCAACCGGATCGGCGGCGAGAGCATCGAGAACCGGCTCTTCCTGCTCGGCGTCCTGTTCATCTTCGCCTCCGCCCTGTCCTATGCCGTGTACCTCGTTGCCGGCAGCCAGCTCGTGAAACGGGTGGGCTCGATGCGCTTTACCGCCTATACGATGATCATCTCGACGTTCCCGGCGGTGATCCAGTTCTTCCTGATGGAGCCGCTTTCGGCGCTGCAACTGCCGGGCGCGGTATGGGTCTATGCGATCGTGATGGCGACCTTCAGCACCGTGCTGCCCGTCTTCCTCCAGGCCGAGGCCCTGCACCGCATCGGCGCGAACCAGTTCGCCCTGCTCGGCGCGCTCGGGCCGCTCAGCACCGCGTTCCTCAGCGCGCTGGGGCTGGAGGAGGCGTTTGGGCCGCTGCAGATGCTGGGCGCCGCCCTCGTCATCGCCGGCGTCATGCTCGTCTCGGTGAAGAAAGGAACCTGACATGGACCTCGGCATCCGCGGAAAGACCGCACTGGTCTGCGCGGCCTCGAAAGGCCTCGGCAAGGGCTGTGCAATCTCGCTCGCGCGAGAGGGCGTCAACCTCGTCATCACCGCGCGCGGACGCGAAGCGCTCGAGCAGACCGCAGCCCAGCTGCGGAAGTTTTCCGTCGAGGTGCGCACGGTCGTCGGCGACATCACGACCGAGGAAGGGCGCAAGGCGGCCCTCGACGCCTGCCCGTCGCCCGACATCCTGGTGAACAACGCGGGCGGACCGCCGCCGGGCGACTTCCGCGCCTGGGACCGCGAGACGTGGATCAAGGCGCTCGACGCGAACATGATTACTCCCATCCTGCTGATTCGTGCCGTCGTGGACGCCATGATCGAGCGCAAGTTCGGCCGCATCGTCAACATCACTTCCGGCGCCGTAAAGCTGCCCATCCCGGAGCTCGGCCTGTCGAACGGCGCGCGTACCGGGCTCACCGGCTTCGTCGCCGGACTGTCGCGGCGCACCGTGCGCCATAACGTGACGATCAACAGCCTGCTTCCCGGCCCCTTCGACACGGACCGCCTGCGCGGCAATTTCGCCTTCAATGCGAAGCAGAGCGGCAAGAGCGTCGAGGAGGTCCGCGACGCGCGGGCAGCATCGAACCCGGCGGGCCGCTTCGGCACCATCGAGGAGTTCGGCGACGCCTGCGCCTACTTGTGCAGCGCGCAGGCCGGCTACATCACCGGGCAGAACCTCCTGCTCGACGGCGGTGCCTACCCTGGGACATTCGGCTGATGGAGGTGCGCAGGATCGCTGGCGCGCTGGGCGCGGAGCTCCTCGGGGTTTCCCTCAAGGACCCTCTCAGTGAAGATCTCGTAGCGGCGATTCGCCGCGCTTTCCTCGACAACCTCGTCATCTTCTTCCGCGACCAGAGCCTCACGCCGGCGCAGTTCATGGCGTTCGCCAAGCGCATGGGGCGGCCGGTCGAGTACCCGTTCGTGAAGGGAATCGAAGGCTTCCCGGAGATCATCGAGGTGAAGAAGCTGGAGCACGAGAAGCACAACTTCGGCGGGATCTGGCACTCGGACACGGCCTACCTGCAGGAGCCGCCGATGGGCTCGATGCTGCTCGCTCGCGAGATTCCTCCGTATGGCGGCGACACGTTGTTCGCCAACCAGTACCTCGCCTACGAAACGCTGTCGGAAGGAATGCGCAAGCTGCTCGACGGCCTGGTCGGGGTCAACGCCTCGTCGAAGGCGGACGTGACCAAGACGCGCGAGGACCGAATTTCCGAGCAGGGCGGGGACCGCAAGGAGTACCTCGCCGAGCATCCGGTGGTCCGCACGCATCCGGAGACCGGGCGCAAGGCGCTCTACGTCAACGTCGCGCACACGGCGCGTTTCCGCGGCATGACGGAGGAAGAAAGCGCGCCACTCCTCGAGTTCCTCTACCGGCATCAGGTCAGGCCGGAGCTGACGTGCCGGTTCTCCTGGCGTCCTGGCTCGCTCGCCTTCTGGGACAACCGTTGCACGCAGCACAACCCGGTGAACGACTACCACGGGCACCGCCGGGTGATGCATCGCATCACCCTCGCCGGGGACAAGCCATACTAGGCGCGCCATGAAGGGCGAAGAGTTCAAGGACGACTACCGCAAGGCGCTCCCAAAGGACGTCCTCGAGCGCTTCACGCAGCGCTCCGACTGGCGCTCGACGCTCGCCGTTGCGCAGGACGTCGCCGTGATCGCCCTGACCGCCACCGCCGCGCTTCATTTCTGGTTCTCGCTCCCGGTGACCCTCCTTGCCGTCATCCTCATCGGCACGCGGCAGCACGCGCTGTTCGTCATTGCGCACGACGCGGCGCACTACCTCCTGTACCAGAACCGGAAGTTGAACGACTTCGTCGGGCGCGCCGCCGCCACCGTGCAAGGCCTGTCCATGTGCACGTACCGGGTGATCCACCGGCTGCACCACAACAACCTGTATGGCGAGCTCGACCCGGATACTGCGTTGCACGGCGGCTACCCGCGCGGGCGCGCTTACCTGTTCAAGAAGCTCTTGAAGGACCTGACGGGCCTTACGGCCTGGAAGACCTACGCCTATTTCCTCGGCGGGGCGCCCGCGCTGAACACCCGCACCAACGTCGCGGTCAGGCCGCTCGACGACACTTCCGACAAGCTGCGCCGCGACGCGCGCGTTGACCGCAACACGGTGGTCATCTTCCACGTCGCCGTGCTGGTCGCCTTCGCGTGGAGCGGCTATCTGGTCCAGTACCTCGTGCTGTGGATCGTGCCGCTCGTGACGGTCGTGCAGGCGATCCTGCGCCTTCGCGCGGTCGCGGAGCACGGCGCGACGACGGATTTTTCATCGCCGCTCACGGCGGCGCGCACCAATGTCCTGCCCGGATGGCTGGAGTGGCTGATTTTTCCCCACCAGGTGAACTACCACGTCGAGCACCATCTCTACGCGTCGGTACCGCACTACCACCTGCCTGCGCTGCACCGGGAAATGAAGTCGCGCGGCCTGCTGGACGGCGCCGAGGTGGTGGCCTTCCCCGTTACGCTGGGGAAGATCTTCGCGGAAAGGAAAGCTACTTCGGCCTGATCTTCAGCCGCATCGGCTTCATCGGCGAGCCGACGAAGCCGAGCCGGCGGTACAGCGCCTGCGCCTGCTCGTTCTGCATGTCCGTGAGGAGCGTGAGGCGCAGCACGCCTTCCGCGCGCGCCTGCGCGATGACGTACTCGAGGAGCTTCGCGCCGATGCCCTGGTTGCGGTAGTCCTCGCGCACCACCAGGTCCTCGAACAACGCGGCACGGCCGCCTTCGGCGGTGCTGATGGTGTACAGCAGGCTTGCCATCGCCACTACGCGCGGCCCGTCCTTCGCGACGAAGAGCTTGCCGGCCTTCGAATCGGCGAAGATCATCTTCAGCGCCGCTTCCTGCTTCGCGGCGTTGGCGGCGAACTCCGCTTCGTGCTCGAACAGCTTGCCGAGCAGCTCGACCATCTGCGCCAGGTCCTTCTGCGCGGCCGCCTCGTAGCGGATCGTCATACGTTGAAGCGGAAGTGGATCACGTCGCCGTCGCGCACGACGTAGTCCTTGCCCTCCAGGCGCAGCTTGCCCGCCTCCTTCGCGCCCTGCTCGCCGCGGTTGGCGACGAAATCCTCGTACGCCGCGACCTCCGCGCGGATGAAGCCGCGCTCGAAGTCGGTGTGGATCACGCCCGCCGCCTGCGGCGCCGTCGCGCCGGCGGGCACCGTCCAGGCGCGCACTTCCTTCTCGCCGGCGGTGAAATAGGTCTGCAGGCCGAGGAGCGCGTAGGCGGCGCGGATCACCCGGTTGAGCCCCGGCTCCTTCATGCCCATGTCCTCGAGGAAGATCTGCTTGTCTTCCTCGGACAGGTCGGCGATCTGCGCCTCGATCGCAGCGCTCACCGGGACCACCGGGGCCTTTTCCTTCTGGGCGTACGCAAGGACCTCGTTGAGAAGTGCGTCCGAGCCCTTCTCCGCCACGTTCGCCACGTACATCGTCGGCTTCATGGTGAGGAGGAAAAGCGGGCGCACGACTGACAGCTCCTCCTTCGAAAGGTCGGCGGTGCGCGCCGGCCGCCCGGCGTCGAGCACCTTGCGCACCTTCTCGAGCGCCGCGACGAGGCGCTGCGCCTCCTTGTCGCCCGCGGTCTGCGCAAGCTTCGCGTGCTTGGAAATCTGGCGCTCGACCGCGTCGAGGTCGGCGAGCGCGAGCTCCGTGTTGATGGTCTCGATGTCCGAGACCGGGTCCACCTTGCCGGCGACATGCACGACGTTCGGGTCCTCGAAGCAGCGCACGACGTGGGCGATCGCGTCCGTCTCGCGGATGTTGGCGAGGAACTTGTTGCCGAGGCCCTCGCCCTTGGACGCCCCCGCGACGAGGCCGGCGATGTCGACGAACTCGGTGACCGCCGGCACGACCTTGAGCGGCTTGGCGATCGACGCCAGGACCTCCAGCCTCGGGTCGGGCACGGGAACGATGCCGACGTTCGGCTCGATGGTGCAGAACGGATAGTTCTCCGCCGCGATGCCGGCCTTGGTCAGCGCGTTGAAAAGGGTGGACTTGCCGACGTTCGGCAGACCGACGATGCCGCACTTCAAGCTATTTGTTCCCGAACAGAGATTTCAGCAGGCCTGCCGGCTTCTCCGCCTCGGCCTTCTTTTCCGGCGGCTTTTTCGCCGGTTCGCTCTTTTCCGGCTTGGGCTCCGAGGAGTGCAGTTTCTGGATCGCCGCCTGCATGTCGCCCTTCAGCATCTCGGGCAGGACCTGCAGCGCCCGGTCGATCGCCTGGTCGATCGCCGCCTTGTCCTCCGCGGAAGGCTTGTGCAGCACGTAATCCGCCACGCCCGCCTTGTCGCCGGGATGGCCGATGCCGACGCGCAGGCGCCAGTAGTCGTGGGATGCGATGCGCTGCGAGATGTCGCGCAGGCCGTTGTGGCCGGCGATGCCGCCGCCCTGCTTGATGCGCGCGACGCCGGGCGCGAAATCGAGCTCGTCGTGCACGACCAGCATTTCCTCGGGCTTGATCTTGAAGAAGCCGGCCAGCATCTGCACCGCCCGGCCGCTCGCGTTCATGAAGCTCTGGGGCATGAGCAGCCAGGCGCCGGAGGCTTCGTGCCGCGCCACCAACGCCTGGTACTTCGGGTCCTTGCGGAAGTGCGCGCCGCTCGATGCCGCGAAGCGCTCGACGAGCCAGAACCCGGCGTTGTGCCGGGTTCGCTCGTACTCCTTGCCGGGGTTGCCGAGACCTACGACGAGTCGGATCAAGGCGGCTACTTCTTGTCTTTCTTCTCGCCGCCCTTGTCGGCGGCGGCCTTGTCGCCGCCCTTCGCATCGGCCGCGGCCGCCTCGCCTTCCTTGCCGGCCGCAGTCTGCTCGGTCGTGGGCACCTCGGCCGCGGCGACCGCCGGAGCCGCTTCCTCCTCGGCAATGATCGCGGGGATGACCACTGTCGCGACCACCGGATTCTCGCCCTTGGACACGGCGGGCTCGACGCCCTTCGGCATCGTCAGGTCGCGCAGGTGCAGCGAGCGGCCGACCGTCATGTTGCTCAGGTCCACCTCGATGAACTCGGGCAGGTCGTCGGGGAAGCAGGTGACGTCGAGCTCGTTCATGACGTGGTTCACCACGCCCGCCTGTTCCTTCACGCCCGGCGACTTCTCGGCGTTGACGAAGTGCAGCGGCACCTTCATGTGGATCTTCTTGTCCTTCTGCACGCGCTGGAAGTCCACGTGCTGCACCTGCAGCTTGTACGGGTGCATGTTCACGGCGCGCAGCAGCACCTGCTCCTTCGAGCCGGCGAGGTCCAGGCTCAGGATCGAGGCGTGGAACTTCTCGTTGCGCAGGTTCTGCAGGAGGTCCTTGTGGTCCAGCTCGATGCTCACCGGCGCCTTGTCGCCGCCGTAGAGGATGCCGGGCACCACGCCCATGTTGCGCAGACGGCGGCTCGCACCCGTTCCCTGCGCTTCGCGCTTGCGCGCGTTGATTTCGATGGCCATCGTTCGTGACTCCTAGGTTTTCACGGGACCCGCGACCAGGCGCCCGTGGGGTTGAAAAGCTATTCGATAAAGAGCGAGCTGACGGACTCTTCGGTGTAGATGCGCAGGATCGTCTCGGCGATCAGGCCGGCGACCGAAAGCTGGCGGATCTTGCCGCACATGCGGGCTTCGTCGCGCAACGGGATGGTGTCGGTGACGACGAGCTCGTCGAGGTCCGACCCGGCGATGCGCTTCACGGCCTCGCCGGAGAGCACCGGGTGGGTGCAGTAGGCG
This sequence comes from Burkholderiales bacterium, assembly GCA_035627155.1. Classification (GTDB taxonomy): domain Bacteria; phylum Pseudomonadota; class Gammaproteobacteria; order Burkholderiales; family SG8-39; genus SCGC-AG-212-J23. Next base: position 2,043 of record DASPMF010000029.1, on the reverse strand, counting down.
ACGACCTTGGTGGCGCCCTCGGCCTTCAGCACCTGCGCGGCCTTCACCAGCGTCCCCGCGGTGTCCACCATGTCATCCATGATCACGCAGGTGCGGCCCTTAACCTCGCCGATGACGTTCATCACTTCGGAGACGTTGGCCTTCGGACGGCGCTTGTCGATGATGGCGAGATCGGACTCCAGGCGCTTGGCGAGGGCGCGCGCGCGTACCACGCCGCCGACGTCCGGCGAGACCACGAGCAGGTTGTCGTAGCGCTGCTTCCAGACGTCGCCGAGCAGCACCGGCGCAGCGTAGATGTTGTCGACCGGGATGTCGAAGAACCCCTGGATCTGGTCCGCGTGGAGGTCCATCGTCAGCACGCGCGCCACGCCGACCGACTGCAGCATGTTCGCGACCACCTTCGCGCTGATCGCCACGCGCGCCGAGCGGGGGCGGCGGTCCTGGCGGGCGTAGCCGAAATACGGGATGGCCGCGGTGACGCGCGCCGCCGAGGAGCGCTTCAGCGCGTCGATCATGACCAGCAGCTCCATGAGGCTGTCGTTGGTCGGCGCGCACGTGGACTGGAGCACGAACGCGTCCTTGCCGCGCACGTTCTCGAGCAGCTCGACCATCACCTCGCCGTCGGAGAACTTGCCGACGATCGCGCGTCCGATGGACAGGTTCAGGTGCTTCGCGACCTCCTGCGCAAGGCGCGGGTTCGCGTTGCCAGTGAACACCATCAGCCGGTCGAGCGGTGCGGCGCCTCCCAGGTGCGTCATGGCCGTGTTCATGTCCTCGTGAAAAGGTGGCTGGGGAGGAAGGATTCGAACCCTCGTATGCCGGAATCAAAATCCGGTGCCTTAACCAACTTGGCGACTCCCCAGTTGGAGCCACAACTTGCTGCCGTCGTTACCCTGCCCAGTCGTGCAGCGGATGCCGCTCGAGTCCCCTCGTGACGAAGCCGTGCAGCCCCGCCGGCAACTCCGACTGGAGCGCGAGCGCTTCGGCTTCTGTCCTGAATTCCGCGAAAACGCACGCCCCGGAGCCTGTCATGCGCGACCCCGGCGCCCGAGCTTCGAGCCAGTCGAGGTGCGCTCTTACGTCGGGATATTTCGCCGCCGCGACCGCCTGGAGATCGTTGCGTCCCTGACCCGACAAAAAGGGCGGTATTTTGAGTCGTTTCGTATCACGTGTCAACGACGCGTCCGCGAAGATTTCCTTCGTCGAAACCTCGACTTGCGGCGTCAGAACGAGATACCACGCGGGCGGCAAATCGAGCGCGGAAAGCCGCTCGCCCACGCCCTCTCCGATCGCGTTGCGTCCGAAGATGAAGAACGGCACGTCGGCGCCGAGGCGCGCTCCAAGCTCGAGCAGGGCCTGCTTCGGAAGGCCGAGCTTCCACATCCGGTTGAGCACCACGAGCACGGTCGCGGCGTCCGAGGATCCGCCGCCCATCCCGCCGCCCACCGGGAGCCTTTTTTCCAGCGTAAGCTCGCAGCCGAGCTGGCACCCCGTCTCCGCCTTCAGGAGCTTCGCGGCCCGCACGCACAGGTTCGCCTCGCCGAATGCCCCGGAGAAATTCACCGCGCCGTCCTCGCGCAGCGCGATGCCGACGCAATCGGCGCGCTCGACCAGGCGAAATACGGTCTGCACTTCGTGGTAGCCGTCCGGCCGGCGGCCAAGGACGTGCAGGAAGAGGTTGAGCTTGCCCGGCGCGGGGAACGCAGTCACTTCCATTCTGAGATCGCAAGCCGCAGGTCGACGCCGGGATAGGCGAGCCGAAGCCGGCGAGGAAGGCCCGAACCCGGGTCGTACTCGAGGTACTCGATGCGCCAGCCGCTCTGCTCGATCACGCTCGCCCGTCCGTCCGGCCTCTTCTCGACGGATGCCGGCGCGCCGGGCGCGGGCCGGCCGCGCACCCAGTCGGCCAGGCCTTCGAGGGGCAGGCGGAAACCGAGGGCTTTTTCGGTCAGGGACGCCACGTCGGGTGCACGGTATTCGCGCGGCTCGGCGGTGGTCAGGACGACGGATCCGCCCTTCCTCACTATGCGCGCGACACCCTGG
>DASPMF010000028.1:0-3636 GCA_035627155.1 Burkholderiales bacterium | reverse complement strand
CGCCGGGAACGACTTTCTGAGCGGTGGGGAGGGCGACGACCTCCTCGTAGGCGGCGCAGGCAATGACGAGCTCGACGGCGGTGAGGGCGTCGACATCCTGGCGGGGGGCTTCGGCAACGACGTCTACTTCGGTCGCGCCGGCGACACGATCCAGGATGACTCCGGCACCAACACGCTCGTGCTCGATGGCAGCATCACGACCGAGAACCTCGAGGTGACGCAGTTCTACGGCGAGGATGGCATCAGCTACCTGGAGCTCAAGGCGAGCGGCGAAACGGAAGGCGTGAGCATCCTGGAAGGCGAGTTCGGACATGTCTCGTCCTACCAGTTCGCGGACGGTACGACGCTGACCCACGGCGAGCTCGTGGAGGGCTACGCCGGCGATCTCTTCATCGAATCCCAGGGTTTCTTCTCCGCTCCCTTGCAGGGTGGACGCGGAAATGACGTGATCCTCGCGGGCGATTCTGGCGATTCGCTCCATGGCGGATCCGGCAACGACGGGCTCATAGGCGGCCAGGGGGAAGACGACCTCTATGGCGGGGAAGGCGACGACGCCCTCGATGGGGGCGCGCACTACGACCGACTCGAGGGCGGCAATGGGCGGGACCGCTACCTCGTCACCTGGGGCATGGGCCACGACACCATCTACGAGAGCGACGATGGAAGCGAAAGCGTCCTGCGCTTGGACGAGGGGGTCGGCTTTTCATCCCTGACCGCGGAGCGGCAAGGCGACGACCTGACGGTCCGCTTCCGTCGGTCCGGTGAAGGCGTGACGATCGCCAACTACTATGCCGAGGACGGCGACTGGCTCATCGAGACGTCTCAGGGCGAAGTGCAGGCTCTGGACGATTTCATCGCGAACGCCCAACCCGACGATGTCGACGATGTGGCGGCAGCCAAGGACCTGTATCGGGACACCCTGGCGGCGACCTATCGGGCCCATATCCTTCATGACGGCTACCGGCTGGGTGCGGACGGCGCCTATCACCGGAACGAGACGAGCACGGTCCATTCGTCGAACGACACGACGACCACGCACACGCATACAAGGAACACCTACTCGACCAGCCAGCGGGCGAGCGACGACTCATTCATCGTGACCTCGACGCAATGGAACAATGCGCTCATCGAGTCGACGTCCACGACCACGCAGGTGGCGCAGGCGCGGACGGGGGGCGGATCTTCCGGGCAGCGCTATTCGCGTGATATCCGTCCCACGTACTCGCATGCAAACAGCCGGCTCGGCAGCCTCGGCTACAGTACGGGTTCTCCGTCGTCCGCTTCGCCGCAGTTCTATCCCACGGGCAGCGGCAATTTCGGCGTGTCGATGCCCGCCGGCAGCACCCTGATGGTGGTCGGGGGCGGATTTAATCCGTACAGCGGGTCGAGCGGCTACAGCAGCGCGTCGAACTCCTTCATGCCGGCGGGGGTGTGGATCTATCCGCCGGGATACTTCGGCGGCTCGCAGGCGCCGGCGCCCATCGCGGAACGGCGTTGGGGCGTGAACTCGGGCGGAACGCCCGCTGCGGTCTTCCGTACGCTGACCACGCGTCGCATGGAATACCTAGAGACGTTCGTCGCCGAGGAAGTCACCGCCGGAACGGGTAACAACTCCATCGAGGCGACCGGATACGCGCTCGTCGACGCCGGAGCAGGACACGACTTCATCGAGGCGTTCGACGACGACTTCTACTACGACCTGAGAACCGCGGACGACGCGCAGATCGGCGGCTTCTACGCAGGGAACACCGGGGAAGACTTGATTCTCGGCTCCGGCCGCGATGATGTGATCGCCGGTGGCGAAGACGCCGACTATATGGATGGTCGTGAGGGACACGACACCTATCTCGTCGATCCCAGCGAGTCGGGGGAGGACGTCGTGCACGACACGGGCGTCGACTTCTATCACAGCGAGATACCACCGGTCTTGTATACCGATACGCTGCGGTTTTTCTCCGGTGTCGAGCTCGAGGATCTTGCCTTCTCCTGGAGCGAGCAGGCTGCCGATTCTGGGCTGGGATGGATGCAGGCCTACCAGGCGCTCACGCTTCGATGGGGACCGGATCGGGCGGTGCACATCGTCGTCCCGCCGGTAGAGGATCAGTACATAGACCACTGGTCCGACGATGAGCCGCTGCCATCCGGGCGCGGGATCGAGGTCGTGTCGTTCGATTCCGGTCAGACCGTTTCGCTCGGCTCGCTTATGGACCTTGCCCCGGACGCACCGACCTTCGATGTGGCGGAGCTCGACAACGTGCTGCATGGGAGCGCGCGTGAGGATCTCATCTCCGGACGCGGGGGACACGATGTGCTGTTCGGCGCGGACGGAAGCGATGGGTTGCAGGGCGACGGCGGCGCGGACATCGTTTTCGGCGGCGCCGGTGACGACGCGCTCGCAACCATTGATTACGAGTACGAATACTGGACGCCGGACGGGGAAGTCGAGATGGAAAGCTCGGGCGACCCCTGGCACGACTACCTGGATGGAGGAGAAGGCAACGACGAAATGATGGTTCAGGGCGGCGCAGCCTTCGTTGCGGGCGGCGCAGGCTTTGACACGGTCAACATCCAGGACGGGGACGCCATCGTCGGGTGGAACGCAGGCGACGGCGACGAGGCGATCTACATCGATTGGGGCCGACTGACGATCTCGCTGGGTGAAGGCATTGAAGCCAGCGACCTGTCGCTAAGCGGGGGCGAAGGCACCAGCCTCTACCTGCATATAGGCGACGAGACGATCTCGATCCAGGGATGGGAAAGCGCGGAGCTCTACCTTCAGCGGTTCAACGAGGGAGAAAGCGCGGTCTTCGACCTCCGCTGGCTTCTCGACGAGTTCGACCCCGAAACTCAGACCTTCTCGGACGTGCTGGCGGACTACGTGGTCGCGGAGCGCGCCGGTCCCGCCGCCGTGGGCGGGCTGCTGGCCGCGAACTACGCAGCCAACGGCACGTTCGCCGCGCTCAGCTTCGGGCAGGTGCACGAGCTCCTCGATGGATACGGGTTCGGGGCGGTCGCGTACTACGGGACCATGGGCGACGATGCGCTCTTGGGCTCGGAAGACGACGACTACCTCCAGGCCCACGACGGCGATGACGTCCTCGCCGGCGGCGCCGGCTACGACACCATGGAGGGCGGTGCCGGAAGCGACCTGTACCAGTACGCCATTGGCGACGACTGGGACATGGTGCGGGATACCGGCACGCACGGGGTCGATGCGATCGTATTCGGCGAGGGCATCACGCTCGAGATGCTCCACTGGGACTTCGGCTACGACGAGCTCGTGATCGGCGAGGACGGAGGGCTGGTCATCGAAGGCACCACCGGGCTGGATCTGTCCCGCTCGGCGATCGAGGAAGTGCGGTTCGCGGACGGCACGGTGGTCTCTTGGACCGCCCTTGCGCAGAGCTTCACAGACATATTCGGCACCGAAGACGACGACGAGTTGTTCGGCTCGGACGGCGCCGAGCGCATCTTCGCCCTCGACGGCAACGACTACGTCGAAGCCGGTGACGGAAACGACATGCTGGTCGGCGGAAGCGGCGACGACGAGCTGCGCGGGGGCGCGGGCGATGACACCTACGTCTTCGAGGCGGGCGACGGAGAAGACGTGATCGCCGATTTCGAAGGCGGCAGCAC
>DASPMF010000027.1:0-7462 GCA_035627155.1 Burkholderiales bacterium | reverse complement strand
CTATGCGCCGGCCGGCACGCCGAAGCCGATCGTCGAGCGGCTGCAGCGCGAGCTGCGCGCCGTGATGGCGCTTCCCGAGGTGCGCGAGCGCATGATCGCCCAAGGCCAGACGCCGATCGGCAACACGCCCGACGAGGCGGCCGCCGCGCAGCGCTCCGACGTCCAGAAGTGGGGCGAGCTCATCAAGGGCTTCGGCCTCAAGATCCAGTAGATGGACGCGGGCACGGCCTACGGGCGCCCGAAGCCCACGTTCCGCGAGGAGCTGACGCTCGTCGGCGCCGGCACGCCGATGGGCGAGTTGCTCCGCCGCTATTGGCATCCGGTGGGAATTTCTTCCGACGCCGGTGCCACGCCGAGGCAAGTGCGCGTCCTGGGAGAAGACCTGATCCTTTTCCGGGACGGGAACGGGAAGGCCGGGCTGCTCTACCCGCGCTGCGCGCATCGCGGCACCTCGCTCTACTACGGCAAGGTGGAGGAGCGCGGCATCCGCTGCTGCTATCACGGCTGGCTCTATGACGTGCAGGGCCGCTGCCTCGACCAGCCGTGCGAAGAGGGCGGCGGGCCGCGGCGCGACCGCGTGCGCCAGCCCTGGTACCCGGTCGAGGAGCGCTACGGCCTGGTGTTCGCCTACATGGGGCCCGCGGAAAAGAAGCCGCTCCTGCCGCGCTACGAATGCCTCGAAAACCTCGCGCCCGGCGAGAGCGTCGAGGCCGACGACTCGAGCATCGGCGCGGGCGGCCCGCAGGTGGTGGACTGCAACTGGTTCCAGCACTGGGAGAACGTCGTGGACCCCTTCCACGTTCCGGTCCTGCACGGCTCGTTCTCCGGCGCGCAATTCACCTCCCAGATGGGCATCATGCCCAAGGTGGAGTTCACGACGACAGAGCGCGGCGTGAAGGTCACGTCCTTCAGGCTTCTCGAGAACCGCAAGACCCACCGGCGAGTCACGGAGGCCGTCTTCCCCACGCTGCGCGTCGTGCCCAATCCGCGCGTGGCGAAGTACGACCGCGTCGAATCCATCGGCTGGACGCTGCCGATCGACGACACGCACTTCCGCATCTACGTCGCCGGGCGCGTGAGCGAGCCGGGCGAGCTGTCGCGCTTCCGCTCGAGGATGAACGGCAAGCCCTGGTCCGAGCTCACGCCCGAGGAGCACCGGCGCTTTCCCGGCGACTACGAGGCGCAGACCGGCCAGGGCGCGATCACCTTCCATTCCGAGGAGCACCTCGCGACGAGCGACAAGGGGATCGCGTTCCTGCGCCGCTTCGCCGAGCAGCAGCTCAAGGCGGTGAAGGAAGGCGGCGACCCCGCCGGCGTGGCCTTCTCGGAGGGCGAGGCCTACGTGACGTTCGAAGCCGGCAACTGGCTCGAATAGCGCTGTGAAAGTGTGTGAGCGGCCCGCGCGCCGCCGCACGCGCCTCCCTAGAATCGCGCCCCATACCAATAACACTCCCTGGGGAGAAACCGTGATTCCACGCATCGCCGCCCTGATCGCTGCGCTCTTCTCGACCGGCGCGCTCGCGCAGGCAATCGAGCGCGTGCAAGGCACCGACCCCGCGCTCGACTGCCCCGCCATCGCGAGGGAAAGCGCCGCCATGGACGAGCACGTCAAGGCCGGCACGTCGGAGAACTCGGCCGGCAAGACGGCCGCCGGAACGGCGGCGAACGTCGGCGGCCAGGTGGCGGGCGGCGCCATCGCGCAAAGCGTCGGCGGGCTCTTCGGAGCGCTGGGCAGCGTGGTGGGCCAGGTGACCGGCGCGGTCGCGCAGCAGACCGCCGAGAAGAAGATGGAGCCCGATGCGGCGGCAAAGGACAAGGCCGTGCAGGCGCAGGCGCGGAAGGACTTCCTGGCCAGGCTGGCCGCGGCCAAGGACTGCGCGGCGGGCGGCGAAGGCAAGGCGCTCAGCGAGGAGGAATTCAAGACGGTCGCCGCGGTCCCGGTCGAGAAGCCGTTCGCGCCGCTGACCGCGGACACGGTCAAGGTCGCGATCGCCGAGCCGGTGACGCCGATCCCGGCGGCGCTCGAGTGGAGCGGCGGCAACGTCGACCTGAAGGGCAAGCGCTTCTACGTCTCCGAGTTCCGGGTCCTCTTCGAGGTCGCAGGCACCGTCAGCGCAAGCACCCGCGGCGGATACCTCCCCGGCCGCGACTACGGCTCGACCCGGGCGCGCGTCAACTACGTCGTGCCGAAGTACGACATCGCCGCCTTCCAGGCGATCACCGACAAGGCCTTCGAGGACTTCAAGGCGCGCCTGCGCGCCGCCGGCCTGCAGGTCGAGGAGGCCGAGCCCTTCGTCAAGGAGCACGGGGCGATCTACGAGGCCACCGAGGCCGCGAGCACGCCGGAGAAACCGGTGTTCTACGAGAAGAACCTCGGCCATACGGAACGCAAGTACCTCGTCGTGGCGCCCACCGGGATGAAGATGCATGCGCGCGGCTTCGGCGGCATCGGCGGCGGCGACCACGGCAAGCGTCGCGAGTACCGCGACAAGAACCTCGACGCGATCGCGGTCTCGATGGCGGTCAACATCGCCGCGCTCGAGTCCTCGGGCTCCGGGTCCAGCATTACGCGACGCGGGTCGAGCGCCTCGGCCTCAGAAGGCATGGCGATCAGCGGCGCGCCGGACGTGCAGGCGGTGATGAACCACACCATGGTCGGCGGCTACTACACCAGCCAGGCGATCCCGGTGCCGGGCACCTTCGCCCGCTGGTCCCTGGCCGGCGGGTACGACACCGACAAGGACGCCACCGGACGCGCGGTCGGCATCCTCACCAACCTCGCCGGCATGGGCGCGAACAAGACCAGGCGCGAGGACTACGAGCTGCAGCTCGACGGCACGCAGACCGCGCGCCTGGCGCTGCAGGGCCTCGCCAGCATGAACGAGGCCCTCGTCAAGCGGATCGTCTCGAACTGAAGGCTATGATTCGGGCCTCTTGAAGGTCCGACTCCACTACGCGACCCTCCCGGCGCCCGCCGGGCTGGTCGCGGTCCACTACTGGTTCACCGTCGTCGACGGAGAGCGCTGCGACCGCTGGGAGGTGTGGCAGTCTCGCGATTCGGGCGGCCTGAGCTACGGCCACCTGCATTGCAACCTCAAGGCCCCGGAAGCGGATGTGGGCGGCGGGCCGAGCACCATTGCCGCCGAGTGGACCGGCGACGACGCGCACCGGTTGAAGAAAGTTCTGGAAGGCGCGGAAAAGCGGTATCCGTTCCGGAACCGCTACCTGGCGTGGCCGGGACCGAACAGCAATACGTTCGTAGCCTGGGTGCTGCGCCGTGCAGGAATCGATCACCCATTGCCATGGAAAGCCATAGGGAGGAACTTCCGATGTCCCGACGACTGATTTCTTCCGGATCGAGCTTCGAGCGCGAGATCGGCTACTCCCGCGCCGTGGTCGATGGGCGATGGATCTTCGTCTCCGGCACGACCGGGTTCGACTACGCGACCATGACGCTTGCGCCGGGCGTGGCCGCGCAGGCGGAGCAGTGCATGAAGAACATCGCCGCCGCCCTTGCGGAGGCGGGCGCCGGCGTGGACGACGTGGTGCGCGCGCGCTACATCCTGCCGCGCCGCGAGGACTTCAAGGCTTGCTGGCCGGTGCTGGCGAAGTACTTCGGCAAGGCGCGGCCCGCCGCGACGATGGTCCAGGCCGGCCTACTCGAGGAGCGGATCCTGATCGAGATCGAGGTCACGGCGCTGCGCCCGTCACCGGATGGACTATAGAAAGCATCTCGCGCGCACTACACGTGCGGCGGCGTGATCCGGGCATGATGCCCGGGTGCAAGACATATGCCCATCGACACACAAGAACGCGCACATCTACGTGCGCTGCCTGCATGACGCGTGCAAGCTGCTCGGCGGCGAGCAACAGCTCGCGAAATATCTAGGAGTGGATGTAAAGGCCGTGGACGACTGGCTGAACGGCCGCGCGACGCCGCCCGACTCCGTCTTCCTGCGCTGCACCGACCTCCTCGACGAGCACCGGCGCTAGCGTTTCTGCAGCGCCGGGAAGGTCGCGGCGAGGGTCTCGAGAAACACCCGGACCTTCGGCGGCATCAGCCGCCGCCCGGGAAGCAGCGCATGGAAGCGCAGCGGATCGCACTCGTAGTCAGGCAACACTTCCACGAGCCTGCCCTGCTCGACCTCCGATGCGCAGAAGGTCCGGACGATGCGCGAGACGCCCAGCCCCTCGACGGTGGCGCGGCGGCGCACCTCGGCGTTCACGGTGCGAAGGCGTGGACGGATCGGCACCCGGTGCTCCATGCCTTGCGCATCGGTGAAGGACCATTCCGCATCCACCGTGGAGGCGATCGCCGGCAGGTCCGCGAGGTCTTCCGGGGCGCGCAGCGGCCGCGCCTTCTCGAGGAGCGACGGCGCGGCGAAGAGGCCGCGCTGCACCGCGTAGGTGTGCCGCGCCACGCGCCCGCTGTCGCGCGGCTCGTCGAACTGCGTGAAGACGATGTCGTAGCGCCGGTCGAGCGGATCGACACGCCCGTATTCGACGTCGAGGTCGACGTGCAGGTCGGCATAGCGCCCGAGCATCGAGCAGGCGACCGCGCCGAGGTGATGGGCGCCGAACTCGTACGGCGCCGCGATGCGAAGCGTCCCGCCCACTGCCTTGCCGCGCGCCATCGCGTCGAGCCGGATCTCGCGCAGGCGCTGGAACACCCCGCCGGTGTCCTGGTACAGGGATTCGCCGGCTTCGGTCGGTCGGACGCGCCGCGTCGTGCGCTGCAGGAGGCGCGCGCCGAGCTCGGTCTCCAGGCGCGCCACCGAGGCGCTGACGCTCGACTTCGGCCGGCCGAGGGCCTTCGAGGCCGCCGTGAACCCGCCGCGCTCGATCACGCAGCAGAACGCCTCGACGTCGTTCCAATCCATTGTCCGGGATTCTGAACAATGAATCCACGATTGGCAATTTATCCAAGGCGCGAAGAGGTCTCTAATGCAGGAACAAAAGGAGGCCCTCATGGCTGCGCCCGCCGGAACGTTCCTGATGGACTGCTGGTACATGGCTGCGTGGAACCACGAGCTCATCGACGGCAAGCTCGTGGCGCGCACCATCCTCGAGGAGCCGATGCTGGTCTACCGCGGCGAGAGCGGCCGCGTGGTCGCCCTGGACAACCGCTGCTGCCACCGCGGCGCGAAGCTGTCCAACGGCCGCATGGAAGGCGACGACATCCGCTGCATGTACCACGGCCTCAAGTTCGACCCGAGCGGCAGGTGCATCCAGATTCCGGGCCAGGACAACATCCCGAAGGGCCTGGGCGTGCGCAGCTACCCGGCGGTCGAGAAGCAGGACATCGTCTGGGTCTGGATGGGCGATCCGGCCAAGGCCGATCCGTCGCTCATCCTCGATATTCCCTACCTGCAGAACCCGGCGTGGCGCGGCGTGCCGGACTACATGCATTACGACGCGAACTACCTCCTCATCGTCGACAACCTGTCCGACTTCGCCCACCTCGCTTTCGTGCACACGAAGACGCTCGGCGGCACCGAGGAGTACGCGTTCAAGTCCAAGCCGCTCGCGGTCGAGCGGCTCGGCGACGGCTTCCGCGTCGAGCGCTGGCACATGAACGCGCCGATGCCGCCGTTCCTCAAGAAGTTCTGGCGCGGCGTATCGCACGTCGACCGGCGCAACATCGGCCGCATTCACGTGCCCGGCATCTTCTTCCTCGAGTCGCTCTTCGCCCCCGCGGGCCTCGGGCTCGAGAAGGGCAACCGGGAGGGCGCGAAGGAATACCGCAACTGCCAGTTCTTCACCCCCGAGACGCGCCGCTCCACGCACTTCTTCTGGAACTACCTCCACGACCACGACCTGCACGACGGCACCATCGCGCTTTCCCTGCGCGACTCGATGGTGCAGGGCTTCATGGAGGACAAGTTCATCATCGAGGGCCAGCAGGAGATGCTGGATGCCGACCCGTCGTTCAAGTTCCACGGCATCGTCTCGGACGCCCCCCTGGCACATTTCCGCAGGACACTGGAGAAGAGGATCAAGGATGAACAAGGCCAGGCAGAAGTTCGCGATCTCGCCCCACTTCAGGCTGCAGGAGTGGGTCGCTGAGGAGAAGGGCTACTTCCGCGACGAGGGGCTCGACTACGAGTTCCGCGGCGTATGGAAGACGCACAAGACGCCCGACCGCTCGGGCGCGTTCCAGAACATCGAGAAGGGCCTGGAGGCGAACGTCAGCTGCGCCTGCCACTGGACGGTCAACGTGGCGGCCTCGAAGGGGCATGGCCGACTCTACGCCGACGCGTACTCGGTCGCGCCGGCGGCGGTGTTCGTGCCGCCCGAGTCCGACATCCGCCATCCCGAGCAGCTGAAGGGCGTGCCGATCTCGGTCGGCTACCAGTCGGGCAGCCACTACTCGACGATCCAGGCGCTGGAGCAGTACATCGCGCCGGGCGACATCAAGCTCTCCTTCGCCGACGGCATCCTCTTCGGCCGCCTCGAGAAGCTGGTGGACCGCCAGGTGCCGGCGGCGGCGCTCTTCAGCGGCCCCTACTACTTCCTCGAGCAGCTCGGCTTCCGCAAGGTGATCGATACCACCTTCATGATCGCGACGATGCTTACCGGCGACCCGGACCCGGAAGACGTGAAGAAGTACTTCCGCGCGCTACGCCGCGCGCAGCGCGACATCGACGTGCGGCCCGAGCTCTACACGCACCACTACCGCCACGAGTTCCCGGACCGCTTCCAGGAGCAGATGGACACGCGGCGCTGGGGCCCCGGCGAGCGCATCGTGTTCGAGCCGTACACGAAGGAAGCCTACGAAGGCTCCTTCGAGTGGATCCGCGAGCACGGCATCTTCGAGGAAGGGAAGATGGGCGAGGCGAGCTACGAGAAGGCGTGCGTCACTCTGTGACCTAGGAGGGAATCTCGCACACGGCGCTCCAGATGCCGTCCACGCATTCGGCGTCGTGCAACACCACCGCGCCGTACTCCTGCAGCTCCTTGATCTTCTGCTCCACCGAGTCGCGGGACGGGCCGCTGATGATGCGCTTGAGCCCGAGCACCTCGACCTTCGCGCCCGCGGCCTCGGGCTTGTCCACGGAAGCGAACCACTTGTCGCCGATCCTGGCGGGCGGCGCCGCGATCCGCCGACCGTCCGCGGCGAGCTTCTCGAGCGCCTCGATCACCGCGCCCTCGCTATAGCCCGAGACGACCAGGTGCGTCCCGGTATCCGAGACGACGGCCGGCGCCGCCGACGACGACGCGTTGCGCTGTGCCCTCGGGGAGGACCGCGCCTGCAGCTCCGCGACGCGCCGCGCCACGCGCACGCTTTGATGCACGGCGTAGACCTCGTGCGTGCGCCCGTGCTTGTCCGTCCGCGTCCCGGCGTGGCTGAACATGGATGCGTAGTCGCGTGACATGAGCGCGACCACTTCCTGGAACGTGCGGGACACCAGAAGCTCGCCTTCCTCGGCGAAATCCATGATGCGCTGCGCGACGTTGATGC